>NZ_JAVDVV010000002.1:0-421567 GCF_031457035.1 Methylobacterium sp. BE186
TCGTAATCGTAGAGCTTGCCGAGATCGACGCCCTCCTCACCGAGATCGGTGGTGTAGGTGTTGAAGTTCTCGGACTTGAGCATCAGCTCGATGCTGGCCGCGACGGACGCATCATCTTCGACAAGCAATACGCGCATCACGGCACCTCGGTGAGGCGCTGATCATATTCCGTCATGGATACTGGATTGTTAATGGCAACGAGCGCCGCCCGTTCTCTGCTAGGGACGGCGACGCTCGAGCGGCCGTCACAACGCTGTGAGCAGGTTGATGAGCGTTACCGCAGTGTGCTGATCGTCTTGTAGTGCTCCGCACCGGCCAGGGCCCGCAGCTTGATCGCCTTCACCCGGTGATGCCGAACGTGACGGAGCAGTTCCTGAGCGGTTTCTGGTCCGCCTTCCTGCCGCTGGCGAGCGGCGCTAGCTGCCAGTTCGTTTGCGATCGCCTCAGCAATGCAGGCAGCGGCTATGCGGTTGGGCGGCTTCCGGCTCATGGCGTTCTCGCGTGGCAGCGACGGCCATGATCGTCTGCCGGATCCTCTAACGACTCGTTAACCATGCGCTCTGCATAGGTGCTGTCCGACGACTGGCGAGAGGAAGGGGCGACCGCGGATGTACCGGCGCCCCTTCTTCAAGCGAGAGCCACTCAGGCCTGAGAGACGGTGGTTCGGCAGGGCGGCGTATGGACGTCCTTGAACTCCTCGCCCTCTCAGCGGCTGCCATTGGCTCGCTGTTCAGCATCGGCATGCTCATTGTCGTGATCTGAGTTGCAAGCTCGATCCCGCAGGTCCGCGCGACGGAAGTCGGCCATTGTGAGCCGTTCGTAATGGGGTTGCTGGCCCGGAAGCAGACGCTCCGAGGAGCTGCGTGGATGCGAGGAGATTCTCCGGCGTCGCCGTCCGCATCGCTATAATGTGGGTGTAGCACTGGCAGAAGGCACCTACCTGCGCTCGTAGAGCCGAGGACCGCCATTTCTGAGGCCATCGAACAGAATGAGGAAACGCCTCGCTTCACCATCCAGTGGCAGGATGCCTTCCGCCTTCGCTCGATCGTCCCGGCCCACCGAGACATCCTCCAGCGTGGTCAGAAGCTCCGGGCGAGCCTGAGACTTCAGCTCGATAGCGTAGACCCGGAACGGGATGTCGGGTTGCTGGAGCGTCGGCCCCGACAGGATGAGCAGGCGTCCGTCGTCGAGCGCGGCGAGGTCGCGGATCCCGACACCTTCGCCGAGTTCGATCTCGATGCGCTCGCCCCTCGCGCCGGAGGGCGCATCGCCGGACGCGAAGAGTCCATCCGCCCGGACCGCAAAGACGAAGGCCTTGCCGCTGATTGAGGGCGCCCGCAGGCCGAAGAAGAGGTGATCGCCGATCGCCGCGACGCCCTCGATGTTCAGTCCGTCGTGCTCCTTGTCGAGATCACGTCCGTAATGTGGGCCGACGACCGGATCCCGCCGCAGGATTTCGCTCAGCCGCCACGTGGTCTCGACCGAGCCAAAGTCGTTGCTAGACGGGACGCCATCCGGATCGACGCGCAGGCGGGCCAGCACGAAGGCGGACTTGACCGCGGTGCGGTCCTTGCGGGCGCAGCCGTGCGAGCCCACGACGTAGAAGTAGGGAGCCGCGTAGGCCACGCCCTCGCCGTCGAGATCCTTGAAGCCGCCCTTGCCCTGCGAGCAGCCGAGGCGCTTCGGCTTCCTGCCGTGGATTGTGCGCCTCCTCTCCTTGTCGATGAGAAAGACCAGATCGCCGCCCTGCAGCCGCTCCTCGTCGAGCCTCGCGAGTTGGGCGTAGGTATCCTGGTCGTTGACCACGAGGCAGGAGCGGCGTCCTTGCGCATCTGGCGGCAGGCAGGCGATTCCGCTGACGTCGTGCGCCGGCTCGAGACCGTCCTTGCCGTCGCTCCTGAGCCCCTTGGCCGCGAGCTCCGATCCTGTATAGGTGAGGCTCTCAGAGACGGCGGGCATGGCTGCGAGAAGCCCCAGCAGGGCGAACGCGGTCGCGGACATCGGGCGCAGCGTCATTCGGGCAGTCTCCTCCTGCTGTGCGGCGCCGGCGAGGGCTCCCGCCTGGCTGCATCGTCTGAGGTCGCCGATCAGGATTGAGAACTCGTTCCGCCAACCCGTCAGTTTGTTCGCAATGGTCGCTGCATCGAGGCGTGCTTCTACGTCCCTCATCGCTACTCCAAGGCCTCTTCTTCCCTCCCAGTGAGCGGTGGCTTTCGGTCGGCTTCCAAATTCGCGTGCCATAGCTGGTCAAACCGTGGCATCATGGCCTCGCTACCTTGGAGGTTGGTCATGGCCTCAGAGAAGAAGCGCGGAAACCGCGAGGCTAAGAAGCCGAAGAAGCTGACGCCGAAGACGATTGCGGCTGCACCATCCTCGAAGGACATGGTCAGCGCCGCCGTTAAATCGGCCAGTCGGAAATAGGCAGCGGGTCCACTTCGCGAACCCGACGGCTGCGGCCGACGAGGTGCGCCCCGGCGCCTGTAAAACACAGTCCGGTTTTCGTCTGGCCGTACGGCCAAGTGGCTGGCTGAAAATGCGCGTGTCGACCGAACCGCATCGAAGCCCGGCCGCCGGGGAGATCTCCTCGTGCAACTCAGCTTCAGAGCAACCGCCGGTGCAGTGCGGAGCGGTGCTCCGGTAATCGTTGCGGGTGCCGGAGTTCAGCTGCCCCACGGCGTAGGAGACCACGTTGTACCGGTTGAAGAAGACGAGCCGTCCGCCGACTCGATGCAGCCGAGTCCAGGGTAGGTGCGCTCTATCACTCCCGCGGATGTGAACGCGTTGTCGGGCTCCGCCTCAAAGGCGGCGATAACAGCACGCTGGATCTTGCCGGCCGCGGGGCTCATGAGCGTTTCCTTCTCTGCAGCGCTTCGCTTGGAGAACTCTCCTTGCCCGAGCTGCGGAGGGCACTGCGGGATCAGGGCAAGGCGCAGACCGTTGTCTACCCATCAGCTGGTCGCAAGCCAGCTCGGCCTCAGCCCGCACCACGAGGCGAGGCTGTTGTCTGCGTGTGTCTTCAGCGGCGCCGGCTGCGAGGAGGTCGCATGATGAGGACAGCTGCAATCCTGATCGCGTTCAGCGCAGCCGTCAGCACAGCGCAGGCAGCGCCACTTGGACACCGACAGCCGACGCCTGAGTCACTGGGAGCCGCGGGCGCACCAGCAAGCCCACCCGTGGCGAACGCGCCGGGTCAGGGTGCGAGCAAGGCTGCTCGAGAGACGGCCGAAGCGACAAAGCGCAATGACGCTGCGCGCACAGCACGGGACAAGCGGTGGGACGCTCACACGAAGCGGGCCATGGGCGGCATCTGCCGGGGCTGCTGAGCAGGTGAGGAGTACGACAGGACCACCCGCCGCATCACCATTCTGAGGGCCAGCATTCGGCTCGCGCCGCTCCTATGTGCGCTGTGAACGCTCGCACTCACGCCCGCCTATGCCGCCTCGGTGACGGGTCAACGTCGCTCGCCCCGCAGCACCAGACGCAGCGAGCGGGCAAGCTCGTCACGGCGGTAAGGCTTGTTGAGCACCGGCATCTCACCCTGGGCTATCGCCTGATCTTCGTCGAGGTTCCCGGTGCGCAGGTACCACGCCGCACGGTTAAGGAGGCGATGGGCGTTCACGAACTGCCGCTCGTGCGCGCGGCCCATGATCCGCAGGACGCTGGCTATCGTGAGCCGACCAGGGGCGAGGATCGCGCAGCTCAATAGAACCTGAGCGTGGCGCCACGAGCGGCGGACGAATAGGGGCGCGAACGCCAGGATGATCCCGGCGAAGCGAGTCGGCAGTACCGGCATGGCGGTGTCTCTTGGCGGGGACGCCACCACCCTAACCGTCAGCCTGCTTCGTCACCTTGCCCCGCTTGCCAGCCCGTCGCATTGGCCAAAGTCGAACTCAGACGAAGTGACGGAACACGACCTCAACCACCTCGGTCTTCGGGGTGGTTTCATCGTCGGCACTGATCTCGGGGCGTGCCATGTCGACCGGGATGAGGACGGTGATCAAGGCCAGCAGCCGGCGAATCGAACGAAGAGCGGACATACGAACCTCAGTGGCTTGGTCAGGAGCGGTGTGCCAGATCTGGCAGCAACTGGGCATTGCCGAGCGGCGGCATGCCCCCTCCGCACTCATCAAACTGTGATGTGCCTCACGCACGCCGCAGAGGTCGTGCTACTCCATGGGCGTTCTCCTCGACCGCCCGGACTTGTAGATCCCCGGGTGTCGGTCGGCCGCGTGAGCGTCAGCGAGGGCAGCATCGAGCTTATGCCGCTGCGCTTACGCCCCGTTTCGGGATTTCTGCAGATGTCCCATGATTGCGCTTATGCTACCGCCCCTCGCGGCGCAGCGCCCCTCGTCGCGCTCGCGCTCGATTTCTGAGAGCCGGATCAGCAGCGCCTCGACCTCGGACTGCAAATCTCCGGCGCCAACGGCCATTTCGACGCAATGATCCTGAGCCTCCGCAAGCTGGGGTGTCGCTCGGCGTTCGGGGTCAGGTTGCAATTGCGGTAGCAAGGCACTCGATAGACACTGCGCCTCCGCTGATGTTCCGGTGACGATGCCCCGGTGTCCGATCCCCGAAGAGGAGCTCCTGGCATGGCCGAGCGCTTGGAAGCGGGTCGGCTGGCGGCCAGCAGCGGCAGTGATGGAGTAAAGTCTGTCAATCTCGCCCTTCAGGGCGGTGGAACTCACGGTGCTTTCGCTTGGGGCGTTCTCGACCGCCTGCTCGAAGAAGATGGTCTCGCCATTGAGGGCATCAGTGCAACAAGCGCCGGGGCGATGAATGCTGCGGTTCTCGCATATGGATTGACGGTCGGGGGGCGAAAAGGCGCGCGGCAAGCCCTCGACACGTTCTGGCGAGGGATCGCGCAAGCAGCGCTGTTCAGCCCTCTTCAGCCCTCGCCATGGGACCGGTTCTTCGGCAACTACGGACTTGAGACATCGCTCGCCTTTCCGTTCTTCGATGCCCTGACGCGCATCATCTCGCCGTACCAGTCCAATCCTCTGAATTATAACCCGCTCCGGCAGGTGCTGGAGAACAGCATCGACTTTGCCGAGTTGCGGCGCTGTTCCGCCGTCAAGCTCTTCCTCTCAGCCACCAATGTGCGGACAGGCAAGGTCCGGGTCTTCGGCTCTGGTGAAATCAGCGCCGATGCGGTTCTGGCCTCGGCGTGCCTGCCATTCCTGTTTCAAGCCGTCGAGATCGATGGTGAGCACTATTGGGATGGCGGCTACATGGGCAATCCCGCTGTCTTTCCGCTCATTTACGAGTGCGACTGCACGGATGTCGTCCTTGTGCACATCAATCCGATCTATCGCCCGGAGGTGCCTATCACCGCGCCGGAGATCATGAACCGGATCAACGAGATCAGCTTCAACTCATCGCTGATGCGCGAGATGCGTGCGATCAGCTTCGTCAACAGGCTAATCGAAAATGGTATCCTGCGTGGCAATGAGATGAAGCTGCTGCGCATTCACGCAATCGATGCCGAGGACGTCATGCAGACATTCGGCGTCGCCTCGAAGCTCAACGCGGACTTGGATTTCCTGCTTCACTTGCACGGAGTCGGGCGGGCACGGGCAGAGGCGTGGCTCGCATGCGAGTTCGCGGAGGTTGGTCAGCGTTCGACCGTCGATCTGCAAGCCAAGTACCTCTGATACACGGAAGGTCTCGGGCGTGCCCATCGCCGGCATCAAGTCGCCTCAGTCCGCATCGCCGAAGCGAACTTCCGCCGACTGAACATTATGATCTGCCCTGCACGCGAACGCTCACCACGAGATGAACTCACAGGCGCCGAGTTGCGTCGCATGATGTGCTGCGCAAGGGGTTCCTTGCTCGTCTTGCATTTAGAGCTTGTGCTCTCACTCAGCGAGCCATTCTCCAAAGTGTGATTTGCCTCACATTCACAGGAACCAAGAGCGCGTACAAACAACTCGCCATGACAATCCTACTGAAGCGCTTCAGCTCACCGCTGGAGCGCTTTTTTCTTGCTCAACATTTGGCCCTGCGCGAGCTGAGCGTGAGCCGGATCACAGAAGGTGGCTGCTGGGGCTCTACAAATCCTGATGCTTCCTTGGACTTTCGATCGGCGGGAGGCCGCAGCACAAGCTGAAGAAGCCCTCGCCGACGACGTTCTTCCTGGCTCAACCCACCCAGCATGGAGTGATGCACAATGAAGTCCGCATCTCACGAAATCGGCGCTGTGCTCTCCAGCTGTCGCTCCGGATTTATCAGCGTGGCTGTCACCAGCGGTTTGGTGAACGTGCTCTATCTGACCGGCTCTCTCTTCATGCTGGTCGTCTACGACCGCGTCCTCCCCAGCCGGTCAATCCCCTCCCTGGTTGGCCTCGTGCTGCTGGCTCTGATGCTCTACGCCTTTCAGGGCATGCTGGAGGCTATGCGCGGCCGGATGCTCGCCCGGATCGCCGCCGCTCTCGACGATTTCCTGAGCCCGCATGTCTTCAAGCAGATGGTGTACGGCCCACGCGAGGGCGCGCCTGCAGGCAGCCGATATCTGCCCATGCAGGACCTCGATCAGTTGCGCGCCTTCCTTTCAGGCTCTGCGCCGGCCGCACTCTGCGATCTGCCCTGGATGCCGATCTACTTCGGCGTCTGTTTTCTCTTCCATCCCCTTATCGGAGTGACGGCAGTCGGCGGCGCTCTGTTCCTCTTCCTGATCACCATGCTGGCTGACCGGCTCACGCGCCGCCCCCTGAAGGTGGTGAGCGAGCACGCCATGCAGCGTAGCGCTGTGACAGAGGCCGGTTGCCGCAACTCCGACCTCCTCATTGCCATGGGCATGCAGACGCACTTCGCAGCCCGCTGGAACGCGGCGAACCACAACTTCCTCCTCGCTCAACAGCGTGTGTCGGATATCTCCGGCGCCGTTGGTGCTATCTCCAAGGTGTCGCGCATGGCACTCCAGTCCGGTGTGCTCGCCATCAGCGCCTACCTCGTCATCACCGGTGACGGCAGCACGGGTGTTCTCCTCGCCTCGTCCCTTCTCCTGGGACGCGCTCTGGCTCCGCTCGACTCGACCATCGCGAACTGGAAGACCGTTGTAGCCGCGCAGCAGGCCTGGAAGCGCCTGGGCGAGGTTTCTGCCAAGGCAGCTCCGCCGAGCCGAAGCGGGGTGCTGTCTGTGCCATCACGCTTCTTGAAGGTCGCGGGTGTCAGCATCGCTCCGCCTGGTGCACAGCGTCTGACCGTCAAAAACGTGAGCTTCGCTCTCAAAGCTGGGCAAGCGGTCGCAGTCATAGGGCCGAGCGGATGCGGCAAGTCGACGTTGATCCGTGGTCTTCTGGGAGTATGGTCAATTCATCAAGGCGCCATTCAGCTCGATGGCATCCCATTCGAGCAATGGGCCAAGGCCGATATTGGCCGGTATGTTGGATATCTACCCCAGGAAGTCGCCCTCTTCGCTGGAACGATTGCTCAGAACATCGCCCGCTTCTCACCCGACGCAAGTCCAGAGGCGGTCGAGAAGGCAGCGAAGGCTGCCGGTATCCACGAGTTCATCCAGGCAATGCCCGAAGGCTACGAAACCGAGCTTGGTGAAGGCGGAGTCGGGCTGTCCGGCGGACAGCGGCAGCGGGTAGGGCTGGCGCGCGCGCTGTACGGTGAGCCCTTCCTGGTCGTGCTCGATGAGCCGAATGCGAACCTCGACAATGAGGGCGATGCGGCTCTCACACAGGCTATTCTCGGTGTGCGGGCTCGAGGCGGTGTGGTGATCCTCGTGGCGCATCGGATGAGCGCACTCGCTGGGGTGGATCTAGTCCTGAGCATGAACGGCGGCCAAGTTCATTCCTTCGGCCGTAAGGATGAGGTTCTGCAGAAGCTCCGTGGAACGGGCGCCACGAATGGTGTTGCCACCAAGAAGCCAGCTCAGCCGCCGTCCGCTTCAACAGCCAGCCACTCTGCAGAAGCTGTGAAGAAGAGTGCTTAGAACAAATACCACTCTTTCTTTCAATTACAACAAAATTTAATCTAATAACAAGCCTTGTTCCTGAAACATGCAGCCCGCGCAGCACTCACGCTGCGCGGGTTTATTCATATTGACGTGCCTATCTGCGTCTCGGCAGGCTTGCCAGTGCCCTGGGCGTCCGAGTTGATGACGGGTGCGTGTGAGGACGTGCCCACCTGCCCAGCACCTGCAAGGCACTGCCGCAACGCGCTGCTGCGACGAAGTCTGCGCGAGCATGATCAGCACCTCTCCGCACAAAGCAGCAATGGTCAAGCTTATGCTCGCAGCAGCACCGTCTTTTTATCCTTTACCCGGGTTGAGGGCATGTCTGGACCATACGTGATTTAGGTCACAGAAAGATAATCTGGGATGCATCAAAAACAACTCGCCGATCAGAAAGACGGCGACATCAGATTAGAGGGAATACGGATATGGCTACGTTCATCGGAGACAACAACCCCGACATCGTGCGCGTGGGCATCGAGAGCTCGAACGATGCGGACTTCATCGACACCCAGGGCGGAATTGACGTCATTGACGCCGGCGGTGGCGACGACGTCGTGTTCGCTGGTGAAGGCGATGACCGCGTGAAAGCGGGCGCTGGCAATGACTTCGTTCAGGCCGGTGAAGGCAACGACCTTGTTGATGGCGGTGAAGGCGACGATGAGGTGTTTGGTGAGGGCGGCAACGACACCTTGAGCGGTGGCACTGGTAAGGACACCCTTAACGGCGGTGAGGGTAATGACAAGATCGACGGCGGTGACGGCGACGATACCCTCGATGGCGGCGCGGGTGCCGACAACATGCTCGGCGGCGCTGGCAACGACACCATGACCGGTGGCGAGGGCAACGATGAGCTGCGTGGTCAGCAGGGCGATGACGTCATCAGCGGCGGCGCCGGGAATGATGTCCTGCACGGTGGGCCGGGCAACGACAAGCTCGACGGCGGCGAGGGCAACGATGAGCTGGTTGGCGGCCCGGGCGTCGATGAGCTGCGTGGCGGAGCGGGTGCGGACAACTTCTTCGCTGGCGGCGAGACGGGCGACGTCATCCACTTCGGAGCTCAGGATGGGGCGCAGGACGACGCGTTTGTCGACCTGACCCAGCTCACCAACGGTGAGACCCTGGTGATCAAGGATTTCGAAGCTGGCGACCGACTGTTCTTCAATGCGGACAATGCCATCTCCAACACGCAGTTCGCTAACATCCAAGGCGGTGGCGGAGCGGATACGATCCTCACGCTGAACAACGGCGCGCACGTGATCCTCGAAGACTTCGCGGGCGGCCTCGTCGACGGCACCAACGTCATCGATCAGGCTGGCGTGACGTTCGGCAACCTCGCCTAACGATCAGTCCCTGCATCTTGGAAACCTGAGGGGCGGCTTCGGCCGCCCTTCTTTTTTAGGCATGTCGCGAACACCGGCGATGGGCTGCAGAGATCAGCGGAAGTGCTTCCGCTCGGGCGAGGTCATCGAGGAAGGCTCGAGCCGGACCGCCGGAGCACCGCCACAGAACCTCAGGGGGCACTCCGAACGGCCGGACGTCACCCCCACTGCGGCTGAGGAGCGCTCATGTACGAGCACGTAGGCCACGGACACGGCTTCGTGAGGCGCGTCACAGTCACCGTTCTCCAACGGTGAGAAAGTCGGGACCAGAACAGCAGGAGGCCCCGATGACCCTCATCGTTCTCGATCCCCGAACCGGTACGCAGGTGATGATCGTGGTGCCGATCAAGGCGTCAGAGCCGCGGGCAACACCCGCAGCAATCCTCAGCCATCCTCGCTTCGCTCACGCCTAAGCACAGTCAAGGATTGACCCCGATGGAAGTCGAAGCCCTCGATCGCCCCGCCGCTCTCAAGGTGTGGCATGCCGTGGCCGAGCGTTTCTTGCCGGCCGAGCCGGAGCGTTTCGCAAGCCTGCGCGAGGCGATCGCCGCGGCTGCGGCTGCCCTTGTCGAACCCGAACGGCAGCCTTGGATCGTCACGGAAGACGGCGATCTGATGTCTCCGAATTGGATCCGCTCCCGATTGAACTGACCTTACCGGAGGGATCAGGACCGCGGGTACCGTGTCTGTGTGACCGGGCTCACAGAACCCCTCTGGCGCTGATTTAAAAGATCTCTATCCACTCGGAGCAGGCATCTTCCGCTCAAGATCATCTCTGATCTTCCGATACCTCCTCCGCCGCGACCCTGTTCGCCCAGCTGCCAACCGGCGTCATAGCCGCCTCCAGCAGGAGAGTGTCCGATGCCCACCACCATTCCGGCGAATTTCCCGCCTCTCTCAACCGGCGAACGGCATCACCGGAGCGCTTCACCCGGCGCCGCGGTCCGCCACCAGGTTCGCCTGACGGCCCTCATCATTGCCGTCCTCGTGGGGGGCGTGGGCGGGTGGGCGAGCTTCACGAAAATCAGCGGCGCGGTCATCACGAATGGCCAACTCGTCGTCGACAGCGACGTCAAGAAGGTTCAGCACCCAGTCGGCGGCATCGTCGGCGAGCTGCGGGTGAAGGAGGGCCAGCGCGTCAAGGCGGGCGACATCCTGATCCGCCTCGACGAGACACAGCCTCGATCCAGTCTCGACATCGTCCTGCGGGCCCTGGATGTGTTGGCTGCCCGCCGCGCCCGCGAGGAGGCCGAGCGCGACGGTGACATCAGCATAGCATTTCCCTCTGACCTTCAGGCACGGGTTGCTTCCGACCCGGCAGTGGCGATGCTCCTCGACAGCGAGACGCGCCTGTTCCTCTCTCGAGCGAAGGCGCGCAACGGTCAGAAGAGCCAGCTCCGCGAGCGCATTGCACAATTTGAACAGGAGATCGCCGGGCTGACGGAGCAGGTCACGGCGAAGACGAAGGAGATCGCCGCGGTCACGATGGAGCTGAAGGGCATCCGCGAGCTCTGGCAGAAGAACCTCGTCCAGATCTCGCGCCTGACGAATCTGGAGCGCGAGGCGGCGCGCCTCGAGGGCGACCGCGGCAAACTGCTCGCAGGGCTCGCAGGCTCCAGAGTCAAGATCAACGAGGTCGAGCTGCAGATCATGCAGGTCGACCAGGACATGCGGAACGAGGTCAACAAGGACCTCACCGACATTCGCGCCAAATGGTCCGAATACGAGGAGAAGCAGACGGCGGCCCTCGACCTCCTGCGCCGCACGGATCTGCGCGCGCCGCAGGACGGCATCGTCCACCAGATGACAGCGCATACGGTAGGCGGGCTCATCACACCGAGCGAGCCTGCGATGCTGATCGTGCCTGAGGCCGACGAACTCACCGTCGAGGTGAAGATCGAACCGAAGGATATCGATCACGTCCGGGTCGCTCAGGACGCGATCCTGCACTTCACGGCCTTCAGCCAGCGGACTACGCCCGAGATCAACGGTAAGGTGGATCGGGTTGCAGCCGACGTGGCCCAGGATCCGAAGACCGGGGTGTTCTTCTACAAGGCGCGCATCCGAGTTCCGGAGGCTGAGCGCGCGCGGTTAGGCGAAGTCCAACTGGTGCCCGGCATGCCGGTAGAGGCTTTTCTGCAAACCGGCGAGCGCACTGTGCTATCCTACCTCACGAAGCCGCTTGCTGAGCAGGTCGCGAAAGCGTGGCGAGAACATTAGAACGCGTGCTGGCGGGCACACGGGCCGGCAAGTGGGCGAGTCCGCCGTATCGCATAGCGTGCTTCCGGGAATCCTGAGGCGCACGGTTGGCGGTGTCGCTTGCCTACAAGACGGCGTGCGCCGATCTGATGGAGCACACTACCGGGGATCAAGGCTCGCCGCAGCCGTTCGCCCGGCTGGGCGTTGAGGAAGCGCCCGACCTTTATGAGGCGTTCAGCCTTTGCTCGCGTGATGATTGGGATCCCGAGGCAAGCTGAGCTACCTCGACGCAGATTCTTGATCGACAGCAGTCAATGCACCGGCAAAACGGTGCTGCCGCTCTGAAGTCCGTGGCCGGTTCTCACTCCTCACGACGCAGGCAAGTCCGCGTCGTTGAAACGCGTGCAGCGTTGGCAAGCTCGGCAAATCGGTCATCCGCTCGGCGAAGCCGCCGGCAGAGCTCGCGGTTGATATTCTGCATCACCATCGCGTAAGCGTAGATGTCAGCCTTGTAGTACGAGTATAGGCTTCGGGCTGTGAGCTCGTACAGCACGAGCGGGCTCTCTGCGACGAGGGTGGCTGATCGGTTTTGAACTCCGATCAGCGTCATTTCACCGAAAAAATCGCCTGGGCCGAGACGATTGAGATCGATCGCGCACCCAGAAGCTCCCAGCTTGCTCACCACGATCTCTCCGGAATGGACGATATACATAGAACGGCCTGGTTCTCCCTCTGTTACCACAGTAGCGCCTGCCTCGAAGTGGCGTTCGACTAGCATCGAGATCAAGAGGTCGAGACTCGAGCCTGAGAGGCCACCGAAGAAAGGTGTATCGATCAAGAACGCCCTCAGCTCGGGCGAACTGACAGCCATCAGCCTATTACACTCCCGCGCCCGGAACTCGGGCGCCTCGCATCTTTGTAGTCCCTCCGTCCGTGCGCAACTTTTTTTGCACGTGCGGCATGAGCGCGACCGGAACGTTCGGTAGACGACCAATGGTCGTCCAAAATCCACCGTGAGGGGACGATCGGCAGGTGCGGCGTTCCAAAAGGGCTTACCCTAGGTAGGAACTCATACAAACAATTGCTGTTGTTCGCGTTTTCTTCCTGAGTTTGGGGTTTCCCGCGGAGGCAGAGTGGTGATGGCACGGCTGTTCTGGCTCTCCGATGAAGCCTGGGCCCGGATCGAACCTCACTTGCCTCACGGCCAACCGGGCAAGCCGCGTGGATGATCGGCGGGTGATCAGCGGCATCCTGCATGTGCTGAAGATTGGCTGCCGCTGGCAGGACGCGCCTTCTGCCTACGGTCCGCACACCACGATCTACATTCGCTACAATCGATGGTCGCAGCGCGGTATCCGGCAGAGCCTGTTTGCCAAGATTGCTGCCGCAGGCCCTGTCCCAGACGAGCTGATGCTCGACGCTTCCGACGTGAAGGCTCATCGATCGGCCGCAGGCGGAAAGGGGGCCTGGAGCCAAGCAATCGGCCGTTCGCGAGGCGGCTTCACGAGCAAAATCCCTTGCTTGGCCGATGGTCGTGGCGGACCGGTTGCGCTCGCCCTGACCCCGGGCAATGTAGCCGACATCCGCATGGCGTTGCCTCTGCTGCGCGCCATCGTTCCGCCCAAGCGCCTGATCGAGCGCCTATTCGGCCATCTCAAGACCTGGCGGCGCGTCGCAACTGAACCGCTCCGGGTTTTCCGGAGGCCGTTTGGTTTGGGTCAGGCAGCCAAGGCTTGCACCTCGGCTTGTGCATAGTAGCGCGCTTCAGCCTCGGCGGGAGGGATGTGGCCGATGGGTTCAAGCAGCCGACGGTGATTGAACCAGTCGACCCATTCGAGCGTAGCGTACTCGACCGCCTCGAAGGTGCGCCACGGCCCGCGCCGATGGATCACCTCGGCCTTGAACAGCCCGATCACCGTTTCGGCCAGAGCATTATCGTAGCTGTCCCCGACGCCTCCGACGGAAGGCTCTATGCCAGCCTCGGCCAAGCGCTCGGTGTAGCGAATGCTCACGTATTGCGACCCGCGATCCGAGTGACAGACGAGCCCGCTGCCGGCGAAGGGCCGACGTTGATGAAGGGCCTGCTCCAGGGCGTCGAGCACGAAGTCCGCCCGGGCCGAGCGCGACACCCGCCAGCCCACGATCCGGCGGGCGAAGACGTCGATCACGAAAGCCGCGTAGACGAAGCCGCCCCAGGTCGCGACGTAGGTGAAATCCGCCACCCATAGCCTGTTCGGGCATTCGGCCTTGAACTGGCGGTTGACCCGGTCGAGCGGGCAGGAGGCGGCCGGATCGGGAACGGTGGTGCGGACCTTGCGCCCGCGCACCACCCCGGCCAAGCCCATCGTCCGCATCAGGCGCGCGACCGTGCAGCGCGCGACCGCGATCCCCTCGCGGGCCAGTTGCCGCCCCACCTTGCGCACGCCGTAGACGCGGAAGTTCGCCTCGTACACGCGCCGGATCTCGGCCATGAGCACGGCATCCCGCTTGGCTCGAGCCGGCAGTCTGCCGGGATCGGCCCGCCGCGCGGCATGAGCGTGGTACGTCGACGGGGCGATCGGCAGCACCCTGCAGATCGGCTCGACCCCGTAGGTGGCGCGGTGCTCGTCGATGAAGGCGATCATGACCGGGACCGGCGGTCGAGTTCCGCCTGAGCAAAATACGCCGACGCCTTCCTCAGGATCTCGTTGGCCTGCCGGAGCTCGCGGTTCTCCCGCTCCAGCGCCTTGATCCGCTCGCGCTCGTCCGTGGTCGGCCCGGCTCGTACGCCGCCGTCACGTTCGGCTTGGCGAACCCAGTTGCGCAGCGTCTCACCCGAGCAGCCGATCTTGGCCGCGATCGATTGGATCGCCGCCCACTGTGAACCGTGTTCGCTCTCATGCTCTCGAACCAGCCGGACTGCCCGCTCGCGAACCTCAGGGGAGAAGGGTGGAATATGCTTCGTCATGGCTCCAGTCTCTCAAGAGTTGGAGCCTCCGAAAATCCCGGCGCGGTTCACAACACGCTACGACCGCTTGGCGTGCAACTCCTTGGCCGCCGTCGCCCTCGCCGCCTGTGTCCTCGCTTGGACCTGAATGAGTCCCCTACCTAGTGGCCCAAACCCGACACTTGGAACCCACAGCGAGGGGCTGCTTGCGACCCGTTGCAGAAGCGCGGAACGTCCGCTTGTAGGTTGCTTAGTGAGGCAGGGATCTACAGCCGGAACGGGTGGTTATGCGGCTGCCGCCGAATCGTGCAAGGAGCGAGTTGTTTACGTATAAATTTTACGCGCCGTCATGAACTGAGCCGCATAATCCTCCTGGGTCGAGGATCGTTCAAGATGTTCAAGCGGCTCGCGGACCGCGTTTCATTGCGCCGTCAGATCAGTTTGCTCGCCGGCTCCATCGGTCTCGCGATCGTCGGCGTGACCACGATCGGGTCTGCGCTGCTGGCGCGCGGGCAGGCCACCGATATGGCGCATAACGCCCTCCTTCAGGTTGCCCAGTCGATGGCTGATCGGCTCGATCAGGACATGGCCGAGCGTCTACGGGAGATCCGCAACGTCGGGGCGCTTGAGCCGCTGCAGCCCCACTGGCTTGAGAATACCGGCAGCCTTCGCAAAGTGTTGGAAACGATCCAGAGGTCGCTGCCGGATTACGCCTGGATCGGGTTTGCCGATCGCGATGGCCGGGTGCGTGCCGCCACAGGCGGCCTTCTTGAAGGGGCGAGCGTCAGCCAGCGGCCCTGGTTCAACGATGGCATCAAGCAAGCCGCAGTCGAAGACGTGCACGCGGCGGCCTTGCTGGAATCCAAGCTTCCTCCCAACAGCGACGGGATGCCGTTCCGGTTCGTGGATGTAGCGGTCCCGATCGCCGATGCCTCGGGCCACATCGTCGGTGTTCTCGGAGCTCACCTCAGTTGGAGATGGGCCGACATCGTCCGGCGCGAAGTCCTGTCGTCTCGCAGGCCTGAGCTGAAGGAGGATGTCGTCGTCCTCGATCGCGCCGGCCGGGTCCTGCTCGGATCCAACCCTGGAGCGACCCCGTACACCGCCGCGGATCTCGCATCCGGCCATTTCATCGTCCACAGTGCTGAAGGCGATCGGCTCGCCGCGGCCGCCGCCACCCGCGGACGAGGCGACTACCCGGGCCTGGGCTGGATCGTCGTTGCGCTGCAGCCGGTCGACACGGCACTGGCCGGGGCGAACCGTCTGACCGCCTTGATCCTCCTGCTCGGGCTCGCCACGGCTGTACTCGGCGTTGTCGCAATCTGGTGGGCCGCGGCACGGCTGACCCGGCCCTTGGCGCAGCTGACGGGAGCCCTCGACCGCATCGGCCGCGAGCCGAATGCGAGGATGACGCGCCATGTGCACGGCTCGCCCGAGGTTCTGCGCCTGTCTGCCTCGGTGAGATCTCTGCTGAGGCGCATCGGCACCGCCGAGGCGGAGGCGCGCCTCGTCGAAGCGGAGGCCTCACAGGCGGTTCATGCCGCTCAGGATCGCGTCAGACGTCTCGGCGCCGATCTGCACGCGATGCAGGTTCTGGCCGAAACGGACGCGTTGACAGGCCTGCTCAACCGGCGCGCGTTCCTGCCCTTGGCCAACGACGCGATGAGCTACTTCAAGCGCTACCGGCGTTCGATCTGCATCCTGATGATCGACATCGATCACTTCAAAGGCGTCAACGACCTGTACGGCCACGCTGCGGGCGACGAGGTCATCCGCCAGGTTGGACGCATCATCAGCGAGGCGATCCGGACGACCGACAAGGTCGCGCGGTTCGGTGGCGAGGAGTTTGTGGTTCTGCTCCGCGAGACCGATCTGAAAGGCGCGGCCCTCTTCGCGGATCGGATCCGCCAGACGGTGGCAAACACCGTGTTCGAGCCCGAAGGGCCATGCCTCAGGTCGACGATCAGCATTGGCATGGCCGAGGCTGAGTTCACCGATGGTGACATCGACCACACGATCGAACGGGCAGACTGCGCCCTCTATGCGGCCAAGTCCGACGGGCGCAACTGCGTGCGATCGTTTGCGGCGACAGCGTCGCCAAGTCTCCGGGCGGCCGCATAGTTGTCTCTCGGCAGCATGATGCTGATCTGGCTGCGCCTATGACCGACCCCAACCGCTTCGTACCGCCCTGGCGCGTCGTCGAACTTGAGGGCGCCTACCGCATCGAGGATGCGAACGGCCTCGCTATCGGGCACCTGTTCTTCACCGAGGATCCTGACCAGATCGCCCACACCGGTCGCCTGTCGAAAGACGAGGCGCGGCTCGCTGCGGCAAGAGTCGTTGAGATCTCAGACTTCGAGCTTGCCCTGAAACAGCTTCGTGCGGAGCACGGCGCGGTGCAGTCCGCCGCGCGTCAGGCGAAGCGGTGAGGCCATGCGCGCGATCGGCAGAGGTCCGTCGGTCCCGCGCCGCCCCCGCAACCCGCGCCGGAGCTGCGACCTGGAGGGCCTGGAATGCGAGCCGGCCACGGTCGCCAACGCGCGCCAGAACGGAGCCCGCGGCATAACCGTGAAGTGCGCCTGCAATCATGAGGCGTTGATCCTGTTCGAGCGGCTCTGCCCCGACGAGACTGAACCGCACCGGGTTTCCCGGAGGCTGTTTGGTTTGGATCAGGCGGCCAAGGCTTGAACCTCGACCTCTGCATAGTAGCGCGCTTCCGCCTCGGCGGGAGGCACGTTGCCGATCGGTTTGAGCAGCCGTCGGTGATTGAACCAATCGACCCAATCGAGCGTGGCGTACTCGACAGCCTCGAAGGATCACCACGGCCCGCGCCGGTGGATGACCTCGGCCTTGAACAGGCCGATCACCGTCTCGGCCAGAGCATTATCGTACGAGTCCCCGACGCTACCGACAGAAGGCTCGATGCCCGCCTCGGCGACGCGCTCGGTGTAGCGGATGCTCACGTATTGCGATCCGCGATCCGAGTGACAGACGAGGCCGCTGCCGGCGAAGGGGCGGCGCTCGTGCAGGGCCTGCTCCAAGGCATCGAGCACGAAGTCCGCCCGGGCTTGATGCGATACCCGCCACCCGACGATCCGACGGGCGAAGACGTCGATCAAGAAAGCCGCATAGACGAAGCCGCCCGAGGTCGCGATGTAGGTGAAATCCGCCACCCACAGCCTATTCGGGCATTCGGCCTTGAACTGCCGATTGACCCGGTCGAGCGGGCAAGCCGCCTTTGGATCGGGAACGGTGGTGCGGACCCTGCGCCCTCGGACGACGCCGACCAAGCCTGTCGCCCGCATCAGCCGGGCCACCGTGCAGCGCGCCACCGCGATCCCCTCGCGGGCGAGTTGCCGCCACACCTTCCGGACCCCGTAGACGCCGAAATTGGCCGCGTGCACACGCCGGATCTCGGCCGTCAGCGCCGCGTCCCGCTTGGCCCGGGCCGGCAGCCTGCCGGGATCGGCCCGCCGCGCGGCATGGGCGTAATACGTCGACGGGGCGATCGGCAGCACCTTGCAGATCGGCTCGACCCCGTAGGTCTGACGGTGCTCGTCGATGAAGGCGATTATGACCAGAACCGGCGGTCGAGCTCCGCCTGGGCAAAATACGCCGACGCCTTCCTCAGGATCTCGTTGGCTTGCCGGAGCTCACGGTTCTCCCGCTCCAGCGCCTTGATCCGCTCGCGCTCGTCCGTGGCCGGCCCAGCCCGAACGCCCTTGTCGCGCTCGGCCTGTCGGACCCAGTTGCGCAGCGTCTCGCCCGAGTAGCCGATCTTGGCCGCGATCGAGCGGATCGCGCCGTACTGCGAGTCGTGCTCACCCTGATGCCCAGCACCATCCGCACCGCACGCTCGCGGAACTCAGGGGAAAACGGTGGGGTTCGCTTCGTCATGGCTCCATCCTCGCAAGAGTTAGGGCCTCCGGGAAACCCGGTGCGGTTCAGTAGGCGACCCAGAACCGGCTTGGACTGGCGGACAGGCTGTGCTGACGAAGAGCGCGCGGAAGCCTGAGGCCGGCAACGCCACGCATTAGCCCATCGCGGGAGGTCTACCATCTGGGCCGGTCGGCATCGGCACAAGAGCCAGCACGGTCCCATGCACGTCTAGGACGGCAACGTTCCAGTGCTGGGGATCGCGGCCACCAGCATCCCGTTCGCTGATGATCCTGTGCCAGATCCCGATCGCGTGGGTCCGGGCCGCATCCATGTCGGGAAGATCGACGCCCTTGTGATCCCGAGTGACGTCATCACCGTCGTGCAGCACGTCGAAGAAGTACCAGGGCATGGGCGTTCTCGTCGGCAGAGATGTTCTGCCGGCGTCAACGCATGATCTGGCGTGGAGTGCTCGCTCGATTACCGCGGCTTCCTCAACCTCGGCCGCGCAGGCGGTGACGTGGGAGACGCAGTCCGGAAAGCGCCTAAGAGGAGACAATCTGAAGAGCACGGCGGCCTCTCTCGTGGTCGCCGCAGTCCCAGTCGGGATACGTGGGGTGAGTCATGGGAAAGTTATTACCGAGAGGCAAGACCCTCATCCACCTGCATGTCAACGTCACCAATGCCACACAAAACTGGCGCGCTTGATCGAAAAGCAATAATGAATCATCTCAAATACTTTTTCGATAAATCTCATTTGTCTATGTTCATAATATAAATACAGAAATATAATTGTTCGACATCCGACGCATCAATCTATATCATTGTACATCAAATCTAATCAGAAGCTTGTCATAGATGATTTTGAAAATATTTACAGCTGGTCTAATTCTGTCGACAAGCGCAGTATATGCACAGACGCTCGGAGAAACACGGTCGGGTGGCCGAACTGTCCAAGATCCAGGAGGCAGAACCGGGACATATTATCCTTCTCGCCCGAACTATGGGCCACCCATGAATACAACCAGTGGATACGATCCGCACCGGAGCAGCATCTCGGGCAAAGCAGACGAGAGCAGCGGCGGGCCCAAGCGTGACTTTGGAGTAATGCCGGCAAACTAACTTGGCTCTTTTAGGACCGGGGCGCCCTTTCGAGTTTGGCGCCCGGGCCGACATGATTATCACACCAGCAGCATGTTAGCGCCTCTCTTACGTTGCTCGCTGGAGTTATTTGCAGGTGCAATCTCCAATCTTCTTTCCTGCCTCCTGGCTTTCACATAGGCCTGCGCAAAACTCGCGATTAATTTGCGTGTCCATTTCGTCCAAAGCCATGCCAGGACCGGGTCCAGCGCCAGGTCGATAGTTCGTCACCGGCTGAGTCGCAACACATTTTAGGTACGAGACTATGCCTTGTGATTTTTTAAGCTCATCACATGTTGATAGAGACTCAGCTTGCGCCCTGCTGGCAATCAGAATTGAGATGATAATCAGTAATGAAGAGAGTCGCATGGCTACATTCATCTAACGGGAAATTTGCTCAAGCCCGCATTTGCTGCCGCGCTGCAATCTCCTCCAAAATTGCTGAGGTTAGCGAGAGCATAAGCATATGCTAGGGTCGCACACACGTAGGTTCGCGAGCATTCGTTGAACGCGCTCAGTTGGCTGGTTACTGCCCGCCCTCGAGAGCAGGAGGAGGCAAGTTCCGCCATATCGGCGCGTCCTGAGCCACCGCTCTGGATGGAACTCAATAGATCTGCAGACTCGCCGCATTGAATAGCATTGGC
Source organism: Methylobacterium sp. BE186 (assembly GCF_031457035.1). Taxonomy (NCBI): domain Bacteria; kingdom Pseudomonadati; phylum Pseudomonadota; class Alphaproteobacteria; order Hyphomicrobiales; family Methylobacteriaceae; genus Methylobacterium; species Methylobacterium sp. BE186. Next base: position 20,128 of record NZ_JAVDVV010000002.1, read on the forward strand.
GGCCATTTGCGACATATTTGCACGCATGCTTGACGCACAAGATTGTGCGTGTGCTGAGTTCGAAAAAGACAGCACACACACAATTGCAGCCGAAATCAATACTCGCATTTTGGTCTCCGCGTTGAAGATTCAAACACTAGTATTTTAATTGGTTTTAGACAAGTGGCGCTCGCAAGATATGTATTTATTTGCTCAAAAACGCAATTCTGCGGCGACTTGCGTCGTAAGGAAATTATAAAATTTACTCGCAGCGTATTCAAAAGACTTCTATCTTAGATTTATATCCATTCTCTATTAGTTTATAAAGAATACCTAACTGGGTCATGAGCTAATGACAATCTTTTGTGCTGGCGCCTACCTGCGGCCAAACTCTCTCGTTGCTTGAAGCAAGCGCGAATCAGAGGCTTCGCCACGGCTTGGCTTCAGTGGGACGGTCCGCCAGCAGGTCCAGAAGAGCGGCGACGATGAGGGTGGCGATCGAACCACCAGTGACCCAGTCGAGTTGCTCATCACCGCGCTCAAGCCGAACCCGAACTTCCTCACGCGTCACTTGAGCAGTAAACCCCCAATCTGGAAGCACATTATTGAGAAGGCGGACAGCTTCCTCGTAGGAAGTGAGGAATGCGCCAAGGCGAAGGCTATGCACGGTTATGTAATAGTATTTCTTGAACTCTTCCGGTTGCGGCCTTTGACGAGAATCGGGGCTATGCCCTTCGTCATTCAAAAATATTACTTGAGTTGTTAAAGCCATTCGCGCGCCTCTGGATTCAATCAGAGGCTCAAATAGAGCATCGACGATCTCATCGGCCGCTTCAACCTGCCGCCAGCGATAGTGATATTTGTCGAGGAGACGTCCGCGTAGTGCTTTCAGGCGAGATGGATCTATGATTCTGGGATCCGGCGGCCTTTCTGGATAGTGGTGACCCCAATATGGGGCGAGCTTCGCATCGACCGCGGCCTGATCACGCTCGAAATCTTTGTCGGCAATGCGCTCAGATCTGCGGCTCACGTCGAGGAGTTGAGTCAGCCATTCTGGTAAAGGCATCGAGCCTGGGCTCCCTTTGCGATCAATTCCTAAAGCGCTCGTCCAAGCATAGCCGCGTTGCATCAAAATATGAGTGGTCAAGCTGTCGTGTGGCCTCGGTCGGGCATGGGCGCCCTTCGCATTCAACAGCGCAACTGCTTCTGGCCACGACCGCTTGGTCGCCGCGATCGTTTTGACGTTCTCCGCCTAGAAATAAAAGCGATAAGCCCCGCGAGCCGAAGGGCTGCGGGGCTTATGAGCCAGCTTCGCCGCGCTCCGATCAGTTTGTCGTCAACTGATCGACCGTTGGAATATGATGGATCGGATCTTCAGTAACGAGCCCCATCCTCCGCTCGATCTGCTCGGCGAGCGGCTTCACCAAGTAGCTGATGATCGTTCGATCGCCGATGCTCATGTGCGCCTCGACAGGCAGGCCGGGCAGCAGGACAGATTTGCCGAGAAGCGCTTCCTGGCCCTCGGACGGACGGATCCGGACGGTGTAGTACGGGGCACCCGTCTTCTGATCCTGACTGACATCCGCAGCGATCCGCATCACGCTGCCGCCGATCTCAGGTGTCCGTGTCTGGTTCAGGGTGGGGAAGCGCAGCGAGGCGAGCTGACCAACCTTCACGTAGGCGATGTCCTGCGGATTGACTTGGACCTCGACCACCCGCTGGTCAGCTGAGGGTACGATCAGCATCGCCGGCTCGCTCGGCACTACCAGCCCGCCGATCGTATGAACCTTCAGCTCCTGCACGAAGCCGTCCTGCGGCGCCCGAATGTCAATGCGCTTGAGCCGGTCCTCAGCCGCCACCCGCTTCTCGACGAGCTCTGACCAGCGCCCCCGGATCTCGGACAACGATTTGCCGACCTCCGTGCGCATGTCCCCGTCCACCTGCAGGATCTGCAGTTCCGTCTCGGCTACCTTGCCCTTCGTCTGCGCGATCGAGGCCACGACCCTGCCTCGCTCTCCGGACAACCCGGCCGAATTGCGCTCCAAAGCGTTGAGCTTCGCGAACTGCACCAGGTTCTGGGCGAAGAGGTCACGCACCCCCCTCAACTCATCGTTGATCAAGGAGATCTCGCGCGCCTTGGCCACGACCTGTCTCTCCAGACCGCCGATCTCTTCGCCGAGCTGCGTGACCCGTTCGCGCAGCTGCGCCTTCTGGCCCTCGCGTGCGGAGAGCCGCGCCTTGAACAGACGCGTCTCACTCTCGATCAGGTGCCGCACCGTTGAATCGCTGACTGCGCGCGTCAGAAGATCGTCTGGGAACGTGATGCTGGACGCACCATCCCGCTCTGCCTCCTGTCGGGCTTGTTGCGCCGCCAACTCGTCCAGCGCTTTGCGCACGATGTCGAGTTCGGCCCGCGTCTGCGTCTCGTCGAGCCGGATCAGCACCTGACCGACCGTTACGCGCGCGCCCTCCCGCACGAAGAGCTGCCCGACGACCCCACCGGTCGGGTGCTGGACCTTCTTCACGTCGGACTCGACGACGATGCGGCCTGGGGCGATCACGGCGCCCGAGAGGGTAGAGACAGAGGCGATGCTGGCGGTCGCGACGAGGAAGGCGCACGCACCCAACCCGACCATCAGGTGCCGGCGGATTGAGCCTTGGGTGGAGGGACGCTGACGCGCCACCGAATCAACGCCGCTAGATTGTTCGTTGGCCATGATTTATCCGCGCAGTCGCTGGAGTTCACCGTAAGGCAAATCCGGTCTGCATCAAACGGCATCCAAACGGGGCAGCCCTTGTGCATCTGAACAATGCACTGCCTGCGGAGCAGCTAAGCGGAAGTCCTGCAGCCTTTGGCGGGTGAAAGCCCGACGAACTATGAGTTGCAAGGCGAACTGCGCGTACACTGCCCAGACACGACTGAGCCCGCCATAGGACGAGCGCAAACGCCCGCTCGAAGTTGGCGGCAGCCATAGTGAACTCTCAAGCTTAGAGAAATAAAGGATAAGTTGTGCAACCTACGTGCGCTTGCAGACGTAAGAGCGGAACGACCGCGAGCGAGTGCGGGCAAGATCCGGGACTGGGGGAGCGCCGAGCTCTACGGTCGAGGTAATGGCTCAGCTCTTGCGGTGGCCGATGAGGCCGACGAGAGCATTGAGCGAGATGTTCCAGAAAGATACGAGCCGCCGACGCATTTTGAGGCCTGCTGAGACCCTTACGGTCCTGATTGGCACCGTCCTTCTGTTCGCGGTGGCGGCCACAGGGACAGTGATGCTGGCGCTCGACGTTGTTGCCCTCTTCCGACACTGAAGGGAGCGCGGGCTCGTCCTCGCGCTTTGCAAGGCCGCAGGCCAGAACGAAAACCCGAACTGCCGAGTTTAAAGGCGGCGACCTTCGGAGGCGGCCATGCTCAGCGGTCTCATCTCAGCAGTTTCGAAGAAGAAGCAGCCTGAGGCCTCACCGAGCGCCGCGATTGCTGCGGTGCCAGCCGATCAGCTCGCGCTCGCCCCGATGGAGCCGGGCTCTTTAGGAGAGCTCTCGCCCGCTCCAGCAGATGTGCTGCCTGCACTCACCGCGCCCGCAGGGAGGCTGAGATGGTCGCCAACAGCTTCAAGAAGCGCTTCGCCGTGCCGATCCTCACCGGCAGGAGGGCGCAGACAGTGCGCGCGATCGGAAGGGTTACAGTCTGGCGCTAGGTGGGGCATGGAAGCCGGTGGGCCGTCACGTGCGCCCACGGAGTGGATGGGGATGGCGGCCTCTCCGTCTCAAGTATCGGCAATGAAAGGTAGATCCCGGCGGAGTGAACGCTCGGCGCCGCGTTCGCAGGATCGAGTTCCTCGGGGACGCCTCCGCATGCCGCCTAGGAGGGCAGCGCCCACGAAAAACGCAGTTTCAGCAGTGGGTTGACGCCGACAATGGACGCGGACCCGTTGATTGGGGTGTTGTTTTCGAAAATAGTGGACGCAGGAAAGAAGAAGGCCAGCCCTAACGCACTGGCCTGATTGATGAATCCCGATGTAGTGGACGCCGAATGTTTGCTTGGGGTTCAGAACGCGGCGCAGGCGAGCGCGCTACCTGATGGCGCCGACCTCCTTCCGCGGTCGCGTTGCCATGCAGATGGGTGGCAAGAACATGACCATGACCGAGGTCTAAGCGGGACACCGGACTGGAGCCTGCGGCGTCGGCAAAACACCGGTTCTGTGCGCCCGCTCGTCGTCTGACGGCCAACTTGGACAACGTTCATTACGGGGCGCCCGACGTGACGACCGTAATATCCATCGGCCCTCTTACGATGACGTCCACTCCCGCCTAACCGTCGGCCCCTTCACTGCCATCGGCTCTCGACGGACGCAGAAGCCTCCTCGATGCAAGCCTCGCAGATCGCGGCGATGTGCCGGTGATCAGTGCCGCAGCAGCCGCCAAGGACCGTGAGGCCAGGCAGGCGCTTTCGGAGGCCGGCATAGCGGCGCGCGAGGTCCACGGGGTCGCCGATATCAAGCTCGGTGGCGGCATCGAGTTCAGCATGGCTCTTCGTCGAGGCGTTGGCCCGCAGGCCTCGGAGCCGTTCGAGCCAAGGCTCCTCTTCCGCTAGCACGGCCTCGAAATGCGCGGGGTGAGCGCAGTTGATCATGTAGTAGGTGGGGTAGGCCTCGGTGGACGCATCGGTCTCCTGGATCGCGGAGCCGAGGGGCTGACCCGAAGGCAGGCGGCCATCGGTCTCAAGCGTGAAGGAAATGACCACCGGCAGACCTGCCGCGCGGGCTGCACGGGCAATGCCGACCGCTTCCGCGACCGAGGTCATTGTGACCGCACTCACCATGTCGGCCTCGCTAGCCGCAATGACCTCGATCTGAGCACGATGGTATTCGGCGGCCTGATCGGCCGACATGGCCTTTTCAGGCTCGTAGCCATCGCCCCGTGGTCCGATCACGCCGTTGAGAACGAGCGGCAGATCGGCCCTCGCATGCCGATGCCGCAGGGCCGAGACGAACTGGATGGCGGTGCGGTTCACCTCGGCGAGGGCGCCCGAGTCAAAGCCGAGCCGCTCACCCCAATCAGCGTTGGCCCGCCAAGTCGGCGTGTCCAGGATCATGCCGGTCCGGTACCGCTGGGCGAGCGCGATGTAGGGATCGAAGAAGCGCAGCAGGCGGCTCCGGCCCTCCTCGCTGCAGAGCAGCGGAAACGCCGCGAAGCAGGGCAGTTCGAGCCCATCCCCGAACACCAGGGTGGTCTCAAGCCCGCCGTCGGTCAGGAACGGTCGACCGCTGAGCTGGGGCAGAGCACTACGAAACAGGGGCATTGCGCGCCTCTGGAGGAAGCCGATGAGCCTCAAAAACGGAGTGGGCGGCTGCCATTCCTGGCTGGGCGGCAATCTCGTCCCGCCGACTGCACGAAGTCAAGATCACGATCGGTCGAGCAAGACGACGAGCCGAATGCGCAGCTTGGCGTCAAGACACCGGAGGTGTTTCCTCGTCGCCTCAACGCTCAGGCAGAATGCATTCGCCGATAGGCGCACGATACCACTGCGTTCCGCAACTCGCTCATCGCCGAACGTGCTGCGGGAGCACTGAACTTCGCTTACGCGGGCTACGCAGCGTACCTTCGGATCTGCGGAGAACACGGCACGATGGACTTTCGTGCGCGAGTGACGGCATCCTGAATGGGGGGTGCCGCGCACCGGATGCGACCATGCACTACGAGATCCAGCCCCACAACGCCCGGCCCGCCGGCATCTGGAATTCCGGCGGGGCGCGCTACAACGAGATCAGTCGCGGCATCGCCGACAGCATCGAGCACTGCGTCCTGCGCCTCGATCCACGGCCGGGCGAGCGGGTGCTCGACCTGGCGACAGGCACCGGCTGGACCTCGCGCGTGGTTGCCAGACGGGGCGCGCAGGTGACCGGCGCCGACATCAGCGCCGATCTCTTGGCGTTCGCCGCCGAGCAGGCCAGGAGCGAGGGCCTCGACGTCACCTACCAGTTGGGAGACGCGGAAGGTCTGCCGTTCGAGGACGACGCGTTCGACGCCGTCATCTCCACCTGCGGCGTGATGTTCGCGAGCCGTCCCGAGACCGCGGCTGCCGAAATGGCACGGGTCTGCCGGAAGGGCGGACGGATCTGTCTCACCACTTGGCTCGCGGAGGGCAGCGTGTTCAAGATGTTCATGGTGATGAAGCCCTACATGCCGCCACCACCCGAACCAGCCCCGCCCTCGCCGTTCGCCTGGGGCCGGACGGAGCGGATCGAGGAACTCCTCGGCCAGAACTTCGAGCTCGCCTTCGAGAAGGGCGTCTCGTTCTACCGCGAGCCGAGCGCCGAGGCGGCTTGGGAGCGGTTCTCCGGCGGCTACGGCCCGACCAAGGCGCTGGCCGCCAGCCTCGACGAGCCTCGCCGGGCCGACCTGCGCCGCGACTTCATCGCCTTCCATGACCAATTTTCGACGTCGCTCGGCATCTGTGTGCCCCGCGAGTACTGGGTTACGCGCGGCATCCGCCACTAGCCTGCGCTTGGCTGAGCCATGCGAAGCAGGGTCAGCACCGATCCTGTCCACGGACTAAAGGGCAACGGCACAATTCATCGCCCCAGTCGAGAGCATCACTCCTGTGCAAGGAGGCTGGCATGACGCGTTGCGCGATCCTCACTTTGGCCATGCTCGCGATCGGTCCGGCATCGGCCGATCCCGTGGAACTCTCCGCCTTTCGTGCCTTGGTGCGACCTGCGCCGACCCTGCAGATCGCCTATGGCGAGGCTTCCTCTCAGGGCATCGATGTGTATTTGCCCGAAGGTCCCGGCCCACACCCAGTCGCGGTCCTCATCCACGGGGGTTGCTGGAGCGTCGCCACCGCCGGGCGCGAGCAGATGCGCCACCTGGGCCCGGAGCTGACGCGTCGCGGCATCGCTGTGTGGAGCATAGGCTACCGCCGCGCCGATGAGGCCGGTGGCGGCTATCCCGGAACTTATCAGGACGTGGGCGCCGCTCTGGGCCGCCTCGCTGAAGAGGCAGGAGGCCGCAACCTGGACCTCTCGCGCGTGGTGTTCGTGGGCCATTCGGCGGGCGGTCATCTGGCCCTTTGGGCGGCCTCGCGCAGCTCACTGCCGTCCACGAGCCCTCTTCACGCAACACCCCAGTTTGCCCCGCGTGCGGTCATCAGTCTGGGCGGCGTGGGCGATCTTGCGGCGTTCGCACGGTTCGTTCCTGTGCTCTGCGGCCCGGGCATTGTCGAGCGACTCGCCCCAGCAGACAAGCTATCGGAAGTCTCGCCCGCAGCCCTCCCGCCAGCAGGTGTGCCGGTCTTTCTGGTCAGCGGCGTGCTGGATCGGCTCACGCCGCCATGGGTCGCGTACGACTATGCCCGCGCGGTGCGAGGAAAGTCCGGAAGTGCGCCGCGGCTCATCAACGTCCCGGATGCCGGGCACTTCGATTTGGTCACACCGCCGGCGCCGGCTTGGCAGGACGTACGTGGTCTGATCGAGGCATCCTTGGAACTCCAGTAAGCTGCCGTCGGGCCGCTCTGCGTGGGCCTGCTCAGTCTCACCCTTACACGGGAGCGGATCGGCAGGCGGTACGTCCTGACCGGGGTGCGAATCCTGGCTGACCCGTCCGACCCGAACGACGTCGCGCATGTCCGAGCCCTGCAGGACGCGATCAGCGTCGAGCAGCCGGGCGAACCGGGCACGTTCGAGGGGCCGTCCTGGGATCCGGCGGCCCAGAAGAAGGTGCGCGACGCGCTATTGATTCTCGCCTCGACGCTCCCCGACACGAACCGCATGTTCGGCACCAAGGATCAGGTCGACCCGGTGCGATGCCTGATTGGGGCCGCCTCGGCCTGGGATGCCAATCCACAGACGGAGACGGTCTACCTCAACGTCGTCCCGGCCATGAACGACGGCAGCACCGTCTACAAGCTCGCTGTAAAGGACGTGCCGGTCGAGGGGTTCTGGTCGGTCAGCCTCTCCAATGCCGAAGGCTACTACCAACCGAAGCCGTACAACGCCTACTCGCTCAACCCACGTGCTGGTGAAGTGGGGGCTGCGACGCGGTCGCCTTCTTCCTCCAGAGCAGACCATCGACGCGGCGGGAGCGAAGGTCCGGAAGGGGTCACTCTGAGGCCTTTACCTGAGCCGCGCAGAGCGTCCGCTGACCTGTAGCTTGGCCCCGAAGCGGACGGACCGCTATCGGCCAACGTCGGTTCGTTTGCAGCCCAAGGTCGGCCTACTTGAAAGCGGACGCTTCGCGAACCTCTCGTAAGCCGATGAACGAATAGTCCGGGCCATCGCCAGCACGGCGGCCCTCAGGTGAGGCGCCCCGAACTGATTCGTGTTGATTGCCTTTCCGGCCAGCTTTGCGCTTCGGCCTAGGAGCGAAGCCGTATTTGGATCAGGACAGGCCGTAAGTTCTGGGTCATTCAGCCGAAGCGCCGAGCGGAGAAGGAAATGTCGCCATCGACTCCCCAATTGGTCACCCCTAGTGGGACCTTCCACCTCGATGAAACCTTCGCCTATGCCGTCCTACGGCTGGCACTCAGCCTACGTGAGGTCGGGCGAGATCATGAGCTTGTGCGAACCCGCGACGAGGCTGAGATCGCGCGGGCCGATCTGGTGTGGGACGTGGGAGCAGCCTGGGAGCCCGCGGCGGGTCGTTTCGACCATCACCAGCGTGGCGCGCCGGTGGGAGAGGATGGCACGCCCTTCAGCGCAGCCGGATTGGTCTGGCGCTACTACGGTGAAGCCGCCGTGCAGAACGTGCCAGGTCCCCCTGATGCGGCGCAGTTCGACGCGCAGGTCGGCCGATCGTTCGGCCTGCATCGACGAAGGTATGGCTCACAAGCGGAACCGATGTTCTCGGCACGGCCCATACCTTCGCGCGTCAGCGGTCGACATCTCCGGTCCGAGGAAACGGGATTCACTCGGCGGCGGCTCTTGATCCCGGCCACCGATGCCGGATCGACCCGTGCGACCCCGTTGCGACCCAGCGCGAACGGAGTTCAAATCTCGGTCGAAGAAAACTGGATAAGTCGTTGAAGTGATTGGTAGCGAGGGAGGGATTTGAACCCCCGACACAAGGATTATGATTCCTCTGCTCTAACCAGCTGAGCTACCCCGCCCCAAGCCGGGCCGCCGATGGGATCGGCGGCCGTCCGGAGACCGGCGGTATAGGGAAAACGGGCTTCCGGTGTCAACGGGCTCACGCTTCCAAACCGCGCGGAAACGCGCCCGCCTCAGAGGCGGGTCCCCAGGATCTCGGCCACCTGCGGGATGTCCTTGTCGCCGCGTCCGGAGAGGTTGAGCACCATCAGGTGGTCGGCCGGCTTGGCGGGGGCGATCTCGAGGAGCTTGGCGAGCGCGTGGGCGGGCTCCAGGGCCGGGATGATGCCCTCGAGCTTCGAGCAGAGCTTGAACGCCTCCAGCGTCTCGCCGTCGGTGGCCGAGAGGTAGGTCACGCGGCCCGCCTCGTGGAGCCAGGCGTGCTCGGGGCCGATGCCGGGATAGTCCAGGCCCGCCGAGATCGAGTGCGCGTCGGCGATCTGCCCGTCCGCGTCCTGCAGCAGGTAGGTGCGGTTGCCGTGCAGCACGCCCGGCTTGCCGCCCGTGAGCGAGGCTGCGTGCAGGCCCGAGGCGACGCCGTGGCCCGCCGCCTCGACGCCGTAGATCTCGACCTCGCGGTCGTCGAGGAAGGGGTGGAACAGGCCCATCGCGTTCGAGCCGCCGCCGATGCAGGCGATCAGCGAATCGGGAAGCCGCCCCTCCTGCGCGAGCATCTGGCTCTTCGTCTCGCGCCCGATGATCGACTGGAAGTCGCGCACCATCGCCGGGTAGGGATGGGGGCCCGCCACCGTGCCGATGCAGTAGAACGTGTCCGCGACGTTCGTCACCCAGTCGCGCAGGGCCTCGTTCATCGCGTCCTTGAGGGTCTTGGTGCCGGACTCGACCGGGACCACCTCGGCGCCGAGCATCTTCATGCGGAAGACGTTGGGCGCTTGGCGGGCCACGTCGACGGCGCCCATGTAGACCACGCATTGCAGGCCGAAGCGGGCGCAGAGGGTCGCGGTGGCGACGCCGTGCTGGCCGGCCCCCGTCTCCGCGATGATCCGCGGCTTGCCCATGCGGCGGGCGAGCAGGATCTGGCCCAGCACGTTGTTCACCTTGTGGGAGCCGGTGTGGTTCAGCTCCTCGCGCTTGAAGAACACGCGGGCGCCGTAGCCGGGCTTGGCGCCCGTGCGCAGGTGCTCGGTCAGGCGCTCGGCGTAGTAGAGCGGGCTCGGCCGGCCGACATAGTGGGTCAGGTAGGAATCCATCTCCGCCTGGAAGGCCGGGTCGGCCTTGGCGGCCTCGTAGGCCGCCTCCAGGTCGAGGATCAGCGGCATCAGGGTCTCGGCCACGAAGCGACCGCCGAAGATGCCGAAGCGGCCGCGCTCGTCGGGGCCGGTGCGGAACGAGTTCGGGGTGGGGGCGATGGTCACGGGCTGCACTTCCTGAGAACGTTCGGCGCGTCGTTCCGCGACCTCTAAACCCGGGGCGGCCGACCTGCAACGCGGCGCGCTGCGGCACCCCCGCCGAGGCTCGGGCGCTCAGGCGCTCCCGCGCGCGGCCGCGACGAAGGCGCGGATCCGGTCCGGGTCCTTGAGGCCGGGGCCGGTCTCGACGCCGGAGGACACGTCGACCGCCTCCGCGCCGCTGCGCCGGAGCGCCTCGGCGACGTTCTCGGGGGTCAGGCCCCCGGAGAGCATGGTGCCGGCGGGCAGCCGCACGCCGGCAAGGAGGTCCCAGTCGAAGGCGACGCCGTTGCCGCCGGGCAGCGCCGACCCGGGGGGCGCCTTGGCGTCGAGGAGGAGCCGGTCGGCGGCGGCCGCGTAGGGGGCGAGGAGCTTCAGGTCTTCGAGGCCCGCCACGCCCACCGCCTTCATCACCGGCCGGCCCGTCCGCGCCCGGATCGCGGCGACGCGCTCCGGGCTCTCGCGGCCGTGGAGTTGGATCAGGTCCGGATCGACCGCCTCCAAAGCCGCCGCGACGAGGGCGTCGTCCGGATCGACGAGGAGGACGACGCGCTCCGCCCGGCCGGCGGCCGCACGGGAGAGGGCGCGCGCCCGCTCCAGCTCGACATGGCGCGGACTCTTCGGGAAGTGGACGAGGCCGATCCAGTCGGCGCCCGCATCGAGGGCAGCCGTCAGCGTCGTCTCGGTGCTGAGGCCGCAGATCTTGACGCGGATGGCGGACATGGGAGCAGCGGAGACCTCAGCGGGGCGCCGGCAGGGCGGCGCGGTCGGAGCCCGTGCCGTAGAGCCCGCCCGTCTCGGAGGACGGCGCGTAGGTCCTCAGGCGCGCGGTCTCCCCTTCGAGCCGGCGGATCTCGCGGCGGCGGTCGCGCGCCTTGCGGCGGGCCTCGCCCTGGCCCGCCCAGGCGCCGATGCCGCCCACCACGATGCCGATCGCCACCGCGACGAACAGGATCGCGTAGAGGGGCAGGCTCAGGCTGAAGACCGGCGCCTCCGAGAAGGGGTCGAAGGAGAGGCGCACCGCCTCGCGGTTCGCGACGGCCAGCAGGATCACGAGGATCGCGACGGGAAGCAGCACCAGACCCTTGAGGAAGCGGATCATCGATCTCTCCGAGGTAATCAGTTCGAGGCGGCGGTGCTCTCGCCGATACCGGCCGCGTTGAGGCGCAGGCGCATCTCCTTGCCGGTCTTGAACACGGGGATCGCCTTCTCGGACACGGCAACGGCCGCGCCCGTGCGCGGGTTGCGCCCGCGCCGCGCGTCGCGCCGTTTCACCGAGAAGGCGCCGAAGCCGCGCAGCTCGACCCGGTCCCCCCGCGCCAGGGCGTCGGCGATCGTGTCGAGGATCGCGTTGACGAGGGTCTCGACGTCGCGCTGGTAGAGATGCGGGTTCTGCTCGGCGATCTTGAGCACAAGCTCTGACTTGATCATGCGGCGGTCTTCTCGAAGGATCCGGGTCGGGTGCGGGTGGCCGGCCTCTCAGCGGGCGGAGGCGCCCTCCGGGCGCCAGACGGCCATGAGGCCGCCCTCGGCGATCTCCCCCGCCTCCCGGCCGACCGCGCGGAGCCGCGCGCCGAGCCCGTCGAGGCCGGCGAGATCCGCGCCGAGGCCGAGCGCCGACCAGAGCTGGAAGCCGCTCTCGGAGCCCGGCTTCCAGTCGCGCACGGGCAGGTTCTTGGCCACCTTCCGCTCGGTCTCGAGCCACGCGATCGCCTGACGCTCGCCGCCGAGCTCGTCCACGAGCTTCAGGGGCACGCTCTGGCGCCCGCTGAAGACGCGCCCGTCGGCGACCTTGGCGAGCTCTGCCTCGCCCATCCTGCGCCGGTCGGCGACGAGGCCCTTGAACCAGCCGTAGGTGTCGCCGACGACGGCGGCGAGCGCCGCCCGTGCCTCCGGCGAGGTCGGGCTGAAGCCCGAGGGCTCCGCCTTGAGCGGCGAGGACTTGATGGACTCGACCTTGACGCCGACCTTGTCGAGCAGGCCCGAGACGTCCGGGTACTGGAACAGCACGCCGATCGAGCCGACGATCGCGGTCTCGCGGGCGACGATGTGGTCGGCGGCGATCGCCGTGATGTAGGCGCCCGACGCGGCCGTGCCGTCGACGAAGGCGACGATCGGCTTCTTCTCGGCGAGCTGGCGCAGGTTGCGGAACAGCTCCTCCGAGCCCGTGGTGGTGCCGCCCGGCGAGTTGATCGAGACGACGACCCCCTGCACGGCCGAGGACTCGCCGATCCGCTTCATCAGCTTCGCCGTGGCCTCGCTGCCGGCGATGAAGCCGGAGACCGAGATGCGCGCGATCTGCGGCTGCACGGCGCCGAAGAGAGCGCCCTCCGTGCCGGCGCGGACGCGGAAGCCCACGGCGCCGGCGGCGACCACGAGGCCGCCGATCCCGAGCACGCGCCACAGGGAGAGCTTGCGGCGCAGGCGCCGGCGGTCGATCAGGAGTTCGGCGTCAGCGGCCATGCGATGGCTGTCTCCCTCGCCTCCGGCGTGCGGCGCCGGACCGTGTCTCGCCCGAGCGACGCGGGGATAGCCCGCGCCCTGCCCGCCCCCGGGCGGCCTGCCCACGCCCCGGGCGGACCGGGGCGCATCGTCGGGCAAGTCATTGGTTTGCCAGGGACTCGCGGGCATTCAGGCCTGCCCGCGTGGCGTGTTCTAGCCTCGTGCGACGCGGACCGGCAAGAGGGCGCGGTGCGGTTCGGCGAGTCCCGTCCGGGACCCGTCTCCCGTTCCGGGAGGGGCGCGCATCCCCGCCGGCGCGGCGGCGCCACGAAAAAGCCCGCGCGGGGGCGGTCCCCGCGCGGGCTGATCGACGATGCCGGGGCCGCCTCTCGGGCGGCCCCGCGCGTCTCACTCCTTGTCGTCGCTCGTGCGGGCCTTCTTGAAGGCCGCGCCGAGGATGTCGCCGAGCGAGGCGCCGGAATCGGCGGAGCCGAACTGGGCCATCGCCTCCTTCTCCTCGGCGACCTCGAGCGCCTTGATCGAGACCTGCACGCGGCGGGCCTTGCGGTCGAACTGCACGACGCGGGCGTCGAACTTCTCGCCGGCCGCGAAGCGCTCGGGGCGCTGGTCGCCGCGGTCGCGGGCGAGCTCGGCCCGGCGCACGAAGGTGGTCAGGTCGGTGTCGATGATCTTCACCTCGACGCCCGAATCCTTGACCTCGGTCACCTCGCAGGTGACGACCTGGCCCTTCTTGATCTCGCCGGCTTCCGCGAAGGGGTCGCCGCCGAGCTGCTTGATGCCGAGCGAGATGCGCTCCTTCTCGACGTCCACGTCGAGAACCTGGGCGCGCACCATGTCGCCCTTCTTGAACTCGTCGATGACCTGCTCGCCCGGGCGGTTCCAGTCGAGGTCGGACAGGTGGACCATGCCGTCCACGTCGCCCTCGAGGCCGATGAACAGGCCGAACTCGGTCTTGTTCTTGACCTCGCCCTCGACCTCGGAGCCGACCGGATGCTGCTCGGAGAAGGCCTCCCAGGGGTTCTGGAGGGTCTGCTTGAGGCCGAGCGAGATGCGACGCTTGACGGGATCGACCTCCAGGATCTGCACCTCAACCTCCTGGGAGGTGGAGACGATCTTGCCCGGATGGACGTTCTTCTTGGTCCAGCTCATCTCGGAGACGTGGATGAGGCCCTCGATCCCCGGCTCCAGCTCCACGAAGGCGCCGTAATCGGTGATGTTGGTGACGCGGCCCTTGAGCTTGGCGTCGACCGGATAGCGCTGGGCGATGCCCTCCCACGGGTCGGCCAGCAGCTGCTTGATGCCGAGCGAGATGCGGTGCGTCTCGTGGTTGATCTTGATGATCTTGACCTTCACCGTCTGGCCGATGGTCACGACCTCGGACGGGTGGTTCACGCGGCGCCACGCCATGTCGGTGACGTGCAGAAGGCCGTCGATGCCGCCGAGATCGACGAAGGCGCCGTACTCGGTGATGTTCTTGACGACGCCGTCGATGACCTGACCTTCCTCGAGGTTGGCCACGAGCTCGGAGCGCTGCTCGGCGCGGCTCTCCTCCAGCACCGTGCGGCGCGAGACGACGATGTTGCCGCGGCGGCGGTCCATCTTGAGGATCTGGAAGGGCTGCGGCGTGCCGAGAAGCGGGGTCACGTCGCGCACCGGGCGGATGTCGACCTGGGAGCGCGGCAGGAAGGCCACGGCGCCGTCGAGATCGACGGTGTAGCCGCCCTTGACCTGGTTGAAGATCGTGCCGGTGACGCGCTCGTTGGCCTCGAAGGCCTTCTCGAGCTTGACCCAGCTCTCCTCGCGGCGCGCCTTGTCGCGCGAGATGACGGCCTCGCCGAGCGCGTTCTCGATGCGGTCGACATAGACCTCGACCTCGTCACCGACGCTGAGCTCGCCGTCGCGGCCGGGGCCCTGGAATTCCTTGAGGGCGACACGGCCTTCCGTCTTGGCGCCGATGTCGATGACGGCGACGTCCTTCTCGATCGCGACGACGCGACCCTTGACGACGGAGCCCTCGGTGATCTCGTGGCTGAGGAAGCTCTCCTCCAGCAGCGCCGCGAAATCCTCGCGGCTCGGTGCGCTCTGCACAGCGGTACCAGCAGTCATTCTGTCTCCTGAATGGCCCTTTCGGGGCCGGCGTCGGCGGCTCGTGTTGCGGGTGCCCTCCGCCATCGCCGCCCGCGGCCGGATCGGGCCTGAACGGGCTTGGCCTCCCCGCGGGAAGGGCCGACGCAGTCTCGAAGCGATGTCGAGGGCGATTCTCCCGGCGGCTGCGGGCCGGGCCGGGAAGGGCCGCGAGCCTCAGACATCCGTCCGGACAATCGGCGCGTTCCTTATCCGATCCGCGCCGCGACGGCAACCGGACCGCCTCGGGCGGTCCCTCAGCTCTCGAGGGGGGAGCGCGGCGCGTTGCGCAGCCAGATCGCGGAGGCCACCGCCAGCGGCTCCAGCGGCAGGGTCACCCGCCCGCAGCGGCGCCCCCAGAGGTCCAGGCCCTCGAAGCTCACCTCGCGGATCGTCAGCCACGCGCCGAAGGGGAAGAT
Organism: Methylobacterium sp. BE186; assembly: GCF_031457035.1. NCBI lineage: Bacteria > Pseudomonadati > Pseudomonadota > Alphaproteobacteria > Hyphomicrobiales > Methylobacteriaceae > Methylobacterium > Methylobacterium sp. BE186. The sequence continues at coordinate 35,605 of NZ_JAVDVV010000002.1, forward strand.
CGCCTCCGTCCCCTCCCCCGGCCCGTAGCATTCCTCGAAGGCGACCGGGTCGATCATGATCTGGTCGTACTTCTGCAGGTGCTCCAGCATCGAGACCTTGGAGCGGCGAAACAGCACCCGGTCCCGGTGGAAGGAGGAGAAGCAGGGCTCGTAGTCGGAGAGCGTGACCCGGAGCTTGCCGCCGATCCGCAGGTAGGGCGGGTTCGGGCCCGTCTCCCCGAAATTCGCCGGGCTCCAGCCCGCCTCGACCATCAGGGAATCGGCGAGGGTCACGGGCTCGGAGGGCACGGGCGGCCCGGGCAGGCCGGGCGGCGGCTCGGGGGTGGCGGGACGCACGATGTCGGTGCCGGCGGAGGCCATGGGGCGCTCCTTTCCTGTCGCCGCGCGGGATGCGCGACAGGCATTATCGCGCATGTCGGCCCGCTTGGCGACACGGGCCGGCTAACGATCCGCCCCGCGCCCGGAATGATACCGCCGAGATGCGGGCCTCACGCCTCCTCGTCGTCGTCCTCGTCCGTGCGGCGCATGCCCTTGAGCTTGGCGAAGACCGAATCGGCGTCGAGCCGGTCCTCGCGGCCCGCCGGGCGGCGCTCGTCGTACTCGGCCTCGGGCTCGGCGGTGGAGACCTCGGCCGGCAGGAGGGAGGCGCCCGCCTCGCCCGCCACCGCGGCCGGGCGGTCCTTGGCCGCGCGCTGCACCTCGAAATCGAGGTCGATCTGCGTGCAGAGGCCGAGGGTCACCGGGTCCATCGGCTGCAGCGAGCCCGAGTTCCAGTGGGTGCGCTCGCGGATCTGCTGGATCGTCGACTTCGTGGTGCCGACGAGGCGGATGATCTGCGCGTCCTTGAGCTCGGGATGGTTGCGCAGCAGCCAGAGGATGGCGTTCGGCCGGTCCTGGCGGCGCGACAGCGGGGTGTAGCGCGGCCCCTTCGTGGTGCGCTTGACCTCGGGCAGCTTCACCTTCGAGACCGCGACCTTGAGCCGGTAGTTCGGGGATTTCTGCGCCTTCTCGATCTCGTCGCGGGTGAGCTGGCCCGTGGTGATCGGGTCGAGGCCCTTGATGCCCGCGGCGACCTCGCCGTCGGCGATGCCCTTCACCTCCAGCGGGTGCAGCTTGCAGAAGTCGGCGATCTGCTCGAAGGCCAGCGAGGTGTTCTCGACCAGCCACACGGCGGTCGCCTTCGGCATCAGCGGACCCTGGGACATCGGGCAACTCCAACGAATGCGCGGGGACGGGCGGCGCGCTGCGGACGATGGTCCGCGGGCTCCGGCCCGCCCATCCGAGGGGCCGAAGCATCCCGTCTCACGCTGTAAAAGGGGAACGCCATCTATATAGGTTCCAAGGGGTTCCGCGCAATCACGATGATCGGGCGCGGGCCCCGGGCGCGCCTGAAGCGGCCCGCCCCGTCTCGCCGAGGAAGGCGTGGACGATCTCGGAGAATTCCGGCGTGCGCAGGTAGCCGTAGGATTTGTGGTGGTTCGCCTCCCCGTCCGGGCGGCGATAGGCGTTGATGACGGGCACGTCGACCGGGAGCACGCCGCGTCCGCTCGGGCCGAATTCCGCCCGCAGGTCGGCCGCCACCGTGGCGACGTCGGCCGGGTCGACGAGGTTCGTCCAGGCGAGCACGGTGTCGGGCACGCGGGCATCCCCGTGCTCGGCCTCGATCGCCGCCTTGACCTCGACGAGGCCGAGGGGGGCGCCGAGGGTGACGAGGTGCGCGACGCGGACGTCCTCGCCCGCCCGCTCCAGGATCCGCAGGCAATCGTAGGCGATGATCGCGCCCATCGAGTGGGCCGTGAGGAGGATGCGGCGGCCGGCCTCGCGCCTGAGCCGATCGATCAGGCGCGCCCGGGCGGCATCCCGGAAAGCCGCGTCCTGATGGTAGGTCCAGAGGTCGTCGAGGCGGAACTCGAGGATGGCGTCGTCGAGCGGCGTCAGGCCGATCGCGGCCTGGAGCCGGCCGATCCGGTGGTAGAGGCGCCCGGTGAGGCTGGTGCGGCCGGCATCCCGCTCCGGGTCGTAGCGGGGGAAGGCGCCGAGCCCGTCCGCCGCGTAGTAGGGCTCGCGGTTGCGCGCGTCGTCGAGGGGCGTGTCGTGGCGCAGGTCCGCCCAGTAGACGAACGCGAAGGGGAAATCCGCCGCCGGGACGGCGCAGTTGCGGGCGAGGCCCTCGCAGATCGCCGTCTTCCACCAGCGGGCCTTCTCCGCCTCGGGCGGCTTGTTGGCGAGCCCGTGGATGCCGATGACGACGCCTTCCCCGTTCATCCCCCGCGCGACTCCCGAAATCTCCCGCCCGCGGCGCCGCGCAACGGGCGCGGGGCCGGTTGTGCGCGATGAGATAGGGCGCGACCGCGCAAGGCGTACAGGCCGGGCCCGCGCCTCAGTCGAACAGGCTCGACACGCTCGATTCGGTGGCCGTGCGCCCGATCGCCTCGCCGAGCAGCGGCGCGATCGTGGCGACGCGGATGTTGCGGGCGAGCTTCACGGCCTGGGTCGGCTGGATCGAGTCCGTGATCACGAGTTCCTTCATCCGCGAGGCGGCGATGCGCGAGACGGCGCCGCCCGAGAGCACCCCGTGCGTGATGTAGGCCGAGACGTCCTTGGCGCCGGCATTCAACAGCGCCTCGGCCGCGTTCACGAGGGTGCCGCCCGAATCGACGATGTCGTCGACGAGGATGCAGGAGCGCCCCTCGACCTCGCCGATGATGTTCATGACCTCGGATTCGCCGGGTCGCTCGCGGCGCTTGTCGACGATGGCGAGCTGCGCGTCGATGCGCTTGGCGATGGCGCGCGCGCGCACCACGCCGCCGACGTCCGGCGAGACCACCATGCGGTCGCCGCCCGGTAGCCGCTCCTTGATGTCGCGCACCATCACGGGGGCGGCGAAGAGGTTGTCGGTCGGGATGTCGAAGAAGCCCTGGATCTGGCCGGCATGGAGGTCGAGGGTGAGGACGCGGTCGGCGCCGGCCTCGGTGATCAGGTTCGCCACGAGCTTGGCCGAGATCGGGGTGCGGCCCGAGGTGCGCCGGTCCTGGCGGGCGTAGCCGAAATAGGGGATCACCGCCGTGATGCGCCGCGCCGAGGAGCGCCGCGCGGCGTCGATCATGATGAGCAGCTCCATCAGGTGGTCGTTGGCCGGGAACGAGGTCGACTGGACGATGAAGACGTCCTCGCCGCGCACGTTCTCCTGAAGCTCGACGAAGATCTCCATGTCGGCGAAGCGCCGGACCATGCACTTGGCGAGCGGCAGCTCGAGGTAGGCGGCGATGGCCTCGGCCAATGGCCGGCTGGCATTGCCGGCGATGATCTTGATCGAGGACTTCATGCCGGCACACTCATGTCGCGGATCTGGGGCCAGAGGCGCTGCGGAACCTGGATTATGACGCCGGCCCGGCCGTCGGGACCACCGATCCGGCCGGCCGGGCTCTTATCAGCGGTGGATGGGCGTCACAATGGCTTCATGCCGGCGGCATCCCTGCCCTGCACGGCCGCGCCCCCCCGGAGCCTCCCGACGCGGGGCCGGCCCGACCGGCCTCACGGCTCGAGGAGCCGGTGCAGGTGCACGATGAAATAGCGGGTCTGGGCCGAATCGACCGTGGCCTGGGCCTTCGCCTTCCAGGCGGCCTGCGCGGAGGCGTAGTCGGGGAAGATGCCGACGATGTCGAGGCCCTTGACGTCGCGGAAGCGCACGCCCTCGAGCCGCTCCAGCTCGCCGCCGAACACGAGGTGGAGCTTCTGGTCGCTGTCGATGCTAGTGGTCATGCCCTCTCCTTCGGGACCCTCGCGCCCGGCCGCAAGCAAGGATCGGGCTCGGGCCGGGGCAGCCGAGCGGGTCGCAAACGCCGGCACCCGCGTCAACCATCCCGGCCGGGGGCGGGGGTTGCGGGCGGCGAACGGCGCGGGCGCCGGCCCGCCTCAGGATTTCGTCAGGAGCACGTTCACCGCCTTGGCGACCACGCTGACGCGGTCTCCGAGCTGCAACCCAAGCGCCCGCAGGGAATCGAGGGTCATCACCGAGCTCATGCGATACTCGGTGCCGACGAGCCGCACCTCGACCTGCGCCATCAGCGTGCCGTGCTTGATCTCGACCACCTCGGCCGGGATGTCGTTGCGGGCGCCGTGCTTCATCGGGGTCTCCTCTCGCGGGGTCGCGAGGCCCGATCTGGCGCAGGAGCCCGCGCGCGCCAAGCCGGGCGGGAAGCCGCCCGCCAAGCCGGGCACCGGGCCGGGCGCCTCAGAACAGGCTGCCCTGCCGGGCGGCGGGCGCGTCGGCGGCGGGCTCCCGGCGCTTCGCGGGGCGCCGCGCCGGGCGCGCGGGCGGGGCCTCGGCGACCCCGTCCCGCTGGCGCCCAACCTCTTGCTGGCGCCCACCATCCTGCTGGCGCCCTCCATCCTGCGGGCCGTCCGCCTCCGGCCCCTCGCCCTCCGCCCGCACCGCCGCGCCGCCATCGGCGAATTCGAGCCGCAGCCGGGCGCCCGGCGCGACCTGGGCGGCGGAGCGGACGCTCGCGCCGGTCTCGTCCCGGACGAGGGCGTAGCCGCGGGCGAGGACCGCCCGGTAGCTGAGCGAGCCGAGCAGCCGGTCGAGGCCGGCGAGCGCGTCGGCCCGGCGGCCGATCTGGTGCAGGATCGCGGTGCGCGGGCGGTGGTCGATCGCGGAGAGACGCGCGCGGGCCCGGGCGAGGCCGAGCTCCGGCGGGTGGCGGGCGAGGCGCTCCAGCACGCGGCCGAGCCGGTCGCGGAAGGTGCGGGCATTGTTGGCCAAAGCCGGCCGCAGGCGGGCCTCGGCGAGGTCGAGGCGCTGGCGCTTGCCCGCCAGGAAGGCGTCGGCGCCCGGCATCGCCCGCACGCTGGCGCGCAGGTCGCTCCGGTCCCGGTCGAGCTTGCGCAGGACCGCACCCCGCTGGCGGCGGCCGAGATCGTCGATCTGCGCCGTCAATTCGGCGTGGACGGGCACCGCCATCTCGGCCGCGCCCGTGGGCGTCGGCGCGCGTCGGTCGGCGGCGTAGTCGATCAGGGTGGTGTCGGTCTCGTGGCCCACCGCCGAGATCAGGGGGATCGCGCTCTCGAAGGCGGCGCGGACCACGACCTCCTCGTTGAAGGCCCAGAGATCCTCGATCGAGCCGCCGCCGCGGGCGACGATCAGCACGTCCGGCCGCGGGATCGGGCCGCCGGGGGCGAGGGCGTTGAAGCCCCGGATCGCGGCGGCGACCTCCTCGGCCGCGCCCTCCCCCTGCACCCGCACGGGCCAGACGAGGACGGGGCGGGGAAAGCGGTCCTCCAGCCGGTGCAGGATGTCGCGGATGACGGCGCCGGTCGGCGAGGTGACGACCCCGACCACGCGCGGCAGGTAGGGGATCGGGCGCTTGCGCTCGGGCGCGAACAGGCCCTCCGCCGCGAGCAGGCGCTTGCGCTCCTCCAGGAGCGCCATCCAGGCACCGATCCCGGCAGGCTCCAGGCTCTCGACGACGATCTGGTAGGAGGACTTGCCGGGATAGGTCGTGATCTTGCCGGTGGCGACGACCTCCAGCCCCTCCTTCGGCTTCTGCCGGAGGCGGTTGAGCGTGCCCTTCCAGACGACCGCGTCGATCTTCGCGTTGCCGTCCTTGAGCGAGAAATAGGCGTGGCCCGAGCCGTGCGGCCCGCGATAGCCCGAGATCTCGCCCCGCAGGCGCACGTGGCCGAAGGCGTCCTCCAGCGTCCGGCGGAGCGCCGCGGCGAGGTCGCCGACGCTCCACTCGGTCTGGTTCGTCGCGGCGGACTGGCTCGGCTGCGGCTGCGTCAGGGCGGCGAGGATGGACATGGGGCGGGAGGCTAGCGCCGCCCGGGGCGATGGTCGAGGGCGCCGGGGCCACGGTGGGCCGCCGCCTGCGATTCACCAGAGGGAAAACTCGGTGGCGAAGTCCGTCGCCTTCAGGCGCCGGCAGGTCCCGGGCTCCGCCCGGCAATCGGCCCGCGGCTGAAGCGACAGGCGACCGCCCGGCCCCGTCTCGAAGCGCAGGGGCACGGGCGGCTCGTCGCTCTTGGCGTAGGCGAGGCTCACCTCGACGCGCAGGAAATCGAACTGCGTGCGGTCGGCGTAGAGGATGAGGTCGCGCGAGACCGTCTCGCCCGGATTGAGGTCGGAGGGCTCGGCCGGCCCCTCCGTCGCGCCCTCGAACAGGGTGCCGTGGCGCAGGATCACGCTGCCCGGCTCCCCGAGCGCGTAGTCGCGCGCCGCGCCGACGCTGGCCGAGCCCGCAAGGCTCGCCGCGAAGGCCCCCTCCCGGCCGGGATCCGTGCCGAAGCGGGCGCTGATCCCGACCACGTTGTAGGTGAGGCCGAGGATGCGCACGCCGGTATGCCCGACATTGGTGCGGGTGAGGGTGGAGCGGATCGCGATCCGGTCGCCGCGCTCGCCGGCCTTCACGAGGTCGGTCTTCACCGAGACGGCGGGCGGCTCCAGGCCCGGCTTGATCCGGGCCTCGTAGATGAAGGTGTAGACCGCCCAGGCCCCGGCCGCGACGATGGCGAGCGTCTGGGTGAGGCTCGCGGCCCGCTCGATCGTGAGCGGCCCTCGCCCGCCTGCCTGCTCCATGGGCGCCCTCCATCCCCAGGCGGGGAAACCGCGGCCCCGGAGTGCCGTTCCCGTGCACGACCTCGCGCGCCGTGTCGGATTCTCCTTTCCTCCGGGCCGGTTTTTGAGGAAAACCCCGGTCCCATGAACATCCTTCTGATCGGTTCGGGCGGGCGCGAGCACGCCCTCTCCTTCGCGCTCGCCAAGAGCCCGCTCTGCACCCGCCTGTTCACCGCGCCCGGCAATCCCGGCACGGCCCAGCACGGCGAGAACCGGCCCGATCTCGCGGTCTCGGACCACGCGGCGGTCCGCGCCTTCTGCGAGCAGGAGGGGATCGGCCTCGTGGTGGTGGGGCCCGAGGCGCCCCTCGTCGCGGGCCTCGTGGACGATCTGACGGAGGCCGGCATCCGGGCCTTCGGGCCGACGAGGGCCGCCGCCCGGCTCGAAGGCTCCAAGGGCTTCACCAAGGATCTCTGCGCCGCCTACGGCATTCCCACCGCCGCCTTCGCCCGCTTCTCCGCGCTCGATCCGGCCCTCGCCTACCTGCGCGAGCGGGGCGCGCCGATCGTCGTCAAGGCGGACGGGCTCGCCGCCGGCAAGGGCGTCACCGTGGCCGACACCCTCGACCAGGCGGAGGCCGCCCTGCGCGCCCTGCTCTCCGAGCCCGGCGCCGAGGTCGTGATCGAGGAATGCCTCGTCGGCGAGGAGGCGAGCTTCTTCGCCCTCTGCGACGGCACCCGCGCCATTCCGGTCGGCACCGCCCAGGACCACAAGCGCGTCTTCGACGGGGACCGGGGGCCGAATACCGGCGGCATGGGCGCCTACTCGCCCGCCGCCATCGTGACGCCGGAGATCGAGCGCGCCGTGATGGACACGATCATCGCGCCGACCCTCAGGGGCATGCGCGAGCGAGGCACCCCCTTCACCGGCATCCTCTATGCCGGGCTGATGCTGACCGAGGAGGGGCCGAAGCTCATCGAGTACAACACCCGCTTCGGCGATCCCGAGGCCCAGGTGCTGATGCCGCGCCTCGCCTCGGACCTCGTCCCCGCCCTGCTCTCGGCCTGCGACGGCGATCTCTCCGGCGTCGCCCTCGAATTCGACCCGCACCGGGCCGCGCTCACCGTGGTGATGGCGGCGGCGGGCTATCCGGGCACGGTGGTGCGGGGATCGGAGATCCGCGGGGTCGCGGAGGCGGCGGCGAGCGACGCCGCCTTCGTCTTCCAGGCCGGCACCCGCGCCGAGGGCGACCGGCTGCTCGCCGACGGGGGCCGCGTCCTCGCCGTCACCGCCCTCGGCGAGAGCGTGGCCGAGGCGCAGGCCCGCGCCTACGCGGCGGTCGCGCGGATCGACTGGCCGGAGGGGTTCTGCCGCCGCGACATCGGCCAGCGCGCCGTCGCCCGCGAGGCCGCGGGCCGGGGCGTCTAGGGCCGTCCGGCGGAGCGTGGCATCCGGGGCGCACCGGCCCGGGAAAACGCTCCGCCGGCCCTCCGGTTACCCCGCGTTCACCCTGTTCCGATTGAATCGTGTCGGCAGTGCCCGGCAGAACGGGTGCGCCTCAGCCGAATCACGAGAGCCCGGTCGATGTCCCACGCGCTGGCCCAGTTCCTCCTCACGGTCGCCTCCGTCATGGCCGGCATCCTGTTCCTGGACGCGGTCGACGCGCCCGCGCGCAAGGCCGCCCGACGCCTCGCCGGCGTCGCGAAGGCGCTCCAGGGCAAGTAGCAGGGCCAGCAGCGGGGCAAAGAGCGGGGCAAGTCGCAGGGGACGTCGCAGGGGACGTCCGGGGCTCAGGCGGCCGCGGCCTCCTGGGCAGCCTCCTGGGCGCCCTCCTGGGCAGCCTCCTGCGCGGCCCGCCGGCGCAGGCCCGCCAGCATCTCGCCGACCTCGCGGGCCGGCCGCGGCGGGCTGAACAGGAAGCCCTGGATCTCGTCGCAGCCCTCGGCCCGCACGGCGGCGAGCTGGTCCGGCGTCTCGATGCCCTCGATCACCGTGGTGATGCCGAGATTGGCGCCGAGCCCGACCAGCGCCCGGATGATCGGCCCCGATTCGGCGAGGTGGCCCGCGTCGCGCACGAAGGAGCGGTCGATCTTGATCTTGTCGAAGGGGAAGCGGCGCAGGTAGCTCAGGCTCGAGTAGCCGGTGCCGAAATCGTCCATCGAGATGCGGATGCCGGTCCGGCGCAGCAGGTGCAGCGTCTCCAGGTTCGCCTCGGTGTCGTCGAGGAGGACGCTCTCGGTGATCTCGAGCTCCAAACGCTCGGGCCGCAGGCCGCTCGCGGCGAGCGCCAGCAGCACCGTCTGCGCGAAGGCGCGGTGGCGCAGCTGCACCGCGGAGACGTTGACGGCGAGGCCGACCTCGGCGGGCCAGGTCGCCGCGTCCCGGCAGGCCTGGTTCAGCACCCACTCGCCGAGCGGCACGATCAGCCCGGTCTCCTCCGCGATGGGGATGAAGGTCGCCGGGCTGATCAGCCCCTGCTCCGGGTGGCGCCAGCGCATCAGCGCCTCCAGCGTCCTGACGCCGCCGCTGCCGGCCTCGACCAGGGGCTGGTAATGCAGCTCGAAGGCGTCGCTGACGAGGGCCGCGCGCAGGTCCCGCTCCAGGGTGCGGCGCGCCTCGGCGGTCTCGTCCATCGCCGCCGCGAACAGGCAGGCCTGCCCGCGCCCCGCGCCCTTGGCGTGGTAGAGGGCGGTGTCGGCGTTCTTCAGGAGGCGCTCGACATCCTCGGTCTCGGCCCCGGCCAGGGCGAGGCCGACGCTCATGCCGATCTCGACCGAGTAGTCGCCGAGCTCGTAGGGCGCGCTCACCACGGCGATCAGGCGCTCGGCGAGCGTCAGGGCCCCCTGCGCGTCGGCGACCCGGTGCATCACCGCGAACTCGTCGCCGCCGAGGCGGGCCACGAGGTCGCCGCCGCGCACGTTGGCGCAGAGCCGCTCGGCCACCGCCCGAAGGAGCGCGTCGCCGACGCCGTGGCCATGCGTGTCGTTGACCACCTTGAACCGGTCGAGGTCGAGGGCGAGCATGGCGAGGCGCTGCCCGCCCTCATGGCGCCCCTCGGCCATCAGGTCGGTGCCGCACTCGCGCAGGGCCGTGCGGTTCGGAAGGTCCGTCAGCGCGTCGTGGCGCGCCATGTGGGCGATGCGCGCCTCGTTGCGGCGGCGCTCGGTGATGTCCTCGAAGGTCGAGACCCAGCCCCCGCCCTCGATCGGGCGGTAGCACACGGCGAGGATGCGCCCGTCGGCGAGCTCCCGGTGGATCGGCGCGGCCTCGTCCGCGGTGATGGCCAGCCGCGTCCCCTCGCACAGGCTGTCGACCGTGACCTCGCGCCGGTAGCAGCCCCGCGCCACCAGGATCGTGCAGAGGTCGCGCTGGCTCATCCCGAACTGGACCGCCTCGGGTGGCAGGCCGAAGATCTCCCGATAGCGGTGGTTGCAGACGACGAGCCGCGCCGCGGCGTCGAACATGCACAGGCCCTGGACCATGTTGCTCAGCGCCGCCTCGAACAGGCGGTTCTGCTCGGCGAGCCGCAGGTTCGAGGCCCGCAGGTCGCCGAGCGCCGTCGAGAGGGCGCTGCGCGCCGCCCGCTCGGCGCTCACGTCGGTGCCGACGCCCCGGTAGCCCTCGAAGGCGCCGTCCCGCCCGAAGCGGGGCTCGCCGCTGATGCGCAGCCAGCGCGTGCCGCCGTCGGGATGGGAATAGGGATAGTCGAAGTCGCGAAAGCCCTCGCGCCGCGCCATCGCCTCGCGATAGGGTCTCCAGTGGTTCTCGTCCTCGCCGTTCACCGAGATCGCGTGGCGGGACCGGCCCATCAGCTCGGCCACGTCCCGCCCGAGGAAGCGGCCGATGCCCGGGCTCAGGTAGGTGAAGCACGCATCCGCCCCGGTCTCCCAGAACCAGTCCGAGGCCACCTGCGCGTAATCTTCCAAGAGTTGTAGGGGCATCGAACCACCGTCGCGGAACGTGCCGATGTTGCTGGGTATGTCTTAACAATTGTTCTCGGATCAATTCTACGCACACTGCACACTATTCGGGCTGCAACGCGAAGAATCTATGCAGGAGCCGGAGCCGAATCGGCCCGGACGGGTTCAACACGCGCCGGATTTCATCGGGCGCCGGCCATGGGGCAGGGGGAGACGATCGATGACGGACGATGCCGGGAGCGTGGATCTCTTCCCGGGCTTCGAGTCGCTCTGGCTCGAGGGGCTGGGCGGGCGCGCCTTCGCGCGTGCCGGCGGCCCGGCGGAGGCGCCCCCGCTCCTCCTCCTGCACGGCTTTCCTCAGACGCACGCGATGTGGCACCGCCTCGCCCCCGATCTCGCGCGCGACCATCGGGTGATCTGCCTCGACCTGAAGGGCTACGGCTGGTCGGCGGCGCCCGCGGGAGGCCCCGGCCACGAGGCCTACGCCAAGCGCGAGCTCGGGCGCGAGATCGTCGCGCTGATGGAGCGGATCGGCCACGTCCATTTCGCGCTCTGCGGGCACGACCGCGGCGCCCGCGTCGCCTACCGGCTCGCCCTCGACGAGCCGGGCCGGGTCGCCCGCCTCGCCCTCCTCGACATCGTGCCGACTCTCGTCCAGTGGGAGCGGATCGAGGCGCATCCCGGCATGAACCCGCACTGGCCGTTCCTGGCCGGCCCGGCACCGGGGCCGGAGGACGAGATCCTCGCCCGCGGCCCGGACGCCTATTACGAGGGCCTGCTGCGCGACTGGTCCCGCGCGAAGGACCTCTCCGCCTTCGCGCCGGGGGCGCTCGCCCTCTACCGGCAATCCTGGAACGTGCCCGAGCGCATCCACGCGATGTGCGAGGATTACCGGGCCGGGGCGGGGCCGGACCGCGCGGCCGACGCGGCCGACCTCGCGGCCGGGCGCACCCTGCCGATGCCGGTCCTCGTCCTGTCGAGCGACGCCTATCTCGAGCGGGGCAAGCCCGAGACGGCCCTCGCCACCTGGCGGCGCACCTTCGCGCCGCAGGCGACCGGGGAGGTCGTCGTCTCCGGCCATTTCCTCGCCGAGGAGAACCCGTCCGCCACGCTCAAGGCCCTGCGGGCGTTCCTGGCCGGGTGACGTCTCCGAACGGCCCTCCCTCTCCCGAACGGGAGAGGGAGGGCGGCGCGAGGGTCAGAACCGCTCGACCCAGGGGCGGAGCGCGACCTCGGAGGTCCAGGCGCTGCGGTCCTGGCGCAGGAGGTCGAGATAGGCCCGGGCGATGGCGTCGGGGTCGAGGGTGCTGTCCGGCGCGTCCGGCGGCTCGCCGCCGCGGGCCGGGTTCCGGATGGCGCCGTCGATGACGACGTGCGCGACGTGGATGCCCTGCGGCTGCAACTCGCGGGCGAGGCTCTCCGAGAGGCCGCGCAGGGCGAACTTGCCCATGGCGAAGGGGCTCGACCCCGCAAATCCCTTCACGCTGGCCGAGGCGCCGGTGAACAGCAGCGCCCCGTGCCGGGCGGGCAGCATCCGGCGGGCGGCCGCCTGCGCCACGAGGAAGGCGCCGTAGGCCGTCACCGCGAGCGCGCGCTCGACCGCCTCGGGATCGAGGCCGACGAGGGGGCCGCGCAGGCGCCCGCTCGCATTGTAGACCACCACGTCCGGATGGCCGCCGAGCGCCGGTTCCAGCCGGGCGAACAGGGCCTCGACCTCCGCGGGCCGGCTGGCGTCGCAGGCATGGATCGCGGCGCCCGTCTCCGCGGCGAGGTCGCCGAGCTTGGCGACGTTGCGCGCGGCGAGCCCCACCCGCATCCCCTGCCCCGCGAGGAGCCGGGCGAGCGACGCGCTCAGGCCGGACCCGGCGCCCACGATCAGGGCGCGCTCGTAAGGGGGTGTCATCTCGCTCCTCCTGTCTCGCGCGGCCTGCTGCCGGGATCCTGCACGCCCCTCAGCCCCGCCTGTCCGCGAAGAAGGCGCGCAGCAGGGCCGCGGCCTCCGCCTCGCGCAGGCCCCCGTAGACCTCCGGCGCGTGGTGGCAGGTCGCTTGGTTGAACACCCGCGGCCCGTGCTCGACGCCGCCGCCCTTCGGGTCGGGGGCCGCGAAGTAGAGCCGCCGGATCCGCGCGAACGAGATCGCGCCCGCGCACATCGGGCAGGGCTCCAGCGTCACGTAGAGGTCGCAGCCGCTCAGCCGCTCGTCGCCGAGGCGGGCGCAGGCGGCGCGGATCGCCAGGATCTCCGCGTGGGCGGTCGGGTCGCGCAGCGCCCGCGGGCGGTTGTGGGCGACGGCGAGGACGGCGCCGTCCCGCACGACCACCGCGCCGACGGGCACCTCGCCCTCGCCGGCGGCCCGGCGGGCAGCGTCCAGGGCGAGGCTCAGCGGGTCCGGGGAGCGATGGTCGGGATCGGGCACGGGCCGCATTCTAGGGGCGGGCCGGCGGCGGGGGAAGCGCCGCCGGAGGCCCCGCCCGGACAACGCCCGGCTGCATCACGCCCCGAGGCCCGAGGAACTGAAGGGCGCCCCCGGCGTAAAGTCGGGGCGTGAAAGACGCCGCCGGACGCACGGAGCCGGCGGCGTCGGCATCCGGAACCGAGGGCCTAGCTTGGCCGTTGAGCCGGCAACATCGAAGTCACGGAGAGCACCATGATCGGTTGGGCAGTCACCTTCCTCGTCGTCGCCGTCATCGCGGCCCTGCTCGGGTTCGGCGGCATCGCGGGCACCGCCATGGAGGCGGCCAAGATCGTCTTCTTCGTCGCGATCGCCCTGTTCCTCATCTCCGCCGTGTTCGGCGTGATGCGCGGCCGTTCGCCGAGGCTCTGAGGCGCCCCGGACCCCGAAGACGGACATGCGTGACGAGGCGGCCCTTGCGGCCGCCTCTTCCATTTCCGGGGCGCTGCGCGGGCGCGGTTGACGCATCGGCCTCGCGCGGCCCGCCCGCCTCTGTTATGGGGCGCCCATGAACGCGACCCCGCCCGACGACACCCCCGACATCCCCGAGACCGACCCGCCCGCCGCGCGGCCGGAGGAGCCTGCCGCCTGGGCCCCCGCCACCGACGCGGGCGTGCCCGGCCCCGATTCCGAGGCGCCGCGGCCGCGCCGCAAGGAGAAGGCGGCCAAGCCCCTCGCCGTGCGCCGGAGCGAGCCGCGGGCCAAGGCGCAGGCGCGGGAGGCGCAGGGAAGCGAGACAGAGGGGGGCGAGGCGCCCGCCTCGCCGGACCAGGGCACCCCGGAGGGCGAGCGCATCGCCAAGGCGATCGCGCGGGCCGGCGTCGCCTCCCGCCGCGACGCGGAGGCGATGATCGCGGAGGGGCGAGTGCTCCTCAACGGCGAGGTCCTGGCCTCGCCCGCGATCAACGTGACGGAGGCCGACCGGATCGTCGTCGACGGCGAGCCCCTGCCCGCCCGCGAGCGCACCCGGCTCTGGCTGTTCCACAAGCCCCGCGGCCTCGTCACCACGGCCCGCGACCCGGAGGGGCGCCAGACCGTGTTCGAGACGCTGCCGGAGGATCTGCCCCGCGTCGTCGCGGTGGGCCGGCTCGACATCAACACCGAGGGGCTCCTGCTCCTCACCAATGACGGCGGCCTCGCCAAGGTGATCGCCCATCCCGACACGGGCTGGCTGCGCCGCTACCGGGTGCGTGCGCACGGCGAGACGACCCAGGCCGAGCTCGACCGGCTGCGCAAGGGCGTCACCATCGACGGCATGGAATACGGCCCGATCGAGGCCAGCCTCGACCGGATGCAGGGCGACAACCTCTGGCTGACGCTCGGCCTGCGCGAGGGCAAGAACCGGGAGGTCAAGCGCATCCTCGAGCATCTGGGATTGGCCGTGAACCGGCTGATCCGCCTCTCGTTCGGGCCCTTCCAGCTCGGCGACCTGGAGGCCGGCCTCGTCGAGGAGGTGCGCACCAAGGTGCTGAAGGAGCAGCTCGGCCCCGGCCTCTCGGCGCAGGCCGAGGTCGATTTCGAGAGCCCGGTGCGCGAGCCCGTGACCCCGTTCGGCTCGCCGAAGGGGGCGGCGCGCGAGGCGGCCGCCGCCGCGCGCGGAGCCGCCCGCACCGACAGCCGCCGCGAGGCGCCGGGCCGGCGCGGCGCCGAGGCGCCGCGGACCGGGCGCGGCGGGCCGGCGGCCTCGCCGGTCCGGCCGCCCGCGCGCGTGCCCACCGGCGGCATGGGCCCCGGCCCCCGCCGCTCCGTCTGGCGGGCCGACGAGACGGACGGCCCCGCCCCCTTGCGCGCCGCCAAGGTGCCCCGGCGCGGCGCCGACCCGAAGGCGGAGCGGGCGGCCGCCGCCGAGCGGGGGCGCGAGCGCGTCGGCTCGATCCGCACCGGCGAGCGCCGCGTGGTGGTCGAGCGCCTGCAGGCGAGCCCGCCGGAGCCGGCCCCCGAGCCGCACCGCCGCACCCGGTTCGCCACGATCGACCCCGCGACCGGCACCCGGAAGTTCCGCCGCGCGGACGGCACTGAGGGTGGCTCCCGCGAGGGCGCGTCCCGAGAGCGCCCCTCCCGCGAGGGCGTCAGCGACCGCGCGCCGCCCGAGCGGCGCGGGCCGTCCGGGGAGGCGCGCCTGACCCGCAGCGGCCCGCGCGCCGAGCGCCCGGACAGGGAGCGTTCGGACCGCGAACGTCCTGCGCGGGAGCATTCTGCCCGGGAGCGTCCTGCCCGCGAGCGTTCGGACCGGGAACGCCCGTCTCAGGATCGCCCGTTCCGCGAGCGTCCGCCCCGCGGCGAGGCTTCCCGCGGCCAGTCTTCGCGCGGCGAGTCTTCGCGCGGCGGCCCCCGGGCCGAGACCGGTGCCCGCTGGCGCCAGGAGGGCGGCGAGGGCGAGGCGCGCCGGTCGAGCGGTCCCCGCTCCGGCCCCCGGGGTGAGGGCAAGCCCGGCGGCTTCGGGGCCAAGCCCGGCGGCTTCGGAGCTAAGCCTGGCGGCTTCGGAGGCAAGCCGGGAGGCCGGTTCGGCGACAAGCCCGGCGGCGGCTTCCGCGGCAAGGCGGAGGGCCGGTCCGACGCGGCGTCCGGCGGGCCGCGGTCCGGTGCCCGCTCCGGCGCCCGGGGCGAGGGCAAGCCCGGCGGCTTCGGGGCCAAGCCCGGCGGCGGGTCGGGCCCGCGGGCCGGCGGCAAGCCGGGTGGGGGCAAGCCCGGCGGCTTCGGAGGCAAGCCCGGCGGCTTCGGGGGCAAGCCGGGCGGCAGGCCCGGCGGCAAGCCCCGCGGCGGCCGGTGAGGATCGTCGGCGGCGCGCTCCGCGGCCGACGCCTCGCCTCCCCCCGCACCGAGGCGATCCGGCCGACCTCGGACCGCCTGCGCGAGGCCCTGTTCAACGTCCTCGCCCACGCCTACGCGGACGCGGTCTCGGGGGCGCGGGTGCTCGACCTCTTCGCCGGCACCGGCGCGCTCGGCTTCGAGGCGCTCTCGCGCGGGGCGTCCTACGCGCTCCTCGTCGACGAGGGCGCGGAGGCGCGCTCCCTCATCCGCCAGAACATCGAGGCGCTGGGGCTCGAGGGCGTCACCCGCCTGTTCCGCCGCGACGCGACGAAGCTCGGCCCGGCCGGTCCGGCCGGGCGCTTCGGCCTCGTCTTCTGCGACCCGCCCTACGGCCGCGACCTCGCCCCGAGGGCCCTCGCCTCGGCGGCGCAAGGGGGGTGGCTGGAGCCCGGCGCACTCGCCGTCATCGAGGAGGCGGCGGAGGCCGCGCTCACCCTGCCGCCGGCCTTCGAGAGCCTGGAACGGCGGGTCTACGGGGACACGGCGGTGATGATCGCGATCTACGCGGGAGGCCGCGAAACGTGATCGCTTGGGGCCTGCTCAACGGCGCCCGAACAGCTTCTCGATGTCGGCGAGGCTCAGCGTCACGAAGGTCGGGCGGCCGTGGTTGCACGAGCCCGAGAGCGGCGTCGCCTCCATCTCGCGCAGGAGGGCGTTCATCTCCTCCGGCCGCAGGCGCCGGCCCGCCCGGATCGAGCCGTGGCAGCTCATCCGCGAGAGCACGGCGTCGAGCCGCCGCCCCAGCGGGCCGCCGCCTTCCGTGCCCGCCTCGCCCCCCTCCTCCAGCCCGCTCTCGGCCAGCGCGTCGAGGATGTCCGTGACGAGGGCGCGGATCGAGGTCCGGCCCAGGGCGGCGGGCACCTCCCGCACCAGCACGGCGCCGGGGCCGAAGGCCTCGATCGCGAGGCCGAGCCGGTCGAGGTCGGCCGCGGCCGCGACGAGGCGCTCCGCGTCGTGGGGCGCCATCTCCACCACCTCCGGGATCAGCATGCCCTGCCGGGCGATGCCGCCCTCTGCCCGCTCCCGCTTCAGCCGCTCGTAGACGAGGCGCTCGTGGGCGGCGTGCTGGTCGACGAGGACGACGCCCTCGCGGGTCTGGGCCACGATGTAGGTCTCGTGGAGCTGCGCCCGCGCCGCCCCGAGCGGATGGTCGAGGGGCTCGCTCTCGGAGGGCGCCGCGCGCCAATCGGCCGCCGGCGGGGCCAGGGGCGGATCGGACGGGCCGGGTTCGAGGAGGGCCTGCGCCGCCTCGCCGAAACCCTCCGCCTCCGGTCCGGCCTCGGCCGTCTCGCGGCGGAACTCGGCCGGTGCCCCGAAGGAGGGCGCGCGGCCGGGAAAGAAGCTCGGCCGGGTCGGGCGGAACAGGCTCGGGGCACTCGCGCCCGTATGGGTGCGCAGCGGCGCAAGACCACCCTCCGGCAGGGCCGCCCCCACCGGCCGCAGGGCCTCGAGCGCGCGGGCGGCGCCCGTCGTGGCGGAGCGGGCGCCGCCCCGGCGCAGGGCCTCGTGGATCGCGCTGACGATCAGGGCGCGCACGAGGCCGGGGTCGCGGAAGCGCACCTCGGTCTTGGCCGGATGCACGTTCACGTCGACGAAGCCCGCGTCGCAGGTGAGATGGAGCGCCAGGACCGGGTGCCGGTCCGAGGCCATGGTGTCGGCGTAGGCGCCGCGCACGGCCCCGAGGAGCAGCCGGTCGCGCACCGGCCGCCCGTTCACCGTGAAGTGGATGTGGGTGGCCGACCCCCGGTGGAAGGTCGGCAGGCCGACATGGCCCTCGAGCGCGAGGCCCTCCCGCGCCATCGAGAGCGGCAGCGCGTTCGGCCCGAAATCGGGCCCGAGCACCGCCACGAGCCGACGCAGCATCGCGGCCGGTCCCCCCTCCGTCTCGGCGGGGAAGACGATCGGCTGGCCGGATTCGGTGCGGAGCGTGAAGCGGATCCCGGGCTCGGCCACCGCGAGGCGGCGCAGCATGTCGGCGATGGCCGCCGTCTCCGCCCGGTCGGATTTCAGGAATTTGAGGCGGGCGGGCGTCGCCGAGAACAGGTCCGCGACCTCGATGCGGGTGCCGCGGGCGGCCGATGCCGGCCGCACCTCGCCCTTGAGGCCCGCATCGACGGTGAGGCTCGCGCCGGAGGAGGCTTGCGCCGTGCGGGTGGTGATGGTGAGCCGCGCCACGGCGGCGATCGAGGGCAGCGCCTCGCCGCGAAAGCCCAGGGAGGCGATGCGGGTGAGGTCCCCGTCCGGCAGCTTCGATGTGGCGTGGCGCTCCACCGCCAGCGCCAGATCCTCCGGATCCATGCCGATCCCGTCGTCGACGACCCGGATCAGGCGGCGCCCTCCCCCCTCGATCGTGACCTCGACCGAGCGGGCGCCCGCGTCGATCGCGTTCTCTACGAGTTCCTTCACCGCCGAGGCCGGGCGCTCCACCACCTCGCCCGCGGCGATGCGGTCGACGAGGATCGGGTCGAGGCGGCGGACCGGGCGGGCGGGGCTGGGCATGGCCGCGCCATTATAGGGGCCGGCTCGCTCCCGCGCGAGCCGGCCCGCAATCGCGTGCCTCAGCGCGTGTAGGTGAAGGTGCTGATCTGGCAGACGTTGACGTTGTTGCGCACCAGCGAGGCGCCGTTCTCGAACACCGCCTTGAAGTCGTAGCGGCAGGCGCCGGAGCCGTCGTCGATGTTGATGTCGAAGGTCTCGCCGTCATCGATCACGTCGCGGCCGAGGATGTCCTCCTCCCACTCGTTCGTGCCGGTCGTCGAGGCGTAGAAGTGCTTCATCGCCATGCCGGTCCTGTTGACGATGTCGACGTGCCGGTTGGCCGCCGTCGCGGCCTCACCGGCGAGAAGCAGCAGCCCGGCCGCGCCGAGCAGAGACGAAATGCGCATGGTCCAATCCCCCGAATCGACCGTCGTTGCGGCCGAGCTCGGGCGTAGCGCAGTTCAATTGTCGTTCCAAGTATAGGGCGCCGAACGAATTCTGTTCAGATCGGATCGTCCCGAGGCGAAACTGCTCAGGCGACGCCGGAGCGAAGCAGATCGTGGTAATGGACGAGGCCGACCGGGCGGCCGTCCTCCACGACGATCAGCGCCGTGATCTTCATGGATTCCTGGATCTCCAGCGCCTTGGCGAGGAGGGTCTCGGGGTTCACCGTCCGGGGATTCACGCTCATCACCGCCTCGACGGAGACGCTGTCGAGGTCGGCGCGGAACACGTTGCGGCGCAGGTCGCCGTCGGTGACGATGCCGGCGAGCCGCCCGTCGGCCTCGACGACGATCACCGAGCCGAAGCCCTTGGCGTCGATCTCGGCGATGGCCGCCCGCATCGGCGTGCCGCGGGTGACGCGGGGCAGCTGCGCATCCGTGTGCATCACCTCGCGCACCTGCCGCAGCGAGGCGCCGAGGCGTCCGCCCGGATGGTAGATCGAGAACTCGCGGGCCGAGAAGCCGCGCGCCTCCAGGAGCGCCACGGCGAGCGCGTCGCCGAGCGCCAGCTGCATGGCGGTGGAGGTGGTCGGCGCGAGCCCGTTGGGGCACGCTTCCCGCGCCTTCGGCAGGGTGAGACAGACATCGGCCTCGCGCCCGAGCGTCGAGGCGGCGTTCGACGTGATCGCGACGAGCCCGACGCGGTAGCGCTTGGCGTAGCCGATGATGTCGGCGAGCTCCGTCGTCTCGCCGGACCAGGAGAGGGCCACGACCACGTCGTCGGGCTGCACCATGCCGAGATCGCCGTGGCTCGCCTCGGCCGGGTGGACGTAGAGGGCTGGCGTGCCGGTGGAGGCGAGCGTCGCGGCGATCTTGCGCCCGATATGGCCCGACTTGCCCATGCCGGTGAGGATGACCCGGCCGCGCGCCCGGCCGATCCGCTCGACCGCGGCGGTGAAGGGCGCGCCGAGCCCGTCCGCCACCGCCTCCATCAGGCAGGCAAGGCCCTCGCGCTCGGTGCCGATGGTGCGCAGGGCCGAGGCGACCGCCGCCCCGTGCGTGCCCGTCGCCGCGTCGCGCTCGCCGATCCGCTGTGCCAGGGCCATGTCCGGGACGCTCCCCTCGATCCGCCGTCGCGGGTCCCGCGGACCCGGATCCGGCGGATCCATGGCCGGCGAATGTGGTCGCAGCGGGGCCGGGCCGGCCGTGCCCCGAGGGTGCGGCAGCAGCCGTTAAGGCGCCGCTAACCCTGTTCGTTTACCGACGATCAAGATGCGGCCCGCCCGGCACCCGACGGTGCGCGCGGACCGAAGGACATCACGCGACGGCCCCACCCGTGACGGGCGGACCGCCCGCGGGTCACGGGCGGGGGATCAGGGGCCGGTGAAGCGGGGCAGGCCGATCGCGAGGGGAAGCCGGGCGTCGGGCCTCGCGCTGCTGGCCGCCCTCGGCGGCCCCGCGGCTGCCCAGAGCCCGAATTTCACGGCCGCGAGCCCCGTCACGGGCCAGCCCGACAACCCCGGTGCCGGCCTGGTTCCCGGGCAGGACGGCCTGCCGACGCTGCGCCCGAACCGCGACCCCGGCGCGCCCGGGTCCGGCCTCGCCGGTTCCTCCGCCGAGGGCGAGGATTCCTCGGGCAGCGCCACGGGCCGGTCGGCCCCGAGCGCCGGGACCCAGGCCCGGCTCACGGGCCGGAGCAACGCCGTCACCGGCCTTGAGGCGAGCAACCGCGCCCTCTCGACGCTGCTGCGCCAGCGCGCGGCCCCGCCCCGGCGCATCGGCACGGCGACGCGCCGGATCACGCAGCAGGCGACCCAGATCCCGCCGCCGGCGCTCCGCCTCAGTCCCGTCGTGCAGAACGCCGTCGTCGGCGTGCCGCTGCCGACCCTGTCGGCGGCCTTCATTCCGACCCTCGGGCTGCAGACCCCGGGCGCGCTCCTGGCCAATGCCCTGCGCCGGCCGATCGCCACCGACGATGCCTACGCGCCCCTCGGGATCAAGCTCGGCACCTTCACGCTCTTCCCCTCCTTCACGCAGAGCCTCGGCTACGACACCAACCCGGACCAGACCACGAAGCAGCTGGCGCGCGGCTCGGTGGCCCTGAGGAGCGAGGGCGAGCTCAATTTCCGCAGCGATTGGTCGGCGAGCGAGCTCGCGGGCGAGTTGCGCGGCGGGTACTCGAACTTCCCCGAGAACGATGCGGCGAGCCGGCCGAACGGGGCCGGCGCCGTCCGCCTGCGCCTCGACGCCAACCGGGATCTGCGCTTCGACGTGGAGGGCCGCTTCCTCGTCGACACGCAGCGCACGAGCAGCCCCGACCTGCAGGCGGCCGCCGTCTCGCGGCCGATCGTGGCGACCTACGGCACCTCGCTCGGCGCGACCCAGACCTTCAACCGGCTGCAGGTTTCGCTGCGCGGCTCGGTGGACCGCTCGGAATTCGAGGATGCCCGGCTCTCGAACGGCACGGTGCTGCCCCAGTCCGATCGCAACCTGAACCAGTACGGCCTGCGCCTGCGTACGGCCTACGAGATATCGCCGGTCATCACGCCCTTCGTGGATCTCCTGGCGGATACCCGGGTCTACGACCTGCGGCGCGACTCGACGGGTCTGCGGCGCGACTCGGACGGCGTCGGGATCACGGCGGGCGCCACCTTCGCCCTCGGACGCACCGTCACGGGCGAGGTCTCGGCGGGCTTCCAGCACCGCACCTACGTCGACCCGGCCCTGCGCGACATCAACGCGCCGCTCCTCAACGCGGCCCTCGTCTGGAGCGCCAGCCCGCTCACCACCGTGCGCTTCGGCGCCGTGACGGGCGTGACCGAGACGGCGGTGGCGGGCTCCAGCGGCATCCTGACGGAGGCGACGACGCTGGAGGTTCAGCACGACCTCCTGCGCAACCTCTCGATCACGCTGGGCGGCGCGCTCCTCAACAACACCTACGAGGGGACGAGCATCCGCGAGACGGGCTTCTCGGCGACGGCCCGCCTCGATTATCGCTTCAACCGCTGGCTGACGTTCCGCGGAAGCTACATCTACCAGCAGATTGACAGCACGGTCGCCGGCGCGAGCTTCAAAGACAACACCCTGCTGTTCGGCATGCGGGTGAACCCCTGACGGCGCGGGCCGCCGGTGCCCGGCTCAGCGCACGAGGGCCAGCGAGGCGCCGGACTTGGTCAACGCCCCGTCGAGGGCGCCCCCGCCCTGGCGCAGCCGCGCCGCCACGGTGCCGCCGGCCTGGTAGAGGTAGACCTCTCCGTCCCGGTAGTCCCAGGCCGTCACCTTGGCGAGATCCTTGTTGGCGCAAGCTGCTGCCGAGGCCTTGTAGAGGTCGAGGGCCGGCGCGCTCGACAGCGAGACCTTGCAACTCGCGCCCGACGCGTCGCGCGCGGTCCAGCTGCCGACGACGGCCGAGCGGCCGCTCGCCACGACCGGGGGCGGCGGCGGCGGGGGCGCGACGGGCTCCGCGATCACGTTCGAGCCCGGCGCCACGGCCGCGACCTCGCCACCGACCGGCGGGGGCAGCCCGTCGGGTGCCGCCGTCGCGCCGGGCGGGGGCGCGAGCGGGGCCGCCGTCACGGCACCGGATGGCACGGCCGGCACCGTCGATTCCAGCGCGGCCTGCGGCCCGACGCTCGCCCGCGCGCGCGGCCCGTCGAAACGGGAGGTGCCGCAGGCCGCGAGGCTCACGGTGAGGGCGGCGACGGCGAGAGACGACAGCAACTGGCGCGGCATCGATCCACTTCCCTTGGGCGCCTTCCCGGCGCGTTTGCCCGCCTGCCTCACCGGCAAATGCGCTGCCCGCAAGGCGAGGACGGGGGCACCCCTTGGGGATTGCCGGGGTGCCGCCGGTTTTCGGGGAAGTGTGGCGGGCACGCCTCACCGGGCGCCCGCTGGCCGCCTCAGACCTCGCGGGCGATCATCATCTTCTTGATCTCGGCGATCGCCTTGGCCGGGTTCAGGTTCTTCGGGCAGGTGTTGGCGCAGTTCATGATCGTGTGGCAGCGGTAGAGGCGGAATGGGTCGTGCAGCCCGTCGAGGCGCTCGCCCGTGTTCTCGTCGCGCGAGTCGATCAGCCAGCGATAGGCCTGGAGCAGCGCCGCCGGCCCCAGGAAGCGGTCGCCGTTCCACCAGTAGCTCGGGCAGCTCGTGGTGCAGCAGGCGCACAGGATGCACTCGTAGAGCCCGTCGAGGCGGGCGCGGTCCTCCGGCGTCTGCTTCCATTCCGCCTCGGGCGCGGGCGTCTCGGTCTGCAGCCAGGGCTCGATCGCCGCGTGCTGGGCGAAGAAGTTCGTGAGGTCCGGCACGAGGTCCTTCAGGACCGGCATGTGCGGCAGGGGGTAGATCCTCACGGCGGCGGACTTCTTGCCCGCTGCGTGCTCCTTGCAGGCGTCGATGCCCATCGTGCAGGCGAGCGAATTCTGCCCCTCGATGTTCATGGCGCAGGAGCCGCAGATGCCCTCGCGGCAGGAGCGCCGGAAGACCAGCGTCGAGTCGACCTTGTTCTTGATCCACAGGAGGGCGTCGAGGACCATCGGCCCGCAATCGTCGCGGTCGACCTGATAGGTGTCGATCCGCGGGTTGGCGCCGTCGTCCGGGTTCCAGCGATAGACCCGGAACTCGGTGAGGGTCTTCGCCCCCGCCGGTGCCGGCCAGGACTTGCCCTCGCGGAGCTGGGAGTTCTTGGGAAGGGTGAACTGAGCCATGGACTTCTCGCTCTCACGAGCCGGAGACGCAGCGGCGACCCCGGGACGGCGTCTCGCCTCCGCCCATCTCGGATCGCCGCATTCGGGAATGGTTCGTCAGTACACCCGCGCCTTCGGCTCGATGTACTGGATCTCGTTCGACATCGTGTAGGTGTGGACCGGTCGGTAATCGATCGCGACGGTGTGGCTCGACTCGTCGAGCCAGGAGAGGGTGTGCTTCATCCACTCCCGGTCGTCGCGGTCGGGGAAGTCCTCGCGGGCATGCGCGCCGCGGGATTCCTTGCGGTTGGCCGCCGATTCCATCGTGACGACCGCCTGGCCGATCAGATTGTCGAATTCGAGCGTCTCGAGAAGGTCGGTGTTCCAGATCAGCGAGCGATCCGTGATGCGGATGTCCGCGGCCGCGTTCCAGACCTTGTGGATCAGGCCCCTGCCCTCCTCCAGCACCTCGCCGGTGCGGAAGACCGCGCAATTGTTCTGCATGGTCTTCTGCATCTCGAGGCGGAGTTCCGCGGTCGGCGTGCCGCCGTCGGCGTAGCGGAAGCGGTCGAGACGGCCGAGCGCCTTGTCGGCCGAGCCCTTGGGCAGTTCCGGCTGGCGGCCGTTCGGCTCGACGATCTCGGCGCAGCGCAGGCCCGAGGCGCGGCCGAACACGACGAGGTCGATCAGCGAGTTCGAGCCGAGGCGGTTCGCCCCGTGCACCGAGACGCAGGCCGCCTCGCCGATCGCCATCAGCCCGGGCACCACCGTATCGGGGTTGCCGTCCCGCAGGGTCAGCACCTCGCCGTGATAGTTCGTGGGGATGCCGCCCATGTTGTAGTGCACGGTCGGCAGCACGGGGATCGGCTCCTTCGTCACGTCGACGCCCGCGAAGATCTTGGCGCTCTCCGAGATGCCGGGCAGGCGCTCGTGCAGGATCTTCGGGTCGAGATGGTCGAGGTGTAGGAAGATGTGGTCCCCGCCCTTGCCGACGCCGCGGCCGGCGCGGATCTCCATGGTCATCGAGCGCGAGACCACGTCGCGGGAGGCGAGGTCCTTGGCCGAGGGCGCATAGCGCTCCATGAAGCGCTCGCCCTCCGAATTCGTCAGGTAGCCGCCCTCGCCCCTGGCCCCTTCGGTGATCAGGCAGCCCGCGCCGTAGATGCCGGTCGGATGGAACTGCACGAACTCCATGTCTTGCAGCGGCAGGCCGGCGCGCAGCACCATCGCGTTCCCGTCGCCCGTGCAGGTGTGGGCCGACGTCGCCGAGAAGTAGGAGCGGCCATAGCCCCCCGTGGCCAGCACCGTCATCTGGGCGCGGAAGCGGTGGATCTCGCCCGAGGCCTGGTCGATCGCGATGACGCCGCGGCAGCGCCCGTCCTCGTCCATGATCAGGTCGAGGGCGAAGTACTCGATGAAGAAGTTGGTGTGGTTCTTGACCGCCTGCCCGTAGAGGGTGTGGAGCATGGCGTGCCCCGTGCGGTCGGCCGCCGCGCAGGTGCGCTGCGCGGTTCCCTTGCCGTAATCGGTCGTCATGCCGCCGAAGGGCCGCTGGTAGATCTTGCCCTCTTCCGTGCGGGAGAAGGGCACGCCCCAATGCTCCAGCTCGTAGACCGCCGCGGGGGCGTTGCGCACGAGGTACTCGATCGCGTCCTGGTCGCCGAGCCAGTCCGAGCCCTTCACGGTGTCGTACATGTGCCAGCGCCAATCGTCCGGCCCCATATTGCCGAGCGAGGCCGAGATGCCGCCCTGCGCCGCCACGGTGTGCGAGCGGGTCGGGAAGACCTTGGTGATGCAGGCGGTGCGCAGGCCGGCCTGAGAGCAGCCGACCGTTGCGCGCAGGCCCGCGCCGCCGGCGCCGACCACCACCACGTCGAAGCTGTGGTCGTGGATCGTGTAGGCGGGCCGGCTCCCGCTCGTTCCGTTTGCCATCGGCGGCTCCTTGATCTCTCGGGGGCTCAGGTCAGGCGAGGCGGGCGAGGCCCACGCGCAGGATCGCGTAGAGGCAGGCCACCGCGACGACGACCGCGTAGAAGTTGTTGGCGAAGAGCGCCGCGATGCGCAGCGCCTTGTCGTGCACGTAATCCTCGATGATCACCTGCATCCCGAGCCGCATGTGGAGCGTCACGGAAATCACCGCGAGGATCAGGATCAGCGCGACGATCGGGTGGCCCATCAGCGCCACCGCCTCGGGGTAGGGCCGGCCGACCATCAGCGCGACGATCACCACGAAGGCGAGCATCAGGGGCGCGTTCGAGGCTGCGGTCAGCCGCTGCAGCCACCAATGGCTGGCGCCATGGCCGGAGGGGCCGAGGCCGCGGACGCGCGCGCGGGGCGTGCGGATCGAGAGGTTCGTGTTCTGGCGGTTGTCGGCCATCGGGGAGCCTCCCTCAGCGCAGGGTCAGGGCGAGCGCCCAGATGACGACGGTCAGCGCCACCGAGCCGATCAGCGTGCCGCGGGACAGCCACAGGCGCTCGCCGCGCTCCAGGCCGACCCCGAAATCCCACACGAAGTGGCGCAGGCCGCCCAGCATGTGGTGCATCAGCACCCAGGTGTAGGCGAACAGGACGAGGATCCCGATCCACGAGCCGAAGAACCACGCGACCCAGGCATAGGCGCCCGGCCCGGAGGCCAGAGCCACGAGCCAGATCGCGACGAGGGCCGAGCCGCCGTAGAGCGCCGTTCCGGTGATGCGGTGGAACACCGACATCGCCATGGTCCAGGTCCAGCGATAGATCTGGAGGTGGGGCGAGAGCGGCTGGGCGACCGTAGGTCTGGCGGTGGGGGCCATGCGGATCCTCGGGTGCTCTTCGAAACTGGACTGTCTCTAAACTCACGTATCGCTAGTGCGGTGCAGCGCAACCCGCAATGCGACAAGGGGCGGAGGCGCTTCGGCGTGAGACCGGCTGTGATCTGTCACGGGGCTCACGGCATCTGCCCCACGATACGCCACCACAAGTAGTCGAGTGGGGCGATCACAATCAGGGACACGAGGCCGAGCGCCAGGGTCAGGCGGGTCGCGTCGGAGAGGTCCACCCGGCCGAGGCCGCTCGCGAAGACGATCGGGGGCGCCTGATAGGGCAGGAACAGGGCGGAGTAGCCCACCACCTGCACCATCACGACGCTCATCAGGTCGAGGCCCGTCGCCCGCGACATCTCCGAGGCGAGCGCGGTGTAGAGCGCGGGCGCCCCGTTCGCCGTGACGACGAGAGCGAGGGCGCTCGCGATCAGGGTCAGCACGCCGAAATTCCGGGCCGGTGCGCCCGGCTCCAGCGGCGCGACGGCCAGCAGCGCGTGGCCGAGGCGCGCTCCGAGACCGGTTTCGTTGACGAGCGCGACGAGGCCGAGCAGGGCCGCGATGTAGAAGCAGGTCCTCAAATTCACGGCGCCGAAGGCCTCGGGCCGCAGGACCCCGATGCGAGGCAGGAGGCAGATCACCGCCGCCGAGAGGCCGACCCAGGCCGGGGCGATGTGATGCAGGCTGTCGGTGACCCAGAGCGCCAGGGTGCCGACGAGGATCAGCGCGAGGCGCCGCTCCTCCCCCGAGAGGGGGGGCAGCGGCGGCAGGCTGCCGGCCTGCGCCTCCAGCCGGTCGGGGAAGATCTTCAACGTCAGCCAGACGAGAAATCCGCCCTTCACGAGGGCGAGCACGGGCGCGTGAAGCCAGAGGTAGGGCAGGTAGGCGAGGTGCAGCCCGTGCTGCACCTCCGCGGTGCCGGCCATCACGAGGTTCGGCACGTTGGCGGGCAGGATCGCCGCCGACAGGATCGGCGTCGCGACCCCGACGGCGAGCACCGCGCCCGTGCGCCCCTTGCGGCCCGCCGCGAGGCCGAAGGCGTCGCAGAGCGCCAGAACCACGGGCACGAGGAGCGCGATGCGCCCGAGATTCGAGGGCATCACGAAGGCGAGGGCGAAGGAGAAGGCCGTCAGCCCGGCGATGAGGCGCGGGTAGGAGCCGCCGAGATGGCCGCTGAGCGAGCGGGCGAGCCGGGCCCCGAGGCCCGTGCGGGTCATGGCAAGGCCCACCACCATGCCGCTGAGGACCAGCCAGAAGGCCGAGGAGGCGAAGCCGGAGAACACGGTCGAGGGCGCACCGAGCCGGAACAGCATGGCGGCGGCGAAGAACAGCATCGCCGTCACCACCTCGGCGACGCTCGCCGTGGCCCAGAGCCCCATGCAGAGCACGAGGAGCCCGGCCGTGATGAGGAGGGCGGTGTCCCCGCCCGTCAGGCCCGCGAGCCAGCCGTGCAGGAAGCCGTCCAGGGGAGCCTGAGCCTGCATCGGCTGTGGAGGATCCTGAGACAGGGGACCGCGGGCACCTGTGCCGGCGCCTCGCGAGCCCGGACTCTTCCCTGGAATGGGACCCGTTCGCAATTCGGGATCGCGCGATGGAGCCTTCGCCGCTGACGAAGGGTCGCCGCTGTAACTCTCCGGCGGCCTCGGTGGTATACCAGGGGAGCGCGGGACTTTCGCGGTCGGCCGCCGGGTTGCAGGATGTCCCAGCCTTCGCCGCTCGCGCAAGCCCGCACGGCCGGCGCCCCCGGAGAGGAGCGATGCTGCGCTTCGATATCGTCGATCTGGGCCTGTTCCGCCACGTGGTCGAGGCGGGCTCGATCACACACGGAGCGGAGCGGGCGAATCTCGCCCTCGCCGCCGCCTCGGCGCGGATCCGGGCGATGGAGGACAGCCTCGGCGCGGCCCTCCTCGTGCGCAACCGGCAGGGGGTCACGCCGACGCCGGCCGGGCGGACGCTCCTCGCCCATGCCCGCACGCTCCTCGCCGACATCGAGCGCATGCGCGAGGAGATGTCGGCCTATTCGGGCGGCACGGCGGGCCAGATCCGCATCCTCTCGAACACCAACGCGCTGACCGAGTTCCTGCCGGAGGTGCTCTCGGCCTACCTCGCGCGCCATCCCGGCGTCAGCGTCGACATCGACGAGCGCACGTCGGACGAGATCGTCGGGCTCGTCGCCGAGGGCACGGCCGATCTCGGCATCGTCTCCGGCACGGTGGATACCGGCGCCCTGCAGACCTTCCCGTTCCGGCAGGACCGCTTCGTCCTCGTGGCGGCCCCGGACCATCCGCTCGCGGAGCGGGACTCGGCGGCCTTCGCGGAGGTTCTCGCCCACGATCTCGTCGGCCTCGACCGGATGAGCGCGATCACCCGCTTCCTCGCCGACAAGGCGGCCCGCATCGGCCGGCCGATGCGGCTCCGCGTGCAATTGCGCAGCTTCGATGCGGTCTGCCGCCTCGTCGAGTGCCGGGTCGGGCTCGGCATCGTGCCCGAGACCACGGCGCAGCGCGCCGCCCGCGGCATGGCGATCCGGATCGTACCCCTCGCCGACGGCTGGGCGAGCCGCGACCTCACCCTGTGCCTGCGCAGCCTGGAGGCGATGCCCGCCTTCGCGCAGGATTTCGTGGCGCATCTGCGGGCGTGAGACGCGTCCGGCACATCCGTTGCCTCGCAGGCCCGAAGGCGTAGCCTGTCCTCCGGCGTACAGGCATGAGGAGACAGGCCCGATGAGCATCGCGACCGTCGAGGGCCTCGGGCGCCGCCGCGGCGCCGCCGTGCTCGTCGAGGTGCTGCGCAGCGAGGGCGTGCGCTACATCTTCGGCAATCCGGGCACCACCGAACTGCCCTTGATCGATGCCCTGACCGATGCGGCCGACATCGCCTACGTGCTGGCGCTCCAAGAGGCGAGCGCGGTGGCGATGGCGGACGGCTACGCGCAGGCGGCGCGGCGGCCCGGCTTCCTCAACCTGCACACGGCGGGCGGACTCGGGCACGGCTTCGGCAACCTGCTCAACGCGCAGATCGCCGGCACGCCGCTTGTGGTGACGGCGGGCCAGCAGGATTCGCGGCACGCCATCACCGACCCGCTGCTGTTCGGCGACCTCGTCACCATCGCGGCACCGACCGTGAAATGGGCCCGCGAGGTCACCCACGCCGACCAGCTGCCGATCCTGCTCCGCCGCGCCTTCCACGACAGCAGCGCGGCACCCTCCGGCCCCGTCTTCCTGTCGCTGCCGATGGACGTGATGGAGGAGATGACGGACGCCTCCCCGGGCGAGATCTCGACCATCGACCGCTGCGCGGTGGCCGGCTCGCTCGACCGGCTCGCCGATCATCTGGCCGGCCTTACACCGGGCCGCCTCGCCATCATCGCGGGCGACGAGATCGAGGCGAGCGACGCCTCGGCCGAGGCCGTGCGCCTCGCCGACGCGCTCGCCGCGCCCGTCTACGGCTCCTCCTGGCCGGCCCACATCCCCTTCCCGACCGCGCACCCGCTCTGGGCGGGCAACCTGCCGACGAAGGCGACAGAAATCGCCGAGATCCTCGGGGCTTACGACGCGGTCTTCGCCCTCGGCGGCAAGTCGCTGATCACGGTGCTCTACACGGAAGGGCCGGCGGTGCCCGCCGGCACGCAAGTGTTCCAGCTCTCGGCGGACGTGCGCGACCTCGGCCGCACCTACTCGACGGCCCTCTCCATGGTCGGCGACATCCGCGCCTCCCTGAGAGCGCTGCAGCCCCTTCTCGAGGCGCGCATCGCGGACGGGGCGGAGACCTACGCGGCGCTGCGCGCGCGCGCGGTGACGCGCTACGAGGAGCGGCGCACCCGGCTCTCGGCGGCGGCGGACGCGGCCTTCGCAGACCCCGTCATCCAGCCCCTCGTCGCCGCCCGCGAGATCGCCCGGGCGGTCGGGGCCGACACCGCGATCGTCGACGAGGCGCCGGCGACGCTCGGCCACCTGCGCACCTTCCTGCACAGCGCCTGGACGCGGCAATATTCCTCGATCCGCGGCGGCGTGCTCGGCTGGGGCATGCCCGCCTCGGTCGGCTTCTCCCTGGGACTCGACCGGGCGCCCGTGGTCTGCGTCGTCGGCGACGGGGCGGCGATGTACTCGCCGCAGGCCCTCTGGAGCGCGGCCCACGAGCGGCTGCCCGTGACCTTCGTCGTCATCAACAACGCCGAGTACAACATCCTGAAGCGCTTCATGCGGGGGCAGGCGCACTACGCCTCGGCGCGGGCGAACCGCTACATCGCCATGGACCTCGTGGACCCCCGCATCGACTTCCCCGCGCTCGCCGCCTCGATGGGCGTGCCGGCCCGCCGGGTGGAGCGGGCCGCCGAAATCGCGCCGGCGGTCGAGGCCGGCATCCGGTCCGGCGTGCCGAACCTCGTGGAGATCGTCGTCAGCCCGACGTGATCCTCAATCCCCCGCGAGCCCCGGCACCGGCACCCCGAAGGCCTGGGCGAGCAGCACGACATTGAGCGCGAGCACGATGGTGGCGCCGGCGACGGAAGCGATCTGCGTGAGGCGCCCGTTGGCGAAGGCCCCCATCAGGTCCGGCCGGCGGGTGAACAGGACGAGCGCGATCATCGGCACGGGGAGAGCCAGCGAGAGCACGACCTGGCTCAGCACGAGGGCCCGGGTCGGGTCGACGCCGATCGCGATCACCGCGAAGGCCGGCAGCATGGTCACGAGGCGGCGCAGCCAGAGCGGGATGCGCCAGCCGACGAAGCCCTGCATCACCAGTTGCCCCGCCATCGTCCCGACGACCGAGGAGGAGAGGCCCGACGCGATCAGCGAGACGAGGAACACGCCCGCCGCCGCCGGACCGAGGAGCGGGGTGAGGGTGTGATAGGCCTGGGAGATCTCCGCCACGTCGCTGTGCCCGAGGTGGAAGGCGGAGGCCGCCATGATCACCATCGACATGTTGACGAGGCCCGCGATGGCGAGCGCGATCACCACCTCGCGGTTCGAGTAACGCAGGAGCCGCCGCCGGTCGGAATCGTCGCGGGCGACCGTGCGGCTCTGGGTCAGGCCCGAATGCAGGAACAGGGCGTGGGGCATCACGGTGGCGCCGATGATGCCGACCGCGATGGTGAGCGCCTCCGCGTCCGGAATGCGCGGCGTGGTGAGCCCCTGCGCCGCCGCGCCCCAGGCGATCGGCGCGATGAACAGCTCAACCGCGTAGCAGAGGCCGATCGTCACGACCATGGTCCCGATCACGATCTCCATCCAGCGGAAGCCGCCCCGCTCCAGGAGGAGGATCCCGTAGGTGACGATCGCGGTCACCACCATGCCGGCGAAGAGCGGCATGCCGGTCAGCAGCGCGAGGCCGATCGCGCCGCCGAGGAACTCCGCGAGGTCGGTCGCCATCGCGGCGAGCTCGCTCACCACCCACATCGTCAGGCGCACGGGTTTCGGGAACTCGTCCCGGCAGACCTCGGCGAGGTTCCGGTTCGTCACGATGCCGAGCTTGGCCGAGAGCGCCTGGAACAGCATGGCCACGAGATTCGCGACCAGCACGACCCAGAGCAGGGTGTAGCCGTACTTGGCGCCGGCCTGGATGTTCGTCGCGAAATTGCCCGGGTCCATGTAGGCGATCGAGGCCATCACGGCGGGGCCGGTGAACAGGAGGAAGCGCCCGCGCCCGCGGTGCCGCCCGTCGAGGACGTCGCGGATCTCGCGCTCGGTGCGGCGGCTCAGCCCCTCTTGGGCCGGCGCCGGAAGCGCCTCTCTGGTCAGGATCTGTGCCGGCATGATTCGCTTGAGCGTCGCGGTTTGTATAGCATCAGCTATAATGATGTGCCCCGGCTCAAGATCAAGGGTCTTGTTCGAACGGGACTCCCCCTCCCCCGCACGGATTTGCTAGAAGGTGGCCAGCGGTCAACGAGGCTCGCGCCGAAGCGGGCTCGGCCAAGCGGGAGACAGCCGGCACCATGCAGGACACCTCACGGCCGGTCCCTGAACCCGCGCTTCTCGACCCGGAGGTCCATGTCGAGAGCTTCCGCCAGGCCCGCGAGGCGCGCCGCCTGGAACTCGTGGAGGATTACGTCGAGCTGATCGCCGACCTGATCGGCGATGGCGGCGAGGCGCGGCAGGTCGACATCGCCGCCCGTCTCGGCGTGGCGCAGCCGACGGTGGCCAAGATGCTGAAGCGGCTGGCCGAGGACGGCTTCGTGCAGCAGCGGCCCTATCGGGGCGTGTTCCTGACGGAGGCCGGTCAGGCGCTCGCCGAGCAGAGCCGCGAGCGCCATCGCATCGTGGAGCGCTTCCTGTGCGCGCTCGGCGTCAGCGCCGAGACCGCGCGCCGCGACGCCGAGGGTATCGAGCACCACGTCAGCGGAGAGACCCTGGAGGCGTTCCGACGCTTCGCGGAGACGCGCTCGGACGCGTGAGGCCCTACCCCGCCCGCGGCCGGATCACCTCCGCCCTCCCGCCATCGACCAGCACCTCGCTCGGGCTCGGGTGGCTGAGGAAGCCGGTCGGGCTCGCCGTGAGGGCGTAGGCGCCCGATTGCAGCACCGCCACGAGGTCGCCCGCCGCGAGGTCCGGCATCGGCGCGGCCCGGGCCAGCAGGTCGAGGGGCGTGCAGAGGGGGCCGACGATCGCCGCCGGCGCCCGCTCCGCGCCCGCCTCCTCCACAACGGCGACGACGGGGTAGTCCCGCTTCACGATCTGGCCGAGATTGCCCGAGGCGGCGAGGTGATGGTGCATGCCTCCATCCGTGATCACGAACCGGCTGCCGCGGGAAACCTTCACGGCGCGCACCCGGGCGACGTAGAGGCCCGCCGGCCCGGCGAGGAAGCGGCCGGGTTCCAGCACGATGCGGGCGGGGGCGAGGAGCGGGTCGGCGGCGACGCGCGCCCGAAGGGGGGCGAGCCCGTCCCGCAGGCCCGCGAGGTCGAGGGCGGAATCGCCCGCGAAATAGGGGATGCCGAGCCCGCCGCCGAGATCGATCGTCTCGAGCGGCCGCTTCGTCCGGGCGCCGAGGCGGGCGGCGAGGTCGAGGCCATAGGCCCATTGCGCGAGGAGCGTGACTGCGCTCAACCCCTGCGTACCCGCGAAGAGATGGAGGCCGCACAGGTGCAGCGGCGGCTCGGCCTCGATCCGGTCGACGATTAACTCCAGTTCCTCCTCGTCGAAGCCGAAGGGCGAGGGCTTGCCGCCCATCCGCATCGCCCCGCCCTGCGCGGCCGCGCCCGGGTTGACCCGGATCGCCACCCGCACGGGCCGGCCCGCCGGGGCGGCGTTCGCCACGCGGGTGATCTCCTCCGCGTTCTCGAGGTGGATCTCGCCGATGCCCCCCGCGACCACGCGGGCGATGTCGGAATCGGACTTTCCCGGCCCCGCGAACAGGATCCTCTCCGGGGGGACGCCCGCCGCGAGCGCCGCCGCGAATTCGGCGCCCGACGCGATCTCGGCGCCGGCCCCCTCCTCCCGGAAGATCCGGATCACGGCGGGGTTGGGATTCGCCTTCACCGAGTAATCGACCTCGGCGAAGCCCTCGACGGCCTTCGCCAGCGCCCGGTAGGACCGGCGCAGGGTCGCGGCGTCGTAGACGAAGAGCGGCGTGCCGTGGGCCTCGACGAGCGCCCGCAGATCGAGCCCCCCCACCTGCAGAGCACCGTTCGTGCGCGAAAAATTCTCCGCGATCAGGCGTGCGGCGAGATCGGGGCCTTCCGTCTCCGGCATCGTCATCGGCGCTCCGCGACGAGGCGCTTGTAATCGACCTTGCCGTTCGGCGTCACGGGCAGCGACGCCACCGTCTCGACGGCCCGGGGCACCATGTGGGGGGCGAGCTTGGCGCGGGCGATCCGCAGCACCTCCGCCTCCGGCAGGGGCGCGCCGGCCGCCACCGCCACCGCGTGCACGCGCTCGCCGATGCTCGGATCCGGCAGGCCGATCACCGCCACCTGCCGGAAGGCGCCCGTCTCCATCAGGGCGGCCTCCACCTCCGTCGGGCTCACGCGGAAGCCCTGCGTCTTGATCATCGCGTCCTCGCGGCCGAGGAAGGTGAAGAAGCCGGCCTCGTCCTCCACGACGATGTCGCCGGAGCGGCAGACGAGCCCGCCCCTGCCGAGCGGGTCGGGCACCAGCACGCGGGCCGTGTCCTCAGGCCGGTTCCAATAGCCCATCGAGACGGTCGGTCCCCGATGCATCAGGATGCCGGGCTCTCCCGGCCGGGTGCGCTTGCCCGTCGCATTCACCGCGAAGATCTCGGTCTCGGGGATGGCGCGGCCGATCGAGCCCGGCCGCGCCTCGATCTCCTCGGGCGGCAGGTAGGTGGAGCGGAAGGCTTCCGTCAGCCCGTACATCAGGACGATGCGCGTCTGCGGCAGGGCGGCGCGCAGGCGGGCCACGGTCTCGACGGGCACGGCGCCGCCGGAATTCGTGATGTAGCGGAGCGAGGACAGGTCGGCCCGGGCGAGGCTCGGCGCCGCGCGGGTGAGAAGCGCCCACAGGGTGGGGACCCCGGCGAGCCCGGTGATGCGATGGCGCTCGACGGCGCGCACCACCTCGTCGCCGAAGCGGAAGCTGAGGAGCACGCAGGTCGCTCCCTGCTCGACCGCGGTGAGGAGCTGATTCAGCCCGTAATCGAACGAGAGCGGCAGCACCGACAGGATGCGCTCCTGCGGCCCGATGCCGAGATAGGTCCGCACGATGCGCGTCCCGGCGATCAGGTTGGCGTGGCTCAGCATCACGCCCTTGGGCAGGCCGGTCGAGCCCGAGGTGTAGAGGATCGCCGCGAGATCACGCGGATCCGCGCGGGGGATCTCCGGCGCCGCGCCGTCGACGGGAACGTCGAGGTCGGGGATGATCCGCAGCCCCGGCAGGTCGTCGAGGGCGCCTTCGAGCCCGTCCCGGAGGGCGTCGTCCGTCAGGAGTGCCGCCGCGCTGCAATCGGCGAGGATGTGGCGCACCTGCGCCGGGCGAAGGCTCGGATGGATCGGCACGAACACGGCGCCGGCCCGGGCGATGGCGAAGATCGCGACGCACTCGGAGATCGATTTCGGCAGCAGGAGGCCGACCCGGTCGCCCGGGTTGATCCCGGAGGCGGCGAGGCGGCCCGCGAGCGCGGCGGCCCGTGCGCGGAAGGCTCCGTAGGTCAGACGACGATCGCCGTCGACGATCGCGACGCGCTCGGGCGCGCAGGCCGCGCCGTCGAGGAGGTCGTGCAGGAGGACGGGCGGTATCATCCCTGCCAGCCCCGAGCCTGAACGGGCCGCGGGAGCGGCCCGCGCCGCGTCAGGGCAGAATTCGGAGCGGCGCGACCCGGTCGTCCGGCCCAATCATGCGGCCGCATGCTCGGGCTGCGCGCGCCCGGCGTCGATCTT
Organism: Methylobacterium sp. BE186; assembly: GCF_031457035.1. Lineage (NCBI taxonomy): Bacteria > Pseudomonadati > Pseudomonadota > Alphaproteobacteria > Hyphomicrobiales > Methylobacteriaceae > Methylobacterium > Methylobacterium sp. BE186. The sequence goes on from NZ_JAVDVV010000002.1 coordinate 71,077, forward strand.
GCCGGCGATGTAGCGGGCGAGCGCGTCGACGCTCTCGAAATTCTGGAGGCCGAACGCCTCCTCCTCGATCTCCACGCCGAAGCGCTCGCCGAGATCGAGCACGAGGTCGAGCACGCCGATGGAGTCGAGGGCGTCGCTCGTCACGAGGGAAGTCTGCCCCGTCACGGCTCCCGGCGCGAGGCCGGGATTGCGGCCGGCGATGAAGTCGAGGATCGCCTCCCGCACCGCATTCGTCTGAACCAGCACCTGACTGTCTCCCCCGCGTTCCGGACCGGGACCGCGCGCCATATCGATCCGGCATCGAAAAGTCCATGGCATCTGAATGGCGGCCGAATGCGGGCGCAATCAGGCGACGAAGGCTTCCCGCGCCTCGTGACCAGCGTCCGCCGCCTCCTGCGGCATCGGCTCGTCCTCGGGCACCACGTCGACCTCGACCTTGAGCTTCTGCGAGCCGGAGGCCGAGACGACGCCGTCGATGGGCGAGACGTCGCCGTAGTCGCGACCGCGCGCGACGACGATATGGTGATCGCGCACGCCGACGCCATTGGTCGGGTCGAGGCCGTGCCATCGGCCGCCGCACCAGAGCGCGACCCAGGCGTGGCTCGCATCCGCCCCGCGCAGGCGCGGCCGCCCGGGCGGGGGCGTCGTGCGCAGGTACCCGCCGACATAGGCGGCCGGCAGGCCGAGGCCGCGCAAGGCGGCGATCATGATATGGGCGAAGTCCTGGCAGACGCCGGCCCGCAGGGCGAAGGATTCGGCGAGCGGCGTCGCGACCGTGGTGGCCTTGGAATCGAAGCGGAAATCGCCTCCGATCCGGTGCATCAGCTCGACGGCGCCGCCATAGGCGCTGCGCCCCGGCGGGAAGCTCGCCCGGGCATAGTCCGTCACCGCGGAGACCAGCGGCACCCGCGCGCTCGGGAACAGGAAGTGGGCCGGAGCGTCGGGCCCGAGGCTCGGCTCGGCGAGGGCTGCCGCGCGGACCGTCTCCCAGGAGGGGCCGGATTCCGGCTCCGGCAGGGGCGGCCGCTCCACCCGCACGCGGGAGAGCGCCTCGACCCTGAACTCGGTATGGGGCGCGTCGAGGATGAACGAGACCGTCTCGCTGCCGAAATAGTCCCGGCGCAGGGTGCGGCCGCGCGGCTCCGGGGTGATCGCCACCGCGCTCTCCAGCACGGTCTGCCCCTCCCCGTCCTGCGGGCGCAGGCGCAGCGAGCAGCGGGCGAAGCGGACCGGTCTGCGGTAGCGGTAGGCGGTCAGATGGCGCAGCGTGTAGATCACGCGAGCCCCGCAAGCTTCTCCGGGCGCAGGCCCTGAGGCCCGTTCGGGAAGTAGCGCCCCGCGACCGCGTCGGCCAAGCGTTCCAGTTCGCTCTCGAGCCGGGCCATGGCCACGCCGTCGAGATCGGCCGCCTCGCAGCCCGCGAACTCGGCGCGGATCCGCGCGGCGAGCCGCCGGTGCGGCTCCGGGATGCCGTCGGCCGACAGCGCCGGCAGATCGTCGAGGTGGCGCAGGATCGCCTCCACCTGGAAGGCGACCGAGCGCGGGTTGAAGGGGTCGAGGAGCACCATGTCGCGCACCGGCTCGAGGGCCACGCCCTGCATGTAGCGCGCCCCGTAGGTCACTTGCGAGTCGCACAGGGCGAGCATCACCCCGAGATCGTCCGCGCTCGCCTCGTCGCCCGCGAAGCTCATCGCGAAGGAGCAGGTGTTGATCGCCCGCTCGATCCGGCGCCCGAGATCCACGAAGTGCCAGCCCGCGGCGCGGCTCATGTTCTCCTGGGTCAGGCCCGAGAGCGCGGCGATGTGGCTCAGCGCCCGCTCGGCCCGGCCGAGGAGCTGCGCCTCGGCGAAGTCGCGGCCCTCGTCGAGGGCGAGGAGGTCGGTGAGGTCGGCGAGCACCCGCCACGCCTCGCCGGAGAGGCGGGTGCGCAGGGTCGCGGCGTTGCGGCGCGCCCGCGCGACATGGGCCCGGGCCGAGCCGTGGATCTCGCGCCCGATCAGCGCCTCCTGCGCGAGCGCGGCGGTCGGCAGGTCGGGGGCGCTCACCGCGCCCCACTCGGCCAGCATCGCGCGCAGGCGCAGGGCGGCGGGAGCGCGGACGCTGCCCGTGATGTCGGTGACGACGGCCTCGCCGACGCTGACGAGGTGGGCAAGGACGAGGCGGGTCACCGCCTCGGCGCGCTCGGCGTAGCGGCCGAACCAGAACAGGCCGTCGGCCGCGCGCGACGGCAGGTGGCCGGCGATGCGCCGCACCCGGGGGGCGCCCTGCATGGACAGCGTCGGCGCGTCGACGGGGCGGTCCGACAGGACCCAGACGTCGGCGGCGCGGATCCCGAGCCGCATCTCGGTCGGGTCGACGTCGGGCCGCTCCGAGAGGCGGCAGAAGCCGCCGGGCAGGACGCGCCAGCCCTCGGGCGTCGCCGCCGCGAAGACGCGCAGCGCGAAGGGCCGCGGCACGAAGCGCAGGCCCCTGTCCGCGCGCTCCCAGCCCGGCATGGTCGAGAGGGGGGCGGGTTCCTGCCCCACATAGTCGAAGGGCCGGTCGCGCAGCGCCTCCAGCACCCGCGCGCGCTCGGCCGCGATCGTGGAGGGGGCGAGGATCGCGTCGCGCCCCGCCCCGCGGGTCGGGGTGGCGGCGGGCCGAAGGGTCAGGTCGTCGAGATGGTCTCGGACATGGGCGAGCCCGTCCGGATCGCCGCACCACCACGTGCGCGGGCTGTCGAGCTGGAGCTCCTGGCCGAGCAGCGCCCGGGCGATCCCGGGGAGGTAGGCGGCGAGGGCGCCCGACTCGACCATGCCGGAGCCCGGCATGTTGCCCATCACGAGGCTGCCGTTGCGCAGCGCGTCGAGCACGCCCGGGATGCCGAGGCGGGAGACCGGGTTCAGTTCGAGCGGGTCGAGATAGTCGGCGTCGATGCGCCGCCAGAGCACGTCGGCGCGCTTGAGCCCGGAGACGGTGCGCACGTGAAGGCAGCCGTCCTGCATCACGAGATCGTCGCCCTCGACGAGCATCAGGCCGAGATAGCGGGCGAGCGCCGCCTGCTCGACGTAGGTCGAGGAGAAGGGGCCGGAGGTCAGCAGGCAGATGCGTGGCTCGGCCCGTTCGGCGCCGGCCGCGAGCGCCTGCCGGAAGGCCTGGAAGAAGGCGGGCAATCGCTCGACGTGGAGGTCCTGGTAGAGATCGGGGAAGGCGCGGGTCAGCACCATCCGGTTCTCCAGGGCGTAGCCGAGGCCGGAGGGGGCCTGGGTACGGTCGGCGAGCACCCGCCAGCGCCCGTCGGGGCCGCGCCCGATATCGGCGGCGTAGAGCTTCAGGTAGCGTCCGCCGGGGGGCGCCACGCCGTGGAGCGGGCGCAGGAACTCGGGGCTGCTCGCCACCACCGCGGCCGGCAGCAGGCCCTCCGCCACGAGCCGGCCCGGCCCGTACACGTCGGCAAGGATCGCCTCCATCAGCTCGGCCCGCTGGACGAGCCCCGCGCTCAGGGCCCGCCATTCGGCCGCCTCGATCACGAGCGGCAGGGAGCCGAGGGGCCAGGCATGCTCGCGCTGGTCGCCGTAGATCCGGTAGGAGATGCCGGCGTCCCGGATGTGCCGCTCCGCCGAGACGAAGCGGGCCATGATCTCGTGTTCGGCCAAGCGCCCGAGCCGTTCGAGGAGCCGGGTCCAGGCGCCGCGGGGGTGCCCATCCGGCCCGAGGAACTCGTCGGGAAGTCCGGCTTGCGGACGATAGGCGCCGGTCCAGCGGGCGAGCCGCTCGGACACGCCCTCCCCGTCCGCTGGCCCGGCCGGGCTCATCGGGGCGCCGGCACGCGCAGGTCGAGGGTCAAGGGGAATTCGGGGTTCGCCTCCTCGCGCGGCATCGCGACCCCGCCCGGCGTGTGGCCCTGGGCCTGGAAGCGGGCGAGGCGCCGCCCCTCCGCCTCGTAGGTGTTGACTGGGTAGGTCTCGTAGTTGCGCCCGCCCGGATGCGCGACGTGGTAGCGGCAGCCGCCCAGCGAGCGACCGCTCCACGCGTCGAGGACGTCGAGGGTCAGCGGCGCGTGGGGTGCGATCGTCGGGTGCATCGACGAGGCCGGCTGCCACGCCTTGAAGCGCAGGCCGGCCACCGCCTCGCCCGCCGTACCGGTGCCGGTCATGGGCAGGCGCCGCCCGTTGCAGGCGATGACGTGGCGGCCCGGCACGAAGCCGTTGACCTTGACTTGCAGGCGCTCGACCGAGCTGTCGACGTAGCGCACCGTGCCACCGATCGCCCCCTCCTCACCCAGCACGTGCCAGGGCTCCAGCGCCTGCCGCAGCTCCATCGTGACGCCACCGTGCTCGACCCGGCCGAAGACGGGGAAGCGGAACTCGCGCTGCGCCTCGAAGGCCGTCGGGTCGAACTCGTAGCCGGCCCGGCCGAGGTCCTCCAGCACGCCGAGGAAGTCCGCCCAGAGGAAATGCGGCAGCATGAAGCGATCGTGGAGCGCCGTGCCCCAGCGGACACAGCCGCCCTCCTGCGGCTCGCGCCACAGCCACGCCACGAGCGCCCGCAGCAGGAGCTGCTGGGCGAGGCTCATGCGTGGGTCCGGCGGCATCTCGAAGCCGCGGAACTCGAGGAGGCCGAGGCGGCCGGTCGGCCCGTCCGGCGAGTAGAGCTTGTCGATGCAGATCTCGGCCCGGTGGGTGTTGCCGGTGACGTCGACGAGGATGTTGCGGAAGATCCGGTCGACGAGCCAGCGGGGGATGTTCGGGTCGTCCGGTGCGGGCACCTGCGCGAGGGCGATCTCCAGCTCGTAGAGGCCGTCGTGGCGGGCCTCGTCCATGCGCGGCGCCTGGCTCGTCGGTCCGATGTAGAGGCCCGAGAACAGGTAGGACAGGGATGGGTGGCGCTGCCAGTAGAGGACGAGGCTCTTGAGGAGATCCGGCCGGCGCAGGAAGGGAGAATCATCCGGGCTCGCGGCGCCCATCACCACGTGGTTGCCGCCGCCGGTGCCGGTGTGGCGCCCGTCGATCATGAACTTCTGGGCGCCGAGGCGGGTCTCGCGGGCATCCGTGTAGAGGTCGGTCGTGATGCGCACGGCCTCGCGCCAGGTCGCGGCCGGGTGCACGTTGACCTCGATCACGCCGGGGTCGGGCGTGACCTTGATGACGTTGAGGCGCGGATCGTAGGGCGGCTCGTAGCCCTCGATATGGACCGGCTGGCCGATCTCGGCCGCGGCCGCTTCCAGCAGGGCGAGGAGTTCGAGGTACTCGTCGGCCCGCTGCACGGGCGGCATGAAGACGTGCAGGATGCCGCCCCGCGGCTCGACGGCGAGCGCCGTGCGCACGGCGACGCCCGTGATGCCGGCGCCGTTCCGGGTCGCGCTGCCTGGATGGCCGGCGGGCAGGTTGCCGCGCGGCTCCAGCGGGTCCTGGGGCTGGTAGTAGGGGTAGTGCTCGGGCGGCACGTGGGGCAGCGAGCCCAGCGGCAGGCGGAAGCCGAGGGGCGAATCGCCGGGCGTCAGGAAGGCTTGGCCCCGGCGGAAGTCCCAGGTTTCCGAGATCCAGAGCCTGTCCGCCCCGCCGTCCTTGCCGGTCGGCAGGCTCGCCAGCGGCAGCACGTAGCCTGCCGGCTCGCCGAGACCCCGCTCGAACACGCGGCGCATGCGGGCTTCATCCTCGGCGTTCGGCAGCTTCGGCTGGTCGGCCGTGACGTTCGCGGGCAATTCCGCTTCCCGCTCGGACCAGTAGGTCGGGTCCTCGTAGGCCGGGATCACGTAATCGGGCAGTTCGAGCCGTCGGGCGACCGCATCGATGAGGGCCTTCGCCTGCGGCCCCTTCGCATCCCGCGGGCCGTCCTCGGCGGCGATCAGGGCATCGTCGCGCCAGACCGGCTCCCCGTCCCGCCGCCAGTAGAGGGCGAAGGCCCAGCGGGGCAGGCTCTCGCCGGGGTACCACTTGCCCTGGCCGTAATGGAGCATGCCGCCCGGCGCGAAGCGGGCGCGCAGGCGCCGGATCAGCTTGTCGGCGAGCGCCCGCTTCGTCGGGCCGACGGCGGCGGCGTTCCATTCCGGGCTCTCGAAATCATCGATCGAGACGAAGGTCGGCTCGCCGCCCATGGTCAGGCGCACATCCTGCGCGGAGAGGTCCGCGTCGATCCGGTCGCCGAGCCGGTCCATCGCGGCCCAGACCGCGTCCGAGAAGGGCTTGGTGATGCGCGGCGCCTCGGCCACGCGCGTCACCGTCATCTCGAAGCCGAACTCGACGCCGGCAGGCTCCGCGAGCCCCGAGATCGGAGCGGCGGAGCTGTAATGCGGCGTGGCGGCGAGCGGGATGTGGCCCTCGCCACAGAGGAGGCCCGAGGTGGCATCGAGCCCGACCCAGCCGGCGCCCGGCAGGTAGACCTCGGCCCAGGCATGGAGATCCGTGAAGTCGGTCTTGGTGCCCTCCGGCCCGTCCACCGCCGTCGTGTCCGGCACGAGCTGGATCAGGTAGCCGGAGACGAAGCGGGCGGCGAGACCGATCCGGCGCAGGACCTGAACGAGGAGCCAGGCCGAATCCCGGCAGGACCCGCTCTTGAGCGTCAGCGTCTCGGCCGGCCTCTGCACGCCCGGTTCCATGCGCACGCCGTACACGACCTCCGAGCGCACGAGATCGTTCAGGTCGACGAGGAACGAGACGGTCGCGTTCTCCTTGGGCAGCCGCTTCAGGAGCGCCTCGATCTCCGGGCCATCCGCATCTTCGGGCTGGAGATAGGGCGCGAGCTCGGTGGCGAGCTCTTCGGGGTAGGAGAAGGGCCAAGCCTGGGCGTACTCCTCCAGGAAGAAGTCGAACGGATTGATCACCGAGAGGTCGGCCGTCAGATCGACCTCGATCTTCAACTCGGTGGTCTTCTCCGGGAAGACGAGCCGGGCAAGCCAGTTGCCGTTCGGGTCCTGCTGCCAGTTCACGAAGTGGTTCGCCGGCGTCACCTTCAGGGCGTAGGACGGGATCTTGGTTCGCGTGTGCGGCGCCGGACGCAGGCGCACCACCTGCGGCCCGAGGGCGATCGGCCGGTCGTAGCGGTAATGGGTGACGTGGTGCAGGGCGGCTTTGATCGACACGGGCACTCCGGTCTTCGGGACGATGGCTTCGGGTCGGCCTTGAGCCTGACGGGACTGGATCCCGCCGGGATGCATCCCGCGAGGATAGCACGGGCGGACCCGCCGGGGCGGTCCCGCGCCAGCGGCGGGCCGAGGCCGGGACCATCAAGCAAGTTCCGTGCAGTCGAGCACCCTCGCCGCTATCCGCTCCTTGCCGGGGTAACGGGCCGGGAGCAAGGGCGCACCGGCGGCCGGGGAACTTTGACGGGGGAGCCGCCTTGTCGCTCGATAGGGCGGCCCGCGCTCGCTGCAGGCTCCCGGATTGCGTCATGAAGATCTTTCAGTGCCAAGCCTGCGACCAGCCGGTCTCCTTCGAGAGCACGGCCTGCGAGAGTTGCGAGCGCCGGCTCGGCTACGTCTGCGAGGTGCACGAGGTCTCTGCGCTGGAGCCGTCCGAGCCGTCGGCCTACGGCGTGCAGACCTTCCATGCCTACGCCCACCCGGCCCGCAAGGTCCGGTTCTGCGCGAACGCAGCCTACGGGGCCTGCAACTGGCTCGTGGCCGAGGATTCTCCCGAGATCTACTGCACCGCCTGCCGCCACAACCGGGTGGTGCCCGACCTCACGGTGCCCAGGAACGTGGCGCGCTGGCGCCAGATCGAGGCCGCCAAGCACCGGCTGTTCTACTCGCTGCTGCGCCTCGAACTGCCGCTGCCGACCCGCGCCGAGGACCCGGCCGGCCTTGCCTTCGACTTCCTGGTCGATCCCGCCGAGACCTTCCTGATCGGGCCGCCGATCCTCACCGGCCACCTCGAGGGGCTGATCACGCTCAACATCGCCGAGGCCGACGACGTCGAGCGGGAGCGGCGGCGCCTCCTGTTCGGCGAGTATTACCGGACGCTGCTCGGCCACTTCCGCCACGAGATCGGGCACTATTTCTGGAACGTGCTCGTGCGCGACGATCCGAGCCTGTGGACCTTCCGGTCCCTGTTCGGGGACGAGAGCCAGGATTACGGCGCGGCGCTTCAGCGCCACTATGCCAACGGCGCCCCGGCGGATTGGGAGGAATCCTACGTCTCGGCCTACGCGACGAGCCACCCGTGGGAGGATTTCGCCGAGACCTGGGCGCACTACCTCCACATGGTCGACACGATCGAGACCGCCTCGACCTTCGAACTGCACGTGCGCCCACGCCTGCGCGCCGGGCCGGCGGAGCCCGTGGTGATCGACTTCGACCCTCACCGCACGCCGGACCTCGGCCGGCTGATCGAGGCGTGGCTGCCCCTCACCTACGCGGTGAACTCGTTGAGCCGCAGCATGGGGCAGGCGTCCCTCTACCCCTTCAAGCTGACGCCCGCCGTGATCGCGAAGCTCGCCTTCATCCACGAGCGGATCTACGCCGTGCGGTGGCAGGATCCGGCGCTGCCCGGCGAGGCGGCCGGCGCCGACATCCTGAAGGCGGTGATCGCAGGACTTCGCAACCCGGTCGCGGCGCCGAACGTGTGAGGCGGCTCGGGCGTTGAAGAGTGCCCCCCTTTTCGGCCCGTCGAGCCGCTTGCCCCGTCGCCGCCCATGTCGAGCCTATCCTCAGACCCCGCCCTGTCCGCCTACAACGCGAAGCGCGATTTCGCCCAAACCGCGGAGCCGCCGGGCCGACGCGCAGCGGGCGAGGGCCACCGCTTCCTCGTGCAGAAGCACGCGGCCCGCCGCCTCCACTACGATTTCCGGCTGGAACTCGACGGCGTCCTGCTGAGCTGGGCCGTGACGCGCGGCCCGAGCCTCGATCCTGCCGAGAAACGCCTCGCCGTCCGCACGGAGGACCACCCCGTCTCCTACGCCGATTTCGAAGGCACGATCCCGGCGGGCCAGTACGGGGGCGGCACCGTGATGCTGTGGGACCGGGGCCGTTGGCGGCCCGAGGGGGACCCGCGGGCGGGTCTGCGGGACGGGCGTCTGCGCTTCCGTCTCGATGGGGCGCGCCTGCGCGGGGACTGGATGCTCATCCGGATGCGGGGCAAGGCAGAGGCCCGCGAGAACTGGCTCCTGTGCAAGCTCGACGACGCGGAGGCCCGCACGGATTTCGACCTGACCGAGGCGCATGCCGCGAGCGTCCTGAGCGGCCGCACGATGGAGGAGATCGCCGGGACGGCGGGGCGGGCGGTTACAGCCGCACCGCGGGCAAGGGCTTCCCGCGCAAAGCCTCCGACGCGTGAAGCCCCGAAAGCCCCACGGGCAGTCCGGGAGGCGTCCGGAAGCGTGCTCCTGCGCCACGGCGTGCGCATCACGAGCCCCGATCGCGAACCCTATCCGGACGCGCACGTCTCGAAGCGCGACCTCGTTGCCTATTACGAGCGCGTCGCGGCGCTGATGCTGCCCGAGATCCGGGGGCGGCCCCTCACGCTGATCCGCTGCCCCCGCGGCGTCGGCGAGCGCTGCTTCGTCCAGCAGCATGCGGGGGCCGGGCTGCCCGGGACGGTGCGCCGGGTTCGGCTGCGGGAGGCCACCGGCACCGTGCGGGAGCATGTGGCGGTGGACGATCTGCCCGGCCTCCTCGGTCTCGTCCAGATGGGCGTCCTCGAATTCCACGGCTGGGGCTCGCGGGCGGGATCGGTCGCCTCGCCGGATCGTCTCGTCCTCGACCTCGATCCGGATCCGGCTCTGCCCTTCTCTGCCGTGGTGGAGGCTGCCCGGACGATCCGTGAGCGCCTCGCCGCCGACGGACTCGCCGCCTGGCCGATGCTGTCCGGAGGCAAGGGCATCCACGTCGTCGTGCCCCTCGTGCCGCTCAAGCGCTCGGGCTGGTCGCGTCTCGGCGGCTATGCCGAGGCCGTGGCCCGGGCTCTGGCGCGCGAGGAGCCCGCACGGTTCACGGCGAACGTTGCGAAGGGGGAGCGCGCCGGCCGAATCTACGTCGACTACCTGCGCAACGAGCGGGGCGCGACGGCGGTGATCCCGTTCTCGACGCGCGCCAAGCCCGCGGCGAGCCTCGCGATGCCGTTGTCCTGGGAAGCGCTCACCGGCATCGGCTCGCCGCAGGCCTTCACCCTGCGCCGCGTGCTCGACGGGGGGCTGCCGGATCTGGCGGGCTGGGCGGCCGCGCCGCAGACGCTGCCGCGCGGCACCTCCGGGACGAGGGCGCGGTGAGGCGCGGGGCCGGGAACACTCGCGCGATCCTCGAGGTTTCTCGAGGGCCGGGTGGCATCGGCGTTGCCCCCGGCGGGCCCTCCACGGGCGTTTCCTCCCTAGACTCGGGCCGCTCCTCGGAGCGGCCTTTTTCTTGACCGGGCGAGGTCGACGCCTTTCCGGCTGCCATGCGCGGAGTCAGGCCGGGTAATGCGGCATGCCCCCCGCGCGCCGCGCGGCGTCCCGCGCCTTGGCATCGGCGCGCTGCTCGGCCGCCTGGGCCGCCTCGACCGTCTCGCAGGGCTCGGTCGTCGCACGGGACGCGCAGCGGCTGCGCAAGGCGTCGAGTTCCTCCTCGGTCAGGCTCTCGATGCCGATATAGCGGTTCTGGGCCGCGCTCACCCGGATCAACTCATCGAGCTTGGCCTGAATCGCGGCGCCATCGCGGTTCTGGGTGTTCTGGATCAGGAACACCATCAGGAAGGTCACGATCGTCGTGCCCGTATTGATGATGAGCTGCCATGTATCCGAGTAGTGAAACAGGGGACCCGTCACCGCCCAGGCGAAGATCACCAGGATGCTCAAGGCGAAGGTGATCGGTTTTCCCGCGCCGCGCGCCACGTGCGACGCGAATTCGGTGAAATGTCTACCGGGAGTCATGGGACTGGTCTCGGGCCGCGCACGGAGACGCTTACCGCCTTCTAACGGAATGCGGCTCCAGACGGTTCACCGACGACCGACCGGCGCATCGGGCGCTCACCCGGCGAAGGAGGCTCGTCGCGCGAGGCCCGCGACTGCGCGTCCGCTCAGGAGGCTCGCAGGGCGGCGGGGCCGCGCGAAGCCTTCACCTCGAAAATCTGGTCCCATCGCATGCGACTCAAGATTTCTCGTAAGCGCTGAACGTCGTTGCGGCTGGGATGTGAAGCTTTCGTCTTGATTTCTGCAAGGAACGCACGGTCTTTATCTGTCATCACGACACCGTCTTACTCGAAGGATCGTCAGGGTATCTGCATCGGCGCGGCTGACAAGCCTCCGGCCCCTGACAGCGGTTGGCGCCTGTAAGCGCGCACGGCCAAGCCGTTGTGCGGCCTCGCACACCGCATCTCGGCGAGCCGGCTCACACTTCGCCCTCCCGCCGAGCGCGCGGCCTCAGGGCTTCGACGCTCGCGTTCCACAGGTCCGGAGCGGTCGCATTGCCAAGGATGATCGCGGTCGCGCGCGTCTTGAGCGTTCTCCTGCTCGCGGCCCTCGTCGCCGTGACGGTGGCGCCGATCGGATATCGCCCGATCTCGGGGGCACCGGTCTCCGTCGAACGGTGCGGAGCCTTCGCGCTGCTCGGGTTCCTTCTCGCGGTCGGTTACCCGCGTCGGCGCTGGCAGGTCTTCGTCTTCACGCTCGCCGCGGCGGGCCTGCTCGAGATCCTGCAGATGCTGCAGCCGAGCCGCCACGGCCGCGTCGCGGACTTCGCGGTGAAGGCTGCAGGCTGCGGCTTGGGTGGGCTCTTGGCCCTGGCGCTGACCTCCTGGCCCCGTCCCTCGACCTCGCGGGACGGGCGGAACTGAGCGCGCCTCAGGATCCCGCCTGCGCCATGGGCCGGCTGCCCGACATCACGGGTTCTGCCAGCATGGTCCGGCTGCTGCCGCAGCGCGGGCAATGCTCGAACCGCGAGGATGTCTGGGTGCTCCAGCCACGCGCCCTGAGACGTTCGACGAGTTCCGGCGGCCATTCGGCGGGCTGCCACGCGTGAATACCGAACCAGCAGCGAGGATCATGAGTCATGACTGCCTCCCGATCTTCACCAGAGTCTAATATTTCGACAGCGCAGTAAATTCGCTTTCGCTAATTTCCACCTCGTTCGTCAGCGGACGCTCGTCACAGAACGAAGACAACATTCCACACCATCGATACCGCACGCGGCGAAGAGCTCTCCGGCTGGACACATTCTCCTTTTGCATCGGCGTCGCGGCTTATTTTCTTCTGCGCGGCGGGACCGGGCGGACGGGCCGATACGGCTTGCGCCGTGTGCGCCATGTCACGACGAAACAAACGTGGCCGTGGCACGAAACATCCGCGCAATCGCACGACGCTACGAGAGGCGCCGCAGGCTTGACGGCAGCTCCGGGCTGACGGGGCAGCCGCAGGAGAAGCATCGATGGTCACCGATCTCCAGTTCCGCCGCATGTGCATCGTCGTCTTCGCGATGGGTCTCGTCACGGCGCCGCTTCTCAACGCCCTTCTGCCCTGACAGCGTGGCCGTTCTCCCCGAACGCGTTAAGTAGACCCGGCGCCCTGCCGGAGGAGCGGCAGGCACCCGGGGGACACCCATGCCGAAGCCTGACGATCGTTACGCGCCGCGCCCACCGGAACTCCTCTCGCCGTGGCGGACCGAGGCGCGGCTGCGCCTGCAACAGGAAGCCCGCGCGTTCGCCCGCGACGTGGTCCTGCCCATGGCCGACGAGCTCGACCGGCAGAAGGCCGAGATGCCGCGCTCGCTCATCGACGCGATGGCGGAGAGGGGTTGGTTCGGCATCACGATACCCGCCGAGCATGGCGGCCTCGGCCTCGGCGTCTTCGAATACTGCCTCGTCTCGGAAGAACTCGCCCGGGCCTGGCTGTCGGTGGGCAGCATCCTCGCCCGCGGCCAGGGCCTCGGCACCCAGACCCTCGACGACGCGCGGCGCCTCGACCTGCTTCGGAAATCCGCTCGCGGCGCGTGGATCGGCAGCATCTCGCTGTCCGAGCCGACCGCCGGCTCCGATCTTGCCGGCGTGCAGACCCGCGCCGTCCGCGAGGGCGATGAATGGGTGCTCACCGGGACGAAGCGCTGGGCCGGCTTCGCCCGTGCGGCAGACTTCATCGAGGTGCTGGCGCGGACCCGCGACCCGGAGCCCGGCGAGCCGCGATCGGCAGGCCTCGAACCGTTCCTCGTCGTCAAGGAGCCCGGCACCTTCCCGAAGGGTGTGACAGGCCGCGTCATCGACAAGATCGGCTATCACGGTTTCCTCACCTTCGAACTCGAACTCGACGGCGTGCGGGTGCCCGAGAGCGACCGGCTGACCGGCCTCTACGGGGACGAGGGGGCGGACGCCGATTCCGGCGGGTTCGCGGCCGTGCAGCGGGGCCTCAACATCGCCCGCGTCCACACCGCGGCCCGTGCGGTCGGCGTCGCACGCGCCGCCGTGGAGGACACGCAGGCCTACCTGCAGGAGCGCGAGCAGTTCGGCCACCCGATCGGCGACTTCCAGGCGCTCCGCTTCGCGCTCGCCGATATGGCCGCGGAGGTGGCGCAGGCCCGTGCCTTCTGGTGCCAGGTCGCCCATCTCCTCGACCAGGGCGAGCCCGCCGAGAGCGAGTCGGCGATGGTCAAGCTCCTCGCGACCGAGATGGCGGTGCGGGTGACGAACCAGGCGATGCAGCTCCACGGCGGCAACGGCTACACCACGGAGCGGCGCGTCGAGCGCTACTGGCGCGACGCGCGGCTGACCACGATCTTCGAGGGCACCAGCGAGATCCAGCGGCGCATCATCAGCGACCGGATGCTGCCGCGGCCCTGACGAGCGAGCCTCGCAGCGCACCTCCCGCGTTCCTAGATCCTGCGGGACGATCCGACGCGAGGAATCCATGTACGACAACGCCGAGCGGGGCCGGTTCGAACTCGATATCGAGGGGCAGACCGTCTACGCCGATTACCAGCGCCGGGAGGGCATCCTCGTGATCCGCCACGTCTATGCGCCGCCCCCGCTGCGGGGCACCGGTGCGGCGGACCGGCTCATGCACGCCGTCGCGCGCTCCGCTCGCGCGGAAGGACGCAGGATCGCGGCGCTGTGCGGCTATGCGGGGGCTTGGCTGCGCGCGCAGCCCGAGCACCGCGATCTGCTCGTCTGATCCCGGGAGGCGGATGATGCGAGCGGCGGGAGCCCGCGGCCGGGCCTCTTGCGAGCCGCCGCGCTAGAAGTTGTAGCCGACCCGGAGCCGCATCTGGTGCCGGTCGAAGTTCGTGAGGTCGAGGTCTCTCGGGCCGCCCTGCTCCCGCCCCGCAACCTGGAGGCTCCAGGTTGCGGAAACCCAGGCCTTCGGCGAGAGGCTGGCGTAGAGGGTCGGGCCGATATAGGCCGCCTGGCCGCCCAGCCGACCCAGGACGAGGCCCTGATAGGCCCGGGCGTAGCGCGCCTCACCCCCCAGGAAGAGCCCGGGCCTGACCTGATAGGCGAGCGCGCCGGCGATCTCCAGGCCCGAGCCCCGAGCGGGCGGCGCGGCGTCGCTCAGGGTCGAGGCGAACCCGAAGCTCGCATTGAGCGCGGCCACGAGCCGGCCCGGCACGATCTCCCGGTCGGCGAGCAGGGCCACGTCGGTCCCGAAGCTGCGGGCCGGAAGACCCGAGGCGGAATCGACGCTGCCGTATCCCGGCACGACGCTCAGCGTCAGGCCGAAGGTGGCCGTCCGCCGATCGAGGAGGCGCAGCCGCGTTTCGAGGAAGCCGCCGTTGAGGCCGCCGCTGGTGCGGCCCGGCGTTCCGACGTCGTAGGCGTTGAAGGTCAGGCCGGGAGCGAGGCGGAAGTCGGGCGTGATCGGCATCTTGAGAGCGAGGCTCGAATCCACGGCCCGGAAGCCTCCGCTCCGGCGCCCGAAGCGGCCCGTGGTCTCCCATTCCAACTCCGTTTCCCCGGGAACGCCGAGGTCGCTGCCCTCCGCGAAGCCGAACAGGTGCTCGCTGTCGATGTCGCCGGGACTGAGATTCTCGGCGGCGCTCGGAGCGGACTGGCCCCGCGCGATGCCACCCGAGAGGGCAACGGCCAGCACGACGGCGAGAGAGGCGGTTCCCCCCGGCCGGAACGGCGCTGCCCGCATTGTCTGACCTCATCTTTATAGCTGATGCTATATCTGATAGGTGAGGCTGTGCGGGGGCGTCAAGGCATGTTTTGGGGTCGCGGCGACGGGGAGAAAGGCGCTCAACCCGGCAGCAACCAATCCAGGGAGCGCGCGAGGCGGGCCGTTCCATCGCGTTCGAACCAACGTCCGTGGCTGAAGACCACCCGTTCGGGTGCGAAGGCGACGAGGCGGCGGGCCGCCTCCGCCGCGGGGGCGCCCTTCAGCCTCACGACGGCACGCAGATAGATGGGCGCCCGGCCGTGGGGTGCGCACACGCCCACGAGGCGCGCCAGGGGGCGGATCGGGCCCGGCAGCCGTTCGGGCTCCAGGTTCAGGACGAGGTCCGTCAGCACCAGCGTCCGCGAAGCCGCATGATGGAAGGCGACTTCTCGAAATCCGGCGCGGCCCGGCACGACCACTTGGTCGAGGTCGGCGCTCCATGCGGCCGGGGCGGCCTCGGGCAGGTCCTTATCGACGCGAAGCCCGGATCGGCGGACCTGACCGCGGTCGCGCAGCCCCGGCGCTGCCCAGACCGTTGCCTCGGGACATTGCGTCTGCCAGGCCGCGACGAAGGTCCAGTGGGCGCTGTTCGGCGCGACGAGATGACGGATGGGGCCGAGCCGGCTCAGGGCGTCGTGCAAGTCGGGGTCGTAGCGAGTCGGGGAATGCAACCAAAGGCTGCCGTCGGCGAGGCGCACCACCGTCATCCGGACCGGCAGCGGCATGCCGAGGACGTGCAGGGGACCGCTGTCGACGATCCAGACGCGCTCGGCGACAGGTTTGGGAACGTCGAGGGGCGGGTAGGTCGGCTCGACACGCTGCGGCATCGATTCCTCCTCCGCACGGCGAAGCGGCCGGGGCGGGGCGGCGGTTCCGCCCCGCCCCGGCGAGCGGTCAGTAGCGCTCGTATCGCTCGTAGCGGCGCACGTAGCCGCGGTCGCCGCCGTCGTAGAAGCGCCGGGGGCCGACGTCGCGGGAGGATCCGCAATAATTGAGGCCCTCCTCGTAGCAGACACTCGGCGGCCCGGGGATGTAACGGCCGCCGCGGCGGCACGAATAGCCGC
This sequence comes from Methylobacterium sp. BE186, assembly GCF_031457035.1. NCBI lineage: Bacteria > Pseudomonadati > Pseudomonadota > Alphaproteobacteria > Hyphomicrobiales > Methylobacteriaceae > Methylobacterium > Methylobacterium sp. BE186. The sequence continues at coordinate 87,171 of NZ_JAVDVV010000002.1, forward strand.
ACATCGCGACCGGAATCGCATCGCCCTGCGAGAGCCCGTGCCCGGCCTGCGGCAGCCCCGGCGCGGCCCCGGCGGCGCCGAGGCCCGCGACGAGCAGGCCGGCTGCCACGAGCGTGGTTCTGAGTGAGATGATCATAGGCTTCCTCCTTCGGCTCACCCGGGAGAGGGTGGGACCTGTCGACGCCCGGCATCCTGCAAATGGCCGCGTGAATGGCTCCGGAACGGCGCTGCGAGGAAGAGGGTTCCGACGTCCCCGGCCGGGTCGGATCGCTGCCTGGATCAGGGCGTTTCGCAGGCCATGACCTCTGCGGCCTGGACCACGCTCAGCGCGCGGCGGCGCACTTCCAGGGCGATGCCCGGCCTCTCGGACACGGCGGCCGCCTCGCGCTTGAGGACCGCGTTGCAGGCGCAGGAGCGATGGGCGGCGGCATCGAAGCACGCGTCGTGGCGCTGACAGGCCGAATCGAGATCGTCGATCGGCGGGAGGCCCTCACCCCTTTGCCCGGCTCCGCAATAATTGCCGTGAAAGAGTTCGGCCCCGGTCAGGACGTTGGCGAGATTGCCGCGCGGGCTCGCCGGCCCCTCGCGCTGTCCGCTCGGGTTGAGGTCGTTGGCGGGGCCGCCGGCCTGCGTGCCTGAGCTCCTCAGGGATTTCGGGATGGTCGAGCGCAGGCCGGGCTCGTCCAGGCTCTCGGCGGAGCGTGAGTTCGGCTCGGTCAAGTCGGGCAGGGACGGTGGCGGCCCGGGTACAGGCTCCTCGACCTCGAGGGGGGCGGGCGGCGCGCCCTGGGCCGACGCGGCAGGCGCGAGCGCGATGGTGGCCAGGACGAGGAGGATGCGGACGAGAGAGGTCAAGGGAGCGGTTTCCGATGGTCGTGCGATCAGAAAGTCCGAGCTTGGCCTTCTCGTTCCACCAGCCCCGGAGGCGTGCCCGTGCTTGGGCCGCCGCGGGGGGCTCACCCTTTCGGCTTGATCTTGAGCTGGTCGATCACCCAGCGCCAGCCTCCGTCCGACTGCTCGCGGGCGACCTCCGCGGAGATCGTGCCGTTCGGCAGGCGCGCGAAGGTCATCGCAAGCGCGCCGTTGCGGATCGGGGGCAGAACCTCGGCCGCCGGGAAGTCCGAACGCCGCGACAGGAGATCGGTGTAGAAGGCGCGGATCTCGGCGTGCCCCCGGGCGACGACGTCGCCGGCAGCCAGAACCGCGTCGGGCTCGTAGAGCGCCACAAGACCCTCGACGTCGCCGGCATTGGCGCGGGCGTTGAAGAGCCCGGCGAGGTCCTGAGGCTCGCGAGCCGGCTCATGATCGGGACTGGACATGGGGTTCCTCTCCGCTCTGATCTCACTCGGCCCGGGTTCCGGGCGCTCGCGACGGCCGAGCCTCAGCGCAAGCGCTCGCCCGCGGCGTCCCGGACGGCGACGCTCACCGGAATGCCGGCCTTCACGCTCTCCGAGACCGTGCAGAACCGCTCGAACTGGGCGAGCACCCGGTCGATCCGCGGCAGGTCGGCAGCCCGGTGGCCGAGCGCGATCGCGACGTCGATTCCATAGATCCGCAGACGCCCTTCCGGGTTCCGCTCGACGCTGCAGGTCGCCTCGGCCCGGATGCCGCTCGCGTCCTGGCGATACTTGCCGAGCGCGAAGACCATGCTGGCGCAGAGGCAGTTCGTTACGCTCGCGATCAGCAGCTGCTCGGGAAACGGCCCCTCCCCCGCGCTGATCGGCACCGACTCGTCGACGAGGAGGTGTGGGATCAGCGCGCCGAAATCGACCGTGAATTTGTATCCTTCCACCTGCGTGATCGTGATGCTTGGACCGCTCGCCATCCTGCCTCGCTCTTCCCGCACGCTCCGCTCGGCGGAGACAGGCCGCCCGGAGAACGCTCGCCGACCCTGCCCCGCTCCCGTCCCGCGGAAAATTCCCGCCCCTCGGCGTCGGGACGGGCCTCATTCGCATCGTCCCTTGACATCAGCTGATATGTGGCATACCAAATGCCAATCACGTAACAAGAGCCCGACAGGGCGCAAGCAGTCAGCAACCACGTCGTACCCGCAGCAAGTAACGCGGCGCATTCGTCGGGACATTCATGTCGCAGACCTTCGACTTGGCGCAGATCATTACCGCGGCGGGCGATGCGATCGTCGTATCGGATGTCGAGGGTGCGATCACCGTCTGGAATCCGGCCGCCGAGCGGATCTTCGGGTTCACGCAGGAGGAGGCCCTCGGCCGGTCGCTCGACCTGATCACGCCGGAGCGCCAGCGCCAGCGCCACTGGGACGGGTACCACAAGACCATGGAGACCGGCGTGACCCGCTACGGCACGCAGGTGCTGCGGGTCCCGGCACTGCACAAGGATGGGCGACCGCTGTCGATCGCCTTCACGGTGGCCCTTCTCCGCGGCGCGGACGACGCGGTCATCGGCATCGCGGCGATTATCCGCGACGAGACGAGCCGGTGGAACGACGAGCGCGAGATGCGCCGTCGCCTCGCCGACCTCGAGGCTCGGGTGTCTTGAGAAATTTGCGAGCCAATCCAGAGGGATAACTGGATAGCTCGGCAAGTGTTTCCCGGTCCGGTGCGGACTGGGCTTGGACGAAGTTTAAGCGCGAACCGTCGAAAGGGAGAATGCCGAGATGAGCAAGCCGCTCGAGGGAATCAAGATCATCGACTTCACGCACGTCCAGGCGGGTCCCGCCTGCACGCAGCTGCTCGCCTGGTTCGGTGCGGACGTGATCAAGGTCGAGCGTCCGGGCGCCGGCGACGTGACCCGGACCCAGCTCCGCCACGTCGAGGATGCGGACGCGCTCTACTTCACCATGCTGAACTCGAACAAGCGCTCGCTCACGCTCGACACCAAGACTCCGCAGGGCAAGGAAGTCCTGACGAAGCTCATCAAAGAGTCCGACGTCATGGTCGAGAATTTCGGCCCCGGCGCCCTCGACCGCATGGGCTTCTCCTGGGCCAAGATCCAGGAACTCAACCCGGGCATGATCCTCGCCTCGGTGAAGGGCTTCTCGGACGGTCACCACTACGAGGACCTGAAGGTCTACGAGAACGTGGCGCAGTGCGCGGGCGGTGCGGCCTCCACCACTGGCTTCTGGGACGGCCCCCCCACCGTGTCGGCCGCGGCGCTCGGCGACTCGAACACCGGCATGCATCTGGCCATCGGCATCCTCACGGCGCTGCACCAGAAGAACAAGTCCGGCAAGGGCCAGAAGGTCGCCGTCTCGATGCAGGATTCGGTGCTCAACCTCTGCCGCGTCAAGCTGCGCGACCAGCAGCGCCTCGACGCGCTCGGTTACCTCGAGGAGTACCCGCAATACCCGCACGGCCAGTTCTCGGACGTGGTGCCGCGCGGCGGCAACGCGGGCGGCGGCGGCCAGCCGGGCTGGGTGCTGAAGTGCAAGGGCTGGCAGACCGACCCGAACGCCTACATCTACTTCACGATCCAGGGCCATGCCTGGGCCCCGATCTGCAAGGCGCTCGGCAAGGAGGAGTGGATCGACGATCCGGCCTACAACACGGCCCGCGCCCGTCAGGACAAGATCTTCGAGATCTTCGCCCTGATCGAGGACTGGCTCGCCGACAAGACGAAGTTCGAGGCCGTCGACATCCTGCGCAAGTTCGACATCCCCTGCTCGCCGGTGCTGTCGATGAAGGAGATCGCCAACGACCCGTCGCTGCGCGCCAGCGGCACGGTGGTGGAGGTCCCGCACCCGAAGCTCGGCTCGTACCTGACCGTCGGAAGCCCGATCAAGTTCTCCGACATGGCGGTCGAGGTGAAGCCCTCGCCGCTGCTCGGCGAGCACACGGACGAGGTGCTGAAGGACCTCGGCTACTCGGCCGAGCAGATCGCCGCCCTCCACGAGGCTCGCGCCGTCTGATCTCCTCAAGCCCAGACGCTTGAACATCCTGGGGCGGCGTACCGGTGGCACGCCGCCCCTTCTCGTATCAGGGATCGGCCGGCATCCCGCCCGCGCCGCGGGCCGCCCCCAGGCCGCGGCCTGTGCCCGAGATCCGGTATCCGAGGCGCGACGGAAGATGCGGCTGCGCCGCTTCAACCCGGTTGGCGCCGATCAGCCCGCGCGAGCGCCTGCGCTCGGCCCCTGGAGCCTTCGCCTGCGTCCTGGCAAAAGGGTTCGTCAGCCACGCCGCCCTGCCGGACGGATCAGCCCTTCCCCGCCCTGATGGCTCCGATGGGCACCTCGGCTGCGCTCCTCTTCGCGCGGTCCCGGCCAGCCCGCTCGCGCAGCCGCGGTCGATCCTCAGACGGCGACCTCGTCGCGAGCCTCGCAGGCATCCCAGTGGCGGCGGCAATCCCAGACCCGTTTCTCGCCCGACGCGGTCGCGATCTCGCTCGCCATCGCGGCCATGATGGCGCTGCACTGCCTTACGACCACGCGCGTGCTGATCGGGCGGCTTGAAGCCCCGATTGCCGACGTGGTGATGCGGATATCGGAACTCGGGCTGCTTCACCGTCCGGTGATCGGGCCGGACGAGCGTCATGTCGACATTCGCTCCCGGACGGACGCGACTGCCGCCTTCGGCGATGCGGCCGGGACGCAGGATCACGCCGTCCCGGCGAGGATGGCGCTCCCCGCCTGAGGGGGGGGTGCGCGGGGCAGGCTCGCCTCGCGGCAATCCGTCCCCGGCGGCGCGGTCCTTTATCCCGCCTCGTTGTCGACGAGGAAGAAGTCGATCGCCATCGCGGCGACCGCCGGCCGGTAGGCGTGGGGGCCGTCATATTCGACCGCGGTCACGTCGTAGCCGGCCTCCCGCAGGCGGGCGACGTGCATCCGCGCGCTGCGATCGATCGGGATCTGCTCGTCCTTGACGCCGTGCGAGATGAAGACCTTCGGCGCGCCCGTCTGCACCTGCACCGACATGAAGCCCGCCGAGGAGACGATGACGTGGGTCACCACATCCCCGTTCGTCAGGCCGACGGAGAGGGCGTAGCTGCCGCCGTCCGAGTGGCCCGCGAAGGCGAGGCGGCCGGGATCGAGCAGGAAACGGGAGGAGACTTCAGTCAGCGCCGCGTCGAGGCGCAGGCGGTCGGGGCCGTTGCCGGCGATCACGATATCCCAGGTCGGGTACTGCGATTGCGGGGCGAGCAGCAGGAAACCGCGCGCCTCGGCATGCCGCTCCAGCATCGGAAGGATCTTCTCCGCGCTGCCGCCGCCGCCGTGGAACAGAACGACGAGGGGCGTCGGCCTGCGCGGCTCGATCGTCGGCGGGACCACGAGCACCGCGTCGCGCTCGTCGAACAGACCGAGCGTGTGGCGTCCGGGACCGAGGGGCGGCTTGACCGGCAGGCGGTGGTGGAAGCCGAGGCGGCCGGCGAGGTGGGGATCGATCATGCGGGCGGTCCTGGAAGGCCGGCTCCGGTCTCGCGAGCGCCGGCTCGAGGAAGCTTTGACGGGGCGATCCGGCAAGAGCCCCCGGCCAGGGGCTCCGGCTCCGAACCGGCTCCGAAGCGGAAAAGGGCTGCGGCGGGCTCGTCCGAGCCTGCCGCAGCCCTTGCATCCTGCCGGATCGCCGGCGATGTCGGATCGGTGAAGAGCTTACTTCTTCTTCTTCACCGTGCTCTGCGGGTTGAGGCTGCCGATGTTGCCGCTCTCGGTCCCGGCATTCGGGTCGATCACGGCGTTGATGAGGGTCGGCTTCCCCGAATCCATCGCCTCGTTGACGGCGCGGGCGAGCTCGTCCGGCGTCGTCGCGTTGACGCCGATGCCGCCGAAGGCTTCCATCATCTTGTCGTAGCGGGAATCCTTCACGAACACCGTCGTGCCGGGATCGCGGCCGGTCGGGTCGGTGTCGGTGCCGCGATAGATGCCGTTGTTGTTGAAGATCACGATGCAGACCGGAAGGTTGTACCGGCAGATCGTCTCGACCTCCATGCCCGAGAAGCCGAAGGCGCTGTCACCCTCGACCGCGAGAACCGGCTTACCGGTCTCGACGGCGGCGGCGATGGCGAAGCCCATGCCGATGCCCATCACGCCCCAGGTGCCGACGTCCAGGCGCTTGCGCGGCTGGTACATGTCGATGACGCTGCGGGCGAGATCGAGGGTGTTGGCGCCCTCGTTGACGAGGATCGCGTCCGGCCGCTCCTTGATGATCGTGCGCAGCGCTCCGAGCGCGCCGTGGAAATCCATCGGCGTCGAGTTCTTGAGGAGCTTGGCCGACATCTTGGACAGGTTCGCGTCCTTGCGAGCCTTGATGCCGTCCGTCCACTCGGCGGGCGGAGCCTTCCAGTCGTCACCCATGCCCTCGAGCAGCGCCGAGACGCAGGAGCCGATGTCGCCGACGAGCGGGGCGACGATCTCGACGTTCGAGTCCATCTCCTTCGGCTCGATGTCGATCTGGATGAACTTCTTCGAGCCCGGCTCGCCCCAGGTCTTGCCCTTGCCGTGCGACAGAAGCCAGTTGAGGCGGGCGCCGACCAGAACGACGACGTCGGCATCCTTGAGCACCATCGAGCGGGCGGCGCCGGCCGACTGCTCGTGCGTGTCGGGCAGGAGACCCTTGGCCATGCTCATCGGCACGTAGGGGATGCCGCTCCGCTCGACGAGGGCGCGGACCTCCTCGTCGGCCTGCGCGTAGGCCGCGCCCTTGCCGAGCACGATGAGGGGGCGCTTGGCGCCCTTGAGCACGTCGAGGGCGCGCTTGACGGCGGCGGGAGCGGGAAGCTGGGCCGGGGCCGGATCGATCACCTTGACGAGGGACTTGGCGCCGGTCTCGGCGTCGATCACCTGCGAGAAGAGCTTGGCCGGGAGATCGAGGTAGACGCCGCCCGGACGGCCCGAGCAGGCCGCGCGGATGGCGCGTGCCACGCCGATGCCGATGTCGGCGGCGTGGAGCACACGGAACGCCGCCTTGCAGAGGGGCTTGGCGATGGCGAGCTGGTCCATCTCCTCGTAGTCGCCCTGCTGAAGGTCGACGATCTCACGCTCGGAGGAGCCCGAGATGAGGATCATCGGGAAGCAGTTCGTGGTGGCGTTGGCGAGCGCGGTCAAGCCGTTGAGGAAGCCCGGCGCCGACACGGTGAGGCAGATGCCGGGCTTCTTGGTGAGAAAGCCCGCGATCGCGGCCGCATTGCCCGCGTTCTGCTCGTGACGGAACGAGATCACGCGCATGCCCTCGGCCTGGGCCATGCGGCCGAGATCGGTGATCGGGATGCCGGGGACGCCGTAGATCGTATCGATACCGTTGAGCTTCAGCGCGTCGATGACGAGGTGAAAGCCGTCGGTTTGCTCCGGCCCGGTATCCTCAGCATTGGTCACGCTCTCGGCGTTGAACTCCGACTCGGTGAACGACTGGTCCGTGGTGTTCCTGTCCATGACCGCTTCCTCCGACTTCCCTAGGCTTTGTTTCAGTTTCGGTTCGCGGCTGCCCTTCGGGGCCGTTGCCGCCATCTCGCCGAGCGCGCCCGCACGTGGCGTTCGGCCCGTCGGGCCCGATGGCGGCCGGCCTTGCCGGAAATCCGCCCCAGTCCCGGATCAATCCTGCCCGTATCAGCCACGCTGAACCGGGTTCTTCTCGTTCGTTACGGCAGGGCTGGCATACCAAATACCAAATTGGCTGTCAAACACGGATCGACTGCCCTCGGCCCTCTTCGGGAAACGCGGTCAGAAGCTTTCGGGCACCGGTTATCGGCCGGTCCGGGCGAGCGTGGAGCAGGGCGGGTCGAATCGATTGCCCGCAATTCGTGCAGGTTCAACCAATATCTGGGCAGTTACGGCGGGAACGTTCGCGCGTCCGGATGTTTAAGGGCTTAACATGAATTGATGAAGCAACGATCATGCGCATCCGCACCGGCTACACCATCGCCTTTGACACATTCGGCCCGACGCCGAAGCTGCTCCTTCTCAACGTGCGGCCCGAGCGTCGCCGGGACCTCGTGACGCCGGAGCGGATCACGTTCGACCCGCCGGTCGAAGCGCGCCAGCACCTCGATGAGTTCGGCAACGTGCGCACGCGCATTCTCGCCCCCGCCGGGCGCATCACGATGTCGGCCGATTTTCTAATCGACGATTGCGGCGAGCCCGATATCGTCGCCGCCGATGCGAGGCAGATCCCGGTGCAGGACCTGCCGGACGACGTGCTGGTGTACCTGCTCGGCTCCCGCTACTGTGATACGGACAAGCTGTCGAACACGGCTTGGCAACTCTTCGGGAACGCGCCCGAGGGCTGGGGCCGGGTCCAGGCCATCGTCGATTACGCGCACGAGCGCATCCGGTTCGACTATCAGCAGGCCGACTCGACCCGCTCGGCCCATGATGGCCACAGCCAACAGGTCGGCGTCTGCCGCGACTTTGCGCATCTCGCGATCACGCTCTGCCGCTGCATGAACATCCCGGCGCGCTACGCGACGGGCTATCTCGGAGACATCGGCATTCCGCCCGTGCCGGACCCGATGGATTTCTCCGCGTGGTTCGAGGTCTATCTGAACGGTCCGCAGGGCCCGCGCTGGTACACGTTCGATGCCCGCCACAACACGCCGCGCATCGGGCGCATCGTGATGGCCTACGGACGGGACGCCACGGATTGCGCCATCACCACGAGCTTCGGCCCCGCGCCGCTTGCGACCTTCGAGGTCCATACCGACGAGGTCGATGCGGCGTTCCTTCTCGGGCAGGCTGCCTGAACGCCCGACCGGACCGGGGCGGCTCGACTATCCCGCTGACCGCCGCCGGACCGGCTTGGCGCTGAAGATGCATTGCCCTGAGGCCCGGCAACGGCTGAAGGGATCATCGTGGACGAGGTGGATCGTTGGGCCGAGCGGCGGCGCATCGCCGAGCAGGGGCGGGGCGAGCGGCCGTGGTGGCTCTGGGGGCCGTATCTCAGCGAGCGGCAATGGGGCACTGTCCGCGAGGATTACAGCGGCGACGGCAATGCGTGGCGCTCCGTCTCCCACGAGGCGGCGCGCTCCCGCGCCTATCGCTGGGGCGAGGACGGAATCGCAGGTCTGAGCGACGACCACGGCCTGATGTGCCTGTCGCTCGCCCTCTGGAACGGGCAGGACCGCATCCTGAAGGAGCGCCTGTTCGGGCTCACGAACGAGGAGGGCAACCACGGCGAGGACGTCAAGGAGATCTATCACTACCTCGACGCGGTCCCGAGCCACGCCTACCTCAAGGTCCTCTATCGCTACCCGCAAACCCCCTTTCCCTATGCGGAGATCGTGGAGGAGAGCTGGCGGCGGGGCCGCCGCGAGCCGGAATACGAGATCGAGGACACCGGCGCCTTCGCGGAGAGCCGATTCTTCGACGTCGTCGTCGAGTACGCCAAGGAGGATGTCGACGACATCCATATGGTGGTCACGGCCCTGAACCGGGGCCCGGAGGCGGCCGACCTCCACCTCGTGCCCCAGATCTGGTTTCGCAACACGTGGTCCTGGCGCGATGGTGAGGATGCGTCCCGCCCGGTTCTGCGGCGCGAGCACGACCATGTCGCCTGCGAGCATCCGCGGCTCGGCTCCTATCGCCTGACCTTCGCCGGTGACCCAACCCTGCTGTTCTGCGAGAACGAGACGAACCGGCGCCTGCACGGGGGCGATCCCGACGCTGCGGGCCCCTTCAAGGACGGGATCAACGCGCATCTCGTCGAGGGTGCGCGGGACGCCGTCGCGGAGGATTCCGGCACCAAGCTCGGCTTGCACTACGCCGTCCGCCTCCGCCCCGGCGAGACGGCAACGGTGCGGCTACGCCTCGCCTGCGGGCGGCGGCCGCAACCGGTCGATATGGACGATGCCCTGCTCCGACGCCGGATCGCGGAGGCCGACGCCTTCTACGACCTTCTGCAGGACGGGCTCGCCGATGAGGACCGCCGCCGCATCTTCCGGCAGGCCGCCGCAGGGTTGATCTGGTCGAAGCAGCTCTACCGCTACGATGTTCGCCTCTGGCTCAAGGGCGATCCCCGCATGCCCGCCCCTCCCCGGGAGCGCGAGGGCGGCCGCAACGCGGTCTGGGGCCATTTCGCGGCTGCCGACGTCCTCTCGATGCCGGACAAATGGGAATATCCCTGGTTCGCGGCCTGGGACCTCGCCTTCCACTGCCTGCCGCTCGCGGTGCTCGACCCGGATTTCGCCAAGGCCCAGCTGCTGCTCCTGACCCGCGAATGGTACATGCACCCGAACGGGCAGCTTCCCGCCTACGAGTGGGAATTCGGTGACACGAACCCGCCGGTCCATGCCTGGGCGACCTTCCGGGTCTTCGAGATCGACCGGGCACGCCGCGGCGGGCGGGGCGACCTCGCCTTCCTTGAGGGCGTGTTCCACAAGCTCCTGATCAACTTCACGTGGTGGGTGAACCGCAAGGACGCGACCGGCCGGAACGTCTTCCAGGGCGGCTTCCTCGGCCTCGACAATGTCGGCGTGTTCGACCGCTCGCGGCCCCCGCCCGGCTTCGGCATCGTCCATCAGGCGGACGGCACCGCCTGGATGGCGATGTACGCCCTCAACATGATGCGCATCGCGCTGGAGCTCGCCCTCCACAACGACGTCTACGAGAGCACCGCCTCGAAGTTCTTCGAGCATTTCCTCCTCATCGCCGAGGCGATGACCGACATGGGCGGCGAGGGCTTCGGCCTGTGGGACGAGGAGGACGAGTTCTACTACGACGAGGTCGACATGGCGGACGGCCGGATGATTCCGCTGCGCGTCCGCTCGATGGTCGGCCTCGTGCCCCTCTTCGCCGTCGAGGTGATCGATCCGGGCGTGATGGCCCGCCTGCCCGATTTCGCGCGGCGCCTGCGCTGGGTGCTGGAGAACCGCCCGCACCTCGCCCGCCTCGTCTCCCGCTGGAACGAGGGCGGCGTCGGCGACCGCAAGCTCCTGTCGCTGCTGCGCGGGCACCGGATGAAGGCGCTCCTGCGCCGCGTGCTCGACGAGAGCGAGTTTCTGTCGCCCTTCGGCGTGCGCTCCCTCTCGAAGGCGCATCAGGAGCATCCCTTCGCCCTCAACGAGCTCGGCGCCTCCTTCACCGTGGCCTACGACCCTGCCGATTCGACCTCCAACATGTTCGGCGGCAACTCGAATTGGCGCGGGCCGGTCTGGATGCCGATGAACTACCTCATCATCGAGGCCCTGCGCCGCTTCCACGCCTATTACGGCGACGAGTTCGTGATCGAGTACCCGACCGGCTCCGGCACCCTGCTGACCTTGAACGCGATCGCCGACGCGCTGGAGGATCGGTTGATCGCGCTCTTCACCCGGGACGCGGCGGGCGGGCGCCCGTATCGGGGCGGGCGCCCGCCCATCGACGCAGGCGCCGGGGGCGACGACCCGCTCCTGTTCCACGAATTCTTCGACGGCGAGACCGGGCGCGGCCTCGGCGCCTCGCACCAGACCGGATGGACGGCGCTCGTCATGAACCTTCTTCTCTCGCAGGCGGGGCGCAGCTGACGCCCGGGCCGGGTGTGAGTTCCGTCACGGTTCCGCGGCGCGCGTTGGGGGAAGCTCGCTCCAATCGGAGCGCGTCCCATGTCGCGTCGCATCCTCAGCCTGATGGCCCTCCTCCTCGTCACGGACGCGATCGTCGTGCACGGGCGCGGCCCCCGCCCCTCCCAGATCGTCTCGCCCGATGCGGGCGAGACCGCGCGGCTCGGCCGGCAATACGTCCTCCCGCGCACTTGATCTCAACGGGTCAGGCTGAGGGCTGCGACGTGTCCCATGTATCCATGACGATGATGCGAGCGTGATCTCGATCACGGTTCGCGATCGGCAGGAATCCTACAGGTTCGGCGAGATCCGAGAGCGGATTTCTCTTCGCGGCAGCAGCCTCGAAGATCACGAACCTCAGGATTCCGCCATGATGAAGTGTCTCGTCATCGCCGTCGCCCTGCTGGCGACGATGGTCATCGTCCGCGCGAGCATGCTCGCGGCGCCGGCGCGGGTGCCGGTCAGGGCGACCTCCGGCATCGACATCCGCGAGATGACGGTGCGGTCGAACCTCCCGCCCTCCGACCCGTACGACGCGTTCTGACCGGCGCTCAACGGTCGCGATGGCGCGCCACCCGCGGCCGGCGCCCGTTGCGGGTGACGAGGACCTTGATCGTCTCGGACATCACCGGAGGCACGTGCGGGACGTGGTCGGCATCGGCCAGCACCAGCTGCAGGGTGTGGGTGCCGAGCGGAAGCGTCACCTGTGCCTCCGTCTGCCCGAGACCGAAATGCAGGTGATTGAAATCGTTCGGGATGCGCTCGTCGGGGGAGCGCAGGGGCGCGTCGATCAGCAGGTGGTGATGGCCGGTATTCGCCTTGTCGAACCCGGCCGGGGCGACGCCCATCCCCACGAGGCCGAAGCGGACCGTCACCTTGCGGGGGACCACGGCGCCGTTGCGCGGCTGCACGAAATAGACCCGGGCGCCGGGCGGAGAGGCGTGGCGCGCGGCTGGCGCCGCGGCCTGGGTGCCCGCAGCCGGCGCCTCGACGACCCGCACCTTCACCACCTCCGACAGGACCGGCGGATTGTGGGGGATATGGTCCTTGTCGGCGAGCAGGAGCTGCAGCGTGTGATCGCCCGGCGTCAGCTCGATCTCCGCCTCGGTCTGGCCGGCGCCGAAATGCAGGTGGTTGAAGTCGTTCGGGATGGGCCTGTCGAGGGGCGGTGTAGGCACGTCGACGAGGATGTGGTGGTGGCCTGCGTTCATGCGCTCCGACCCTGCCGGGGCGACGCCCATGTTGCGCAGCCCGAACCGGATCATCGGCTTGCGGGGCAGGATGCTGCCGTCCTTGATGTCGATGAAGTACACGGCCGCACCGGGCGCGGAGGGCGTCGGCCCCCCCTTCCTGTCGCCCTGGGCCGGCTGCGCGGCCACCGCCTGCGTCAGCGCGACGAGCGCGCCGAGCCGGCAGATCCAGGTTTGGTACGCTCGAACCCGGTGGGTCGAGGCCGTTGCGCCGCCCATCGTCGCCCTCCCGTCAGGCATCGCGTCACCGCAGCCGAATAGGCGCACGATCTCCTGCCCGCCGCCGACCCGCAAAAACGAGCTAGAGCGCCTCTAAAAAGGTGATTCGCTAGCCCGAAAGATGCAGCGTGCGGTCAATGACCAAGAGAATACATGCCACAATGATTTGCAACGGCTACGGTTTGCTTTGGCGCTCGCGTGCTATACCGGACAGTAGTCGAGATCGGTCAAGCTCATGATTTTGGATTGACGCCGATGCGCGATTTACTTTTCCGCGACAGACGCGTCCGGCAGGATCTGATGATGCGCGGCAGCCCTTCCGGTCAGATCCGGCGATTGCGTGGCGCTGGCCGGGCGGGACGCGGCGTGCTGCTTCTCGCGTGCCTGGCCGCCATCGTCCTCCCGCTCGTCCCGCTGCCGGCCTGCGCGCAGGCGACGATCGGGGCCGGGCGCCGTTTCGCGCTCCTCATCGCGAATGCGCGCTACCCCGACGCGAAGGCGCCGCTCGCCGCGATCGGCCGGGACGCGCGTCTGCTGGCCGACGAATTGCGGCGGCACGAATTCGACGTGGACTTGCGGGAGAACGTCACCCGCGAGGACATGCAGGCCGTCCTCGACGGCTTCTACGGCAAGATCAACGCCGGCTCCGCCGCCTTCCTCTATTTCGGCGGCTACGGCATTCAGGTGAACCGGCAGACCTTCCTGTTGCCCGTCAACGCGCAGGTCTGGTCCGAGACGGAGGTGCGCAAGGACGGGATCAGCCTCGACGGCGTGCTGGCCGAGATGAACCGGCGCGGGGCCCGGGTGAAGATCGCCGTCGTCGACGCGGCCCGGGAAAACCCCTACGAGCGCCGTTTCCGCGCCTCCTGGGCGGGGCTCGCCCCCGTCGATACGCCGGAGGGCACCCTCGTCCTGCTCGCCGCCCCGCCCGGCAAGCTGGTGCGCGAGCCGACCGCCGAGCCGAGCCTGTTCATGGGCGAGCTCGTGAAGGAACTGCGCACCCCGAACCTCAGCGCCGAGGAGGCCTTCGCACACACGCGAATGGGCGTGTCGCGGGCCTCGAACACCGAACAGGTGCCCTGGGTGTCCTCGTCCCTGATCGAGGAATTCCATGTCGCCAAGCCGAGCGCGGGGGCCGCATCCCAGCCGGATCTCGCGCCCGTGCGGGTCCCGCGCGCCCGGACGACGGCCCTGAACGCCCCTCCGGCCGCCGCGCCCCCACCCGCCCCCGCCCCCCAGCCCGCTCCGGCCCTCCCGCCTCCGGCGGCGGCCGCACCCGTGCCCCCGCCGCCTCCCGCCGCCGCCCCCGCGCCAGCCCCAGTCCAGGCGACGGCGGCGATCTCGCCGCCCGCCGGGCCCGCGAAGGCAGCCCCGCAGCGGGGCGAGACCCTGCGGGATTGCGGCGACTGCCCCGAGATGGTCGTGGTGCCGGCGGGCAGCTTCGAGATGGGCTCCGCCTCCACCCCCTTCGACCGACCGGTCCACAAGGTCACGATCACCAAGCCCTTCGCGATGTCGGCGACCGAGATCACGGTCGACCAGTGGAACCAGTGCGTCGAGGGCGGCGCCTGCAAGTACCGGCCGCCCCCGGGGGGCTCCGGCGCCCGGCCGATCACGAACGTGAGCTGGTACGACGCCAAGGACTATGTCGGCTGGCTCTCGGGCCGGACGCGCCAGGGCTACCGCCTGCCGAGCGAAGCGGAATGGGAATACGCCGCCCGCGGCGGCGCCCGCACCGCCTATGCCTGGGGGGCGCAGGTCGGCGCCGGCAAGGCGAATTGCCGCGAGTGCCGCCCCGGCCAGGACGAGCAGCTCCTCGACGCGGCCCGCTTCGCGCCGAACGGGTTCGGCCTGTTCGACATGGCCGGAAACGCGGCCGAATGGGTCGAGGATTGCTGGAACGACGATTACCGGAACGCCCCTGCCGACGGGAGCGCGTGGCTGCGCGGCGGCTGCGGCCAGCGCGTCCTGCGCGGCGGCTCCTTCGACAGTTCCGCGTCCTACGTGAAGCCGAGCGCCCGGTTCCGCTACGACGCGGACGTCCGCTACTACGCGAACGGCTTCCGCGTGGTGCGCGCCCTGCCGTGAGCGCGGGCGGCCCCGCCCCTCACCAGCCCTCCTCGTCCTCGTCGAGGAGGGCGGCCTCGCGCGAGAGCGCAGCCTTGTCGCGCAGCATGATGCGGCCGCGCCGGAGGTCGAGATGACCGGCCCGGCGCCACGCCTGGAGTTGGCGGTTCACGCTCTCGCGGGTGCTGCCCACATAGGCGCCGAGCTGCTCCTGCGAGATCTGGATCTCGCTGCCGAAATCCGCCGCCAGCACCGTCAGGCGTCGGGCGAGCCGGGTCGAGAGCGGCAGCACCGTCATCTCGTTCATCTGGCCCGCGATGTATCGGACCCGGGCGCAGAGGAGTTCGATGAGCTTGATCGCGATGCCGGGCTCCCGGCCGAGATAGGCGAGGAGGTCGGCCCGGCGCAGGACGAAGAGGTCGGTCGGCTCCACCGCGACCGCGTCCGCCGTGCGGGGCCGCCCGTCGAGGAGCGCGATCTCGCCGAACACGTCGCCGGAGCCGAGGGTGTTGAGCACGATCCGCTTGCCCGACGCGGTGCCGGTCTCGATCCGCACCTCGCCCCGGCGGATGCCGTAGAGCGCGTCGCCGGGATCGTGCTCGCGGAACAGCACGTCGCCCGCCCGCAGCGAGCGCGTCGTGCTCATGGCGGCGAGCGTGGCCGCGATCTCGGGCCCGAGATCCGCGAAGAGCGGGTTGAGGCGCAGCAGCACCCCGAAATCCGCACCCTTGCTCATGGCGGTCCGCCCCGCGGGGATCCGGGCGATTCCCGGCGGCCGAGCCTAGGAACGGGATGCCCTCCCCTCCTTCACGAATGTTATTTTTCGGGCGGACCGCCGAGGCCGACAGTCGTGGGACGGCGCGATGGCCGGTACCGGGCGGAGGAGGACATGAGAGGCGCGCGCGCACCCGGCTTGCCGCGCCGCTCCGACGAGGCCTCCGCATGAGCCTGCGCGCCCGCCTCTCAGCGAGATTTCCCGACCGTCTGCCGTGGCATCGCAGCCTGTTCCGGAAATACGTGCTGACCCTCGTCAGCCTCGTCGCCCTCGTGCTCTCGATCAATGCCGGGGTCGAGACCTGGATCCTCTACCGCGAGACGGTGCGGTCCGTGGCACGCGCGCAGGGCGAGTACGCGCAGGAGGCAGAGCGATCGGTCGAGGCGGCCCTCGGCGAGATCGAGCGGCAGGTCAGCTGGGTGACGCGGGCGAGTGCCGTCACGCTGCAGCAGCACCGGGACGATTACGAGCTCCTGCTGCAGCAGGCTCCGGGCGTTCTGACACTGGCCTTCATCGACGCCTCGGGCCGCGTGCAGGTTCGCTCCGGCCGACCCGGCGGCGCGGCGGCCGGCGAGCCGTTGCCGACGCGACCCGGCTTCGCGAAGCCCGTATTCCGGGACGGAAGGTCGCTCGCCGCGCTCGTCGTCTCCCATGCCTGGCCAGAACAGGCCGTCACCGTCGCCGAGGTCGGCCTCGAGCCGCTCGCCGACGCCCTTCCCGCCGCCACGCCCGGCAGCGGGAGCTACGCCTACCTCGTCGACACGGATGGCCGGGTCCTCGGGCGCACGGCGGCGAGCCCCGTCGCGGTCGGCGCGGAGGTTGCGCGTGCGGAGGCGGCCGGGGCGGAGGCCGGCGGGTTCGGCCGGAGCCCCGACGGGCGGGCGGTGCTGCGGACTCTCAGGCCCGTCGCGGCCCTGCCCGCAGGGATCGTGGTGGAGCAGCCCCTGCCGGAGGCGCTCGCGCCGATCCGCGAACTCCTGCTCCGCCTTGCCTGGCTCTTCGCCTTCGGCCTCGTGGTGGCGATCTGCGCGAGCCTCGTGCTGGCCCGCCGCATGGTCGTGCCGATCCGGGCGCTCCACGCGGGTGCCGAGCATCTCGCAGCGAACCGGTTCGACCACCGCATCGCAATCCGGACCGGCGACGAGTTCGAGGCGCTCGCCGACAGCTTCAACCGCATGGCGGACGAGCTGTCCGGCTCCTACGGGCGGCTCGAGGTCGAGATCGAGAAGCGCACCCGCGACCTCGCGCGCTCGGTCAGCGAGCTGCGGGCGCTGGAGGAGACGGGGCGGGCGATCGTCGGGTCGCTGGACCTCGGCGCCGTGACGGCCGCCATCGCCGCCCGCGCCTCCGCCCTCACGGGCGCGCGGACGATTCTCGTCTATCTTCGGGACGAGGCCGGCGGTGTTGACGGCCTCGCCGCCGCGCAGGGCGTCCCCGACGCGGCGCGGGCGGCGGTCGCCGAACTCGCGCCGGCTGCCATGCCGGGTTCGGACGCCGCCACGCGCGGCCCGCTGGCCATTCCCGACCTCTCCGAGGCCGCGTGGTTCCCGGGTCGCGCGGCGATGCGCGAAGCCGGTCTCTCGTCCGGCCTCGCCCTGCCGCTCTCGGATGCCGAGGGGGCCCTCGGCCTCGTCCTCGTGCTCCGAGCCGAGCCCGGCCCACCGGCCTCGCCGGACGTGATGCAGAGCTTCGCTCACCAAGCGGCGCTCGCGATCCGCAACGCCCGGCTGTTCCAGGAGGTCGACGCCAAGAACCGCGAGCTCGCCGCGGCCGACCGGCACAAGACGCATTTCTTCGCCAACATGAGCCACGAGCTGCGCACGCCGCTCAATGCCGTGCTCGGCTACTCGGAGCTTCTCGTCGACGGCCTCTACGGTCCCTTGAGCGACAAGGCGCTCGACGCGCTGGAGCGCATCCAGATCAACGGCCGGCACCTTCTGAGCCTCATCAACGACGTGCTCGACTTCACCAAGATCGAGGCCGGCTCCCTCACCCTCAGCATGCAGGATTACTCGATGCCGGCGATGATCGAGCAGGTCGTCGCGGCGGCCGCCTCCCTCGCTCACGCGAAGAACCTCGCGCTGACGACCGAGGTCGCGGAGGGCCTGCCCGTCGGCCAGGGCGACGAGCGGCGCCTGACCCAGGTGCTGATGAACCTCGTCGGCAACGCCATCAAGTTCACCGAATCAGGCGAAGTCCGCGTCGCCGCCACGGCCGCGGGCGGGTGGTTCACGGTCAGCGTCACCGATACCGGCCCCGGCATCGCGGCCGCCGATCAGGGCCGCATCTTCGACGAATTCCAGCAGATCGACAGTTCCAGCACGCGCAAGCAGGGCGGCACCGGCCTCGGTCTCTCCATCGCCCGTAAGCTCGTCCTGCTGCATGGCGGGCGCATCGACGTCGAGTCGGAACCCGGCCGCGGCGCCGTCTTCCGGGTCCACCTGCCGGTTCGCGCCAGCGAGGAGAGGCAGGCCGCATGACGAAGCGCATCCTCATCGTCGAGGACACCGAGGACAACCGCCGCATCCTGCGCGACCTCCTCACGGTGGCCGGCTACGACCTCCTGGAGGCGACGGACGGCGGCAGCGGCGTGGCCCTCGCCCTCAAGGAACGGCCCGATCTCGTCCTGATGGACATCCAGCTGCCGGTGCTCGACGGCTACGAGGCGACGCGCCGGCTCAAGGCCGACCCCGCGACGCGCCACATCCCCGTGGTGGCGGTGACCTCCTACGCGCTCTCCGGCGACGAGGGTAAGGCGCTCGACGCCGGCTGCGACGGCTACGTCGCCAAGCCCTTCAGCCCCCGCAAGATCCTCGCGCTCGTGCGCGAGATCCTGCAGGATGCGTGACCCCGGGGGAGAGCCCGTGAGCGCCCGCATCCTCGCCGTCGACGACGCGCCGGAGAACCTGGAGATCCTGCGCATCCGCCTGGAGGCGGCGGGCTACGCGGTCGTCACCGCGGAGGACGGCGAGGCGGGCCTTGCCCGCGCCCGCGAGACGGTGCCGGACCTGATCCTCCTCGACGTGATGATGCCGAAGCTCAGCGGCATCGACGTCCTGCGCATCCTCAAGGAGGACGAGCGGCTGCGCTTCGTTCCCGTGATCCTGCTGACCGCCCGCGCCGAGACCCGCGACGTGGTGGCGGGGCTCGACGCGGGCGGCGACGACTACCTCGCCAAGCCCTACGAGCACGCCGCCCTGATGGCGCGGGTGCGCGCGATGCTGCGCCTCAAGGCCCTCACCGACACCGTGCGGCGCCAGGCCGAGGAACTGGAATTCCAGCGGGCGGCGCTCGCTCGCAGCAACGCGGACCTCGAGACCCGCATCGCCGAGCAGGTGGCGGAGATCGAGCGGATCGGGCGTCTGCGCCGGTTCCTCTCGCCACAGATCGCCGATCTCGTCGCCGCGTCGGGCACCGAGGCGACGCTTCTGGAGACCCACCGGCGCGAGATCACGGTGGTGTTCTGCGATCTGCGCGGCTTCACGGCCTTCACGGACACGGCGGCGCCCGAGGACGCGCTCGAGGTTCTGCGCGCCTACCAATCGGTCGTCGGGGCCTGCATCGTCCGGCACGAGGGCACGCTGGAGCATTTCGCGGGCGACGGGATCATGGTCTACTTCAACGATCCCGTGCCCTGCCCCGACCACCCGCACCGCGCGCTCCGGATGGCGCTCGACCTGCGCCAGACCCTCGGGCGCCTCTCGGAAGCCTGGCATCGGCGCGGCTACGAGATCGGCTTCGGCATCGGCATCGCCACAGGCTACGCCACGCTCGGTCAGTTCGGCTTCGAGGGGCGGCGCGAGTACGGGGCGCTCGGCAGCGTCACCAACCTCGCCTCTCGCCTCTGCGACGAGGCGCTTCCGGGCCAGATCCTCATCAGCCAGCGCCT
This sequence comes from Methylobacterium sp. BE186, assembly GCF_031457035.1. NCBI lineage: Bacteria > Pseudomonadati > Pseudomonadota > Alphaproteobacteria > Hyphomicrobiales > Methylobacteriaceae > Methylobacterium > Methylobacterium sp. BE186. The sequence goes on from NZ_JAVDVV010000002.1 coordinate 106,807, forward strand.
GCAGGCCCTGACCGAGACCGTCGCCGAGACCGAGTGCCTCGGCCCCCTCGCCCTGAAGGGCTTCCACCGCCCCGTGACGGCCTTCGGCCTCCTCGGCTGGCGAGAGGCGGCGGCGGGCTGAGGCGTCCGCCTCACGTCTCCCGCCACGCCTTCGAGATGTGGTCGACGAAGGGCTTCGTCAGGTAGGAGAACACCGTCCGCTCGCCGGTCTGGAGGAAGGCCTCCACCGGCATGCCGGGGATGAGCTGGACCTCGCCGAGGCGCTTGCGCTGCGCCTCGTCGACCCGGATGCGCGCCTTGTAGAAGGACAGACCGGTCTTCTGGTCCTGCGCCACGTCGGCCGCGAGCCGGCTGACGCTGCCCTCGATCTCGGGCGTCGTGTACTGGTTGAGCGCGGAGAAGCGCAGGCGCGCCGGCTGGCCGATCCGCACGGTGTCGATGTCCTTCGGCTGGATCTTCACCTCGACGGTGAGTTCGTCGGCCTCGGGCACGATCAGCATCGCGGGCTCGCTCGGCGTGACGAGGCCGCCCACCGTGTGCACCGTCATCTGGTGGACGATGCCGTCCTGCGGCGCGCGCAGATCCGTGCGGCGCAGGAGGTCGAGGGCTGCCGTCTGCTTCTCCTCGTATTCGGACCATTTGGCGCGAATGTCGGTGAGGTCCTTGTTGACCTCGTTCCGCATGTCCTGGTCGACCTGCATGATCTGCAGCTCGACCTCGTTGATCTTGACTCTGGAGCCTGCGAGCCCTGCGAGCAGTTTGCCGCGGTCGCCCTCGAGGCGCGCCGCCTCGCGCTCCAGATTCGTCAGGCGCGAGATCTGGACGAGGTTCTTCTGCCAGAGCTCGCGGATGCCCTTCAGCTCCATCGTGACCGCGGCGATCTCCTTCGTCTTCGCCGTGATCTGCTCCGTCAGCCCGGCGATCTCCTCGCCGAGCTGGGCGAGGCGCTCGCGGAGCTGGCTCTTCTGGCCGTTGCGGGCCTTCGCGCGGGCGAGGAACAGGCGCGTCTCGCTGTCGATGAGCGTCGCCACCGCCGGGTCGGAGGCGGCGCGGGCCTGAAGGTCGGAGGTGAAGCTGATCGCCATGTCGCCGTCGCGCTCGGCCTCCTCGCGGGCGCGGCGGGCGGCGAGCCTGTCGAGGGCTCTCAGGACGATGTCGAGGCTGGATCGGGCCTGCGTCTCGTCGAGCCGGATCAGGATGTCGCCGGCCTTGACGCGGTCGCCCTCCCGCACCCGCAGCTCGCCGACGATGCCGCCGACCGGGTGCTGAACCTTCTTGACGTCGCTGTCGACGACGAGTTGGCCCGACGTGATCACCGCGCCTCCGATCACGGTCAGGCAGGCCCAGCCGCCCACGCCGCCGACGAGGGCGGTGACGAGGAAGGCGGCTGCGCGGACCTGCCGGCGGATCGCGGCGCGGGCGGCGTTGGCGGCGGGGCGCGCCGGGGTGCGGGCGGGGCCGGTCAGGGTCAGGGTCAGGGTGGTGGGCATCGGTCGCTCTCCTTCGGGGCAGGGGTCAGGCCGAGGCCCGGGCCGGGCGGGCGGACGTCTCGTTGGCGGGGGTGGGTGCCTTCGGCAGATGGCCGGTATGGCGCAGCACGGCCTCCTTCGGACCGAAGGCGACGGAGCGGCCGTCCTCCAGGGCGAGCAGCAGGTCGACGGCTTCGAGCGCGCTCGAGCGATGCGCCACCACCACCACGACGCCGCCCCGCTCGCGCACGCTGCGGATCGCCCGGGTCAGGGCCGCCTCGCCCTCGGCGTCGAGGTTCGCGTTCGGCTCGTCGAGCACGACGAGGAAGGGCGCGCCGTAGAGGGCGCGGGCGAGCCCGATCCGCTGGCGCTGTCCGCCGGAGAGGCCGAGCCCCCCTTCGCCGAGCACCGTCTCGTAGCCCTCCGGCAGGTTCGTCACGAGCTCGTGGATGCCTGCTTCCCGAGCGGCCGCCACGATGTCGGCGCCGCGCGCGTCCGGCTCGAAGCGGGCGATGTTCTGGGCGATCGTGCCGGCGAACAGCGCCACGTCCTGCGGCAGGTAGCCGACGTGGCGACCGAGATCGGCGCTCGCCCACTGGCTGATCGGGGTGCCGTCGAGGCGCACCGCGCCGCGAACCGTCGGCAGCACGCCGACGAGCGCGCGGGACAAGGTCGACTTGCCCGAGCCGCTCGGCCCGATCACGCCGACCGCCTGGCCCGCCCGCAGGGTGAAGCTGACCTCCTTCACGGTGAGCCGGCCCCCGCCCGGGGGCGCCACGCAGACCGCGTCTGCCCTGAGCTGCCGCGAGGGCGCGCCGAGGACGGAACTGCGGCGCTCCTCAGGGACGTTGGCGAGCAGCGCGGTCAGCCGGCCCCAGGCCTGATGGGTGGCGACGACACCCTTCCAGTTCGCGATCATCGAATCGAGGGGAGCGAGCGCACGGCCGAGGAGAATCGATGAGGCGATGACGATGCCGGGCGAGCCCTCGCCGTTGATCACGAGCCAGGCGCCGAGGGCCAGCACGCCCGATTGCAGGGCCATGCGCGTGACCTTCGAGGCGGCGCTGAGGAGCCCCGCCACGTCCGTGACTCGCTGCTGGGACAGGATGTAGCGCTGGTTCGCCTCCTCCCAGCGGGTGGAGAAATGGCCCTGCATGCCCATCGCGACGAGGTTGCGGCCCCGCGCGTGCTCGCTCGCGGCCTTCGACGGACCCCGGGTCAGGCGGTCCGTCGTGACGTTGATGAGGATGAGGAGGACCGAGCCGCCGGCCAGGGCGAGGCCGACGAGGGGATGGAAGAGGAAGCAGACCGCGAAGTAGAGCGGCATGAAGGGCAGGTCGCACAGGGCCGTCGGCCCGGACCCCGAGAGGAAGCCGCGCACCTGGTCGAGGTCGCGCAGGGGCAGGAAGCTCTCGCCCGGCGCTGCGCCCGTGAGCGGCGAGCGCACGACGTACTGGAAGACCCGCGGGCTCAGCGCCTCGTCGATGACCGCGCTGATCCGGGTCAGCATCCGCCCGCGCAGCGATTCGAGTGCGCCCTGGAAGCTGTAGAGGATCAGCGCCAGCAGGAGCAGCGCGACGAGCGAGGGGACGGACCGGCTCGGGATGACGCGGTCGTAGACCTCCAGCATGAAGAACGAGCCCGTGAGGTAGAGCACGTTCACGAGGCCGCTGACGACTGCGAGGCTCGCCAGGGCCGGGCGGCAGCCGGTGAGCGCGGCGGAGAGGTCGGGGGAGAGGGGCTTCATCGTGGACGCTCCCTTGGGCAAGTCGGGACAGGCGTCCTTGGTAGACCTCCGGGCGCCGCCTTCCCTGACGCGGATCACGCTCGGTCCCCGCAGAGAGGGCGGCCGACCCTGCGTGATGCGCCTCACAGTCGGCGCCCCTGAACGGCGCGAGACTGGGGACACAGCAGCAGGAGGCTCCCATGACCCTCGTCGTCCTCGATCCCCGCACCGGCACCTACGCCACCATCGCGATCCCGGTGCGCGCCTCGCTGCCGCGCCCCGCCCCGATCCGCACCCAGCCCGCCCGCCGCTAGCGCGGGCACCCGTCGAACCCTCCGGGAGGATGCCATGCGACGCTCCCACGCCCTCCGCGCCAAGGCTCAGATCCTGCGCGAACTCGACCTCCGGCTCGCCGAGCGCAGCCGCGCCAACGCCGCCTCGGGGCGGCCCTGAACGACGGGAGGCCAGCATGGAGATCGAGGCCCTCGACCGCCCCGCCGACCTGAGGATCTGGCACGTCGCGCCGACCCCGGCCGCGGGCCGCCCGAAGCGCTTCGGCAGCCTGCGCGATGCCATCGCCGCTGCCGCCGAGAGCTTGTCCGCACCCGGCGTCGAGCCCTGGATCGTGACAGACGAGGGCGAGTTGCTCTCCCCGACTTGGATCCAGACCTACCTGAACTGAGCGCGGACGGGACGACCCGTCCGATGCCCGTCGCGCCGGAACCGCACGCTTCCTCCCCCTCCTCTCCCGTTGCCGAACCGCCCGGCCACGCTCGCGTTGATCCGTCGCCGGTCGTCTCGATGACGATGCCGCCGGTGCCGAACCCGCGCGGAGGCGGCCATGACGCGGGTGCGCACCGCCCTTCCCCCTTCTGATCTACCCCCCTTCCCTCTGCCTCTCTTCGTCCTGCCTGTCCTCGGCCTCGCTCTCTGGCCCTCCTCGGCCCGATCCGAGGACTTCCGGCTGCGCCTGCCGCTTGCCTGCGAGCCCGGCGTCACCTGCTTCGTCCAGCATTACGTCGACCGCGATCCCGGATCCGGCGCCCGCGACTACGCTTGCGGCAGCCGGACCTACGACGGCCACGACGGCACGGATTTCCGCCTGCCGACGCTGGCGCAGGAGGCCGGACCCGCCGGCACGGTGCTCGCCGCGGCAGCCGGGCGCGTGCTGCGAACCCGCGACGACGCGCCCGACGTCTCCGTCCGGGAGACCGGCCTTGGGGCGGTCGCGGGTGTCGAGTGCGGCAACGGCCTCGTGATCGGCCATGCCGGCGGCTACGAGACCCAGTACTGCCATCTCGCCCGCGGCAGCCTGACGGTTCGCCCCGGCGACACGGTCGAGGCCGGCCAGCGCCTCGGGCGGGTCGGGCTCTCGGGCGCGAGCGAGTTCCCGCATCTGCACCTCACCCTCCGCCGCGCCGGCCGCACGGTCGATCCGTTCGCGCCGGAGACTGGCTCCGGGGGCTGCAGCCCGGCGGCGGGGCCTTCGGCGGACAGCCTCTGGGAACCGGCGCTGCGCGAGGGACTCGCCTATCGGGCCGGCACGGTGCTCAATGCCGGCTTCTCCAGCGGCCCGGTCCGGATGGAGGTGATCGAGAGCGGAACGGTCGGGGCCGCCGGGCCGGCCGGGCCGGCGCTCGTCGCCTTCGTGCGCGCGATCGGTCTCGATGCGGGCGACGTTCAGAGCCTCGTGCTCAGCGGGCCGGACGGCCGCCCGATCGCGCAGAGCGAGGAGGCGCCGCTCGCGCGGCCGCGAGCGCAGTCTCTGGTCTTCGTCGGGCGCAAGCGTCCGGAGGCGGGCTTCCCGCCCGGGGTCTACACCGCCACCTTCCGCGTCCTGCGCGCCGGCAAACCCGCTCTCGCGCACAGCTTCAGTATGGAGCTGCCTGCCCTGAACCGATGAGCCCCGAAATGGGCGCGAGATACGGCTTACGGCTCAGCCCGCCGCGCGGCCGGAGCGATGCGCGGCGGGCTGGACGAGAGCGGCCGCGCGTCCCGGAGGAGGCGCGGCCGGCAGATGTCGGGACGAGCGACCCCGGAGGTCCGGTGGGATCAGAAGAACGCGACCTGCCCGTGCGGGTTGTCGCCCGTGACGTGGATGTCGTGCACGCCGCCGTCGCCGCTGTTGTAGCTCACGTGCCAGTCGGTGCCGCTGCCCGAGATGCCGTACTCGCCGACCTTGAGGTGATCGGCGTCGGCCCCGTACTTGTAGTTCCCCTCCAGGTAAATCTTGTCGGTCGCCCCGAAATCGTGGATCTGGTCGACGCCGGCGGTCTTGGCGTAGCCGGTGTCGCCCTTGCCGCCGTAGATCATGTCGCTGCCGGATCCGCCGTCGAGCCAGTCGTTGCCGGCCCCGCCCTCGATCCGGTCGTCGCCCGCCTCGCCGTAGATCCTGTCGTTGCCGGCGTCGCCGTAGAGCTTGTCGTTGCCGGCGTCGCCGCCCATGGCGTGAACGGTGTCGTTCCCGCCCTTGGCGTCGATCGTGTCCGCGTAGTCGGTGCCGTGGAGGTTCTCGCCGTTGTTGGTTCCGGTGATCGTAGCCATGGTCACCCCTTTCCGAGATCGCGTGTCGCGTCGTGCCGCCGACGAGAGCTGCCGCCGTCCGCGACAGCTCCGTTCTCCGCGGCTGAAGAGAGGGGCAACCGTTTCAGGGGCCGCCAACTCTGAAGCAGGTCACGGACGCGCTTCCGCCCGGTCCGGGCCTTCGCGGAGGCCCCCGGCGGCCTCCGCCCGCTTCAGGCGCGCGGCCCGGCCGCGATGCGCGCGGTGAGCGGCAGGTCGATCCGGCAGCGCACGCCCGGGGGCTCGAATTCGAGGGCGCATTCCGCCCTGAGCTCGTAGGGCAGCACGCGCTCGAACAGGGTCCGCCCGAAGCCCAGGCGCGCCGGGGCCGAGACCGGCGGCCCGCCGCGCTCCGTCCAGTCGATGACGAGACGGGGCTCGGGACCCTCGATCCGGTGCCAGGAGACGGTGATACGGCCTTCCGGGCTCATCAACGCCCCGAACTTCACCGTATTGGTCGCGAGTTCGTTGAAGGCGAGGCCGAGGGTGCCCGCCGCCCGCGCCTGCAACAGGATCTGCGGACCGGAGATCTGCACCTGCTCCCCCTCCTTGGCGTGGAAGGAGAGCAGCTCGTCCGAGACCAGGGAGTGCAGATCGAGGCGCAAGTGCGGATCGACGGCCATGGCGCCGTGGACCCGGCCGAGGGCGCTCAGACGCCCGTCGAGGTGCATCGCGTAATCCTCGACGCTCTCGCTCGTCTCGGCCGAGCGGCGCGCCACCGAGCGCACCACCGCGAGCATGTTGTGCAACTGGTGCTGAAGTTCGGCGCAGCGCCACTCGGCCTCGGCCAGCCGGGTCTCGGCCGCCTCGGCTCTGGCATTCGCCCGGTCCAGGCTCAGGCGCAGATGCGCGTCCTCGGAGTCCAGCGCTGCCTCCCTGACCTGACCCATCCCACGCCTGCGCGGCCGGCTGCGCCTCGTTCCCTTGCCGACGGTCGTCGCGGACATAGCTACGACCTTCCCGAGGCTAATGCACGCTCTCATTGTGAGGTTCGCGTACCGAGGAGTGCCCGATGCCCGTGTCCCCCGGCTCCGGAGATCTGGCGCGCTGCCGCGTGCTCGTGGTCGAGGACGAGTACTTCCTGGCCGACGACGTGGCGCGGGCGCTCTCTGCCCACGGCGCGGAGGTGATCGGTCCCGTGGGGACCCTGTCCGAGGCGGAGAACCTCGCCCGCTCGCGGCCCCTCGACGCGGCGCTTCTCGACATCAACCTGCGGGGTGAGATGAGCTATCCCGTCGCCGACATCCTGCGGGAGCGCAACGTGTCGGTGGTGTTCACGACGGGCTACGGCGAGGCGCTGATCCCGCCCTTCTACGCCGACGCTCCCGTCTGGCAGAAGCCGGCCGCGATCGACCGCTGCCTGCCCGACCTCGTCACGCTCCTGCGCGGGGCGCGGCAGGCCGGGGAGGCCTGATCCCTACCGGACTCGCGGCAGGCTCACGCGGACCGACGTCCGCCCGGCCTCCGCGGATGCGCTCCGCGCAGTCTTGTCCCGCCCCCAGGCCGTCGCGTCGATTCGCACCTCTCCCCAGCCCGTGGCGACGCTGATCGACAGAGGCAGGAGGAGGCCGCCGCCCGGGATCGGCGCGAGGCGCACGCGCATCTCGTCGTTCTCGGCCATGCGGCGGACGGTCGGGCCGTTCGCCCGGTGACCGGCGATCGGCACCCAGCGGATCCGGCACTCGAGCGCGGGTCCGCGATAGGGCCCCTCCGTCACCTCGGCCAGCGCACCCCGCGACAGGACGAGGTCGGCCCGCGTGGCCCCGTCGAAGACCGGGATCCGCCGCTCGCAGAGGGCGGGATCGAGCGGCGCGGAGCCGGCGGGCACGGCGAGCGCGCTCAGCGGATCGACGATCCCCGTCCGGTCCTTCGGCGCGAGCGGGACCCGGTCCGGCCGCGGTGTCGGCTCCGGCTCGAGCGACAGGCTCGTCACCGCGCCGCGCGAGAGGCGCATCGCGACCCGGATCGGCTTGCCGGCATACCGGCTCTCGACCGAGAAATCGGCCGGCACGGCGCCTCCCGGCCCGAGCCGTCCGGAGGCGCGCGCCCGGCCCGTGCCGTCGACGAAGAAGCCGACAAGACCCTGGAGGGAGGCCGTCAGGTCGAGGCCATAGCCTCCGGCTTCGGGACCCTTGTCGAGGGTGAGCGTCGCCTGCCCGACCGGCAGGCCGAGGAAGCGCAGGCCGTAGGTGGCGCTGAAGCGCTCGGGCGCGGGTTCGGACCGGGCTGGGCCCGGCAGCGCCGCGAGCGACAGCGCGGCCACGATCAGGGCGGCCGGGCCGAGGGCTGGCGTCATCGGGGAGCGGCGCTCCCGGTTGCGTACGGCATGGCCTCGTTCGTCCTGCGGTCGGCGCCCCGATGCCGATCCTAGAGCACTTTGCGCCGAAGTGGTGGCGGGTCCCGCCCATCCTGTCAGGCGTTGGCGAGGCGGCTCAGGACGTCGGCAAGGGTGAGCGTGAACAGGATCATGAGCCAGAACAGGCCCGCGGCCGCGGTCAGGCGCACCAGCGGCCCCGCTTCGTCGAGGCGCATGAACAGCACGGCGACGAGCGCGGCCTGCATCGCCGCGAGCCCGAGATTGACCGCAACCGTCCACGTGCCGAGCGGTTCGTAGGCGGCGATCAGGCTGAGCGCGAGGAGCGCGATCAGGCCGGCCCAGACCGGCAGCGCGCTGCGCCAGAGCCGGGCGGTGGAGGGGGGCCGGCCCGCGCTCATCCCGAGCGTCCGGGCAGGTAGAGCAGAGGGAAGAGAACGATCCACACGATGTCGACGAGGCCCCAGTAGAGCAGGCCCACCTCGACCTGCGGGTTTCCCGGCAGGAATTCGGGATCGCGCCACCCCTTCCAGAGCAGCCGCGCCAGAAGCCCGATCCCGATCGAGAGATGGATGCCGTGGAGTCCGGTGGCGAACCAGTAGAGGGCGAAGAAGAGTTGCGCGCCCGGCTCATGCAGCGGGAAGGAGTCGCCGGGGACCAGATGCTTGCCGAGATCCTCCCCGTATTCGAGGCCCTTGACCGCCAGGAAGGCGAGGCCGAGCGCCGCGGTGGCAGCCAGGCACCCGAGCGTCGTGCGCCTCAGATCCCGATGATCGGCGCTCTTCGAGGCGACCGCCGCGCAGAGGGCGCTCGTCAGCAGGATCGCGCTGTTGAGCGTGCCGTAGACGATGTTGGTTTCCCGTCCGGCGGCGGCGAAGGCGGCCGCGTGCTCCAGGCGCATCACGGCGTAGGCGAGGAAGATCGCCCCGAAGAACAGCACCTCGCTCGCGAGGAAGATCCAGATCCCGAAGGTCGCCCCCGCGCGCTGGCGGGCGAGCGCGCGCTCATCGGAGAGGCCCAGCCCGTCCCAGGGCTCGCGCAGGAGCTTCTCGGCGCCGCTCACGTCAGCGAACCCTGCGCCGGGATGCGGGGCTGGTCCTTGATCGGCGGGGCGCCCTCCGGGTGGTAATTGTAGGGCATGGCGAGCACCTCGGGCTTTCCGAGGAAGTTCTCGCGCGGTGGCGGCGAGGTCGTGCGCCACTCGAGGCCCGAGGCGTTCCACGGGTCGTTGCGGGCCCGCTCCCCGAAGAAGACCGACCAGGTCAGGTAGCCGAGCGGCATCAGGTAGGCGGCTGCGAGCACCGCGGCGCCCGAGGAGGAGAGCACGTTCCAGACCTGAAATTCGGGCGGGTAGACGTGGTAGCGCCGCGGCATGCCGAGGTAGCCCGCGATGAATTGCGGGAAGAAGGTCAGGTTGAAGCCGAAGAACATCAGGATCGCGGCGAACTTCGCCCAGGTCTCCGGGTACATCCGCCCCGTCACCTTCGGCCACCAGAAATGCAGGCCGGCGAAATAGGCCGACACCGAGGCGCCGACCATGATGTAGTGGAAATGCGCGACGACGAAGTAGGTGTCCTGCACATGGACGTCGATCGGGATCGAGGCGAGGAACAGGCCCGTCAGCCCGCCGACCGTGAACAGGCCGACGAAGCCGAGGGCGTAGAGCATCGGTGATTCGAAGCCGATCTGGCCGCGGTAGAGCGTGGCGGTCCAGTTGAAGACCTTGATGGCGGACGGCACCGCCACGATGAAGGACAGGAACGAGAAGACGAGCGCCGCGAAGGGCGACATGCCCGAGGTGAACATGTGGTGGCCCCAGGTGAAGAAGCCGATCACCGCGATCGCCACCAGCGCGTAGACCATGAAGGTGTAGCCGAAGATCCGCCGCCGCGCGAAGCAGGTGATCACCTCCGAGATCACGCCCATCGCGGGCAGGATCATGATGTAGACCGCCGGGTGCGAGTAGAACCAGAACAGGTGCTGGAACAGGATCGGGTCGCCGCCGCGCGCCGGATCGAAGATCGGCAGGCCGAACAGGCGCTCGGCGAGGACGAGAAGCAGCGTCACCGCCAGGACCGGGGTCGCGAGCACGAAGATCAGGCTCGTCGTGTACATCGCCCACACGAAGAGCGGCAGCTTGAACCAGGTCATGCCGGGCGCCCGCAGGGTGTGGGTCGTGGCGATGAAGTTGACGCCCGTGGCGATCGTCGAGAAGCCCGAGACGAACACGCCGAGCACGCCCAGCGAGACGGCCGTGTTCGAGAACACGGTCGAGTAGGGCACGTAGAAGGTCCAGCCCGTGTCGATGCCGCCCGCCAGCATGGCCGATGCGGTGAGGATCCCGCCGGCGATGTTGAGGTACCAGCTCGCGAGGTTGAGCTTGGGGAAGGCCATGTCCCGCGCGCCGATCATCAGCGGCAGCAGGAAGTTGCCGAGCGTGGTCGGGATCGACGGGATCAGGAAGAACCACACCATGACCACGCCGTGCAGCGTGAAGAGCTTGTTGTAGGTGTCAGCCCCGACGACGTCGGCCTTCGGCGTGAACAGCTCCAGGCGCACGATCGTCGCGGCCGCACCCCCGATGAAGAAGAACAGCGTGATCGAGATCGCGTAGAGGATCGCGATCCGCTTGTGGTCGGTGGAGGTGAGCCAGGATCTGAGCGTGTAGCCGGCCGCGAGGTAGCTCTCCGGCAGGCCGAGGGCGAGCTCTCCCCGGTCGGCCAGGGCGGTGGGACTCTCGGCGACGTCCGCTGTCATGGGGTCACGTCCTGGCTCTCGTCCTGTCTCGGGTGGCTCAACGCCGGGTCGGGGGGCCGGCCGGCGTCGGCGTGTCGGCGACGGGCGCGCCCGGCACCATGGCCGGGCTGCGCTCCTTGGGGCCTCCGGGGACCCGGGAGGAGAGGGGCGGTTCGCCCAGCCTGCGGCTCGCTCGCGGCCCCGACCCGAGGGCGCGGATATAGGCCGTCAGCTCCTGGATCTCTCCGTCGGAGAGGAGGCCGGCGTAGCTCGGCATGATCGGCTCGTAGCCGGCCACCACGTCCCGCTTCGGCTGCAGGATCGAGTCGCGGATGTAGGCGCCGTCGGCGGTCACGGTGCGCCCGCCGGCGAGCTGCACTTCGCGGCCCCAGATGCCCGCGAGGTCGGGCGCGTGCACGGCCGAGCCCGGCGCGTGGCAGCCGGCGCAGCCGCGCGCCGTGAAGAGCCGCTCGCCCTGGTGCGCGAGGTCGTCCCCCTCGGGCTGCGCCGAGAGCCAGCGGGCGTAATCCTCCGGTTCCAGGACGATGATGCGGCCGAGCATGCGGGCGTGGTCGGTGCCGCAATATTCGGTGCAGAGCAGGTGGAAGGTGCCGGTCTTGGTGGCCTTGAACCACGTCTCCGTCTGCTGGTCGGGCAGGGCGTCGCGCTTCAGCCGGAAGGCGGGCACGTAGAAGGAGTGGATCACGTCCTGCGAGGTCAGGATGAGGCGCACCGGCGCGCCGACCGGCACGTGCAGCTCGTTGATCTCGCGGGCGCCGTTCGAACTCTGGGTCTTCCACATCCACTGCTTGGCGACGACGTGGACCTCGATCGCGTCCTTCGGCGCGACGAAGGCTCCGATCTCGGCCGAGGCCGCCCACCAGAAGATGAAGACGAACACGAACAGCGTCGCGACCGTCCAGCCGATCTCGAACTCGCGCGAGACGAGGCTCGGCAATTCGTCCCGGTTCGCCTTCGAGCCGCGGCGGAAGCGGATCGAGAAGGTGACGAGGAGGCCCACGACGAGGAGCACGATGAAGGCCGAGATCGCGGTCAGCCCGAGGAAGATCGCGTCGACGCGCGGCGCCTGGACCGAGGCCTGCTCCGGCATGAGCCAGGAGAACATCAGCGGTCCCCTCCGCCAGCAGGCGGTTCGGACGCGGCCCGCGCGCCGCCGCGGCTGCCGGGCACGGGCGTCACCTCGGGCTGCACGGGCGCGGCGTAGGCGGCCTCGCCCTTCTCCGCCAGGATCCGCATCGCCTCGCTGACCGGGATGCGGGCGATGCCCCGCCCCCGATCGACCCAGCCGTAGCCTTCGAGGCGCGCTCGCTCCTCCGCCAGCATCCGCGCGAGATCGCGCGCCGGGCTCGACTGGAGGCGCGGCTCGGGGAAGTCGCGCGGGGCCTGCTGGAGCGGACCCTTGATCTCGGTCCGGTAGTAGAGATGGAGGCCGCCGAGCGTCGCCGCCGTGAAGGCCACGATGCAGGCGCCGGTGATCAGGATCGGGCGGATGGCGATGGTGCCCGGCGCCGCGGTGCCGGGCGGGGCGTGCCCGACCACGTCGTCGTGGACCCCGGTGTGGAGCTGTCCCCGCGCCGCCTCAGGCATGGCGCGCCCTCCCCGCTTCGCGGCGCCGGAGCATCCGCAGGAAGGCGGCGGAGGCGATGGCCAGGAGGGCGAGGCACGCCAGGCCCATGGCCGCCGCGAGGCCCGCGCCGGCGCCGTAGGCCGGCAGGACGTACCAGGCGAGGTGCAGCGCGAGCCCCACGAGGACGAGGAGGCCGACGACGCGCAACGTCGCCGCGCTCCGCCGCACGGCCGAGAACAGCAGCATCCCGAAGGGGATCAGCCCGCCGATGAGGAGCGCCGCGGCGAGCACCGCGCCCCAGGCGCCCTCCCCCCGCTTCAGGTACCACGCGGCCTTCGGCGGCAGGTCGCCGTACCACGCCACGATGTAGGACATCAGGGCCATGTAGAGGACGCCGAGGAGGCTCGCGAGGATGAGGCCGGCGAGATCCGAGGCGCCCCGCTCGCCGAGGCCCGGCGGGCTGAGGATCGCCGCCCAGGCGAGCGCCGCGAGAATCTGGTGCAGCGCGATCTCCGACGCGAAGGCGGAGGAATTGAAGCCCGGCTCGACGGAGAGGATCCAGTCGACGGCCACCAGGCTGATCGTCAGCCCGTAGAAGGCGAGGCCGAGGCCGGCCGCGAGCTTGCCGCAGCGGCCGGTCAGCCAGAGGAGGGCCAGCAGCGACCATCCCGCGAGGGCCACGCCCGCCCGCAGGAGGAACAGGGCCGGGTCGAGGTAGAGCCGCATCACGTCGGCCTTCGCCGCCCCCTCCCCCGTCGCCCAGGGGTAGTCCGCGGGCAGGCCCGAGGCCACGCCGAGGAAGGCGAGGGCCGCGAGCGGCACCACAGCGGTCGCGGGCCGCAGGGCGGGGGCCAGGATCTCGCCCCAGCGCCCGCCCGTCACGACGTGGATCAGGACGAGCACGAGGCTGCCGACGGGAATCGCGCTCCAGGCGATCCAGGCGACGAGCCAGCCGCGGGCGAGGGCCTCCGTCACGGCAGCGTCTCCGCGAGGCCCGGGATCTCGGCGACGCGGGCGCCCTGTGCGAGCTGGAGCGCACGGATATAGGCGGCGATGGCCCAGCGGTCGCGCGGCGCGACGCGGGCGGCGTAGGGATACATCGCGCCGTAGCCCCTGGTGATGACGTCGACGACGTAGCGGGCAGGCGCGGCGCGCAGGCGCTCCTCGTGGAAGGAGGGGGGCGCCGGGAAGCCCCGCCGCACGATCATGCCGTCGCCGTGGCCCGTCAGCCCGTGGCAGGGCGTGCAGATCGCCTCGTAGCGCTGCCGGCCCCGCTGCAGCAGGGCGGCATCGACGGCGGGTGGATCGCGAAGCGCCGCCTCCCGGTCGAGCGCGCCGATCGCGACCGCGCCGTCGGGGGGTGTGCGAGCCTCGGCGCCGTCGGGGAAGAGCGCGGCCCGGCCGTAGACCTCGTAGCGCTTCTGCTGGCGCATCGAGAGGTCGTCGCAGGCGGCGAGGCCGAGGGCGAGGCCGGCCGCGAGGGCGAGGCGTATCGGGGGAGCGGGCGCCCTCATGCGTGCACCTCCGACACGAGGCGCGCGCCCGCCTCCTCCAGGGTCCGGCGCAGCGGGTCCGGTTCGCCGTGCGGGGCGACGAGGAGGAAGAAGCGGTCCTGGCTGGCGCGCTCGAAGCGGGGCATGGCGAAGAGCGGGTGATGGAGGCGCGGCAGGCCGCAGGCCCGGAGCATCGCGGCCAATCCCGCGATCGCGGCGCAGAGCACGCCCACCTCGAAGGGCACAAGCAGGAAGACCGGCCAGGAATGGAGCGGGCGCCCGCCCGAGTTCAGCGGGTAGGCGTGGACCGCGCTGTACCATTGCAGGGCGTACATCGCGGCCGCCGACCCGAAACCGGCGAGGGCCATGATCGGCCGCACCGGCAGGCGGGGCGGGTCGAAGGCGGCCGAGAGTTCCTCGATCGCGAAGGGCGTGAAGGCGTCGAGGGCCCGGTGCCCGTCGGCGCGGGCAAGCCGCAGGGCGCGGACCAGCGCCTCCGGCGTCTCGAATTCGGCGAGCAGGGGCCGGCTCATGCGGCGCCCTCCGCATGGCTGACCTGACGGACCTCGTGCATCGAGACGATGGGCAGGAGGCGCACCAGCACCAGGAAGCCGAGCCCGAACAGGCCGAGCGGCCCGAACAGGATGACGAGGTCGTAGAGGCTGACGTGGTAGGTCCGCCACAGGCTGATCGCGTAGCCGTGCGAGAGCGTGTTCCAGACGATCAGGATGCGCTCCAGCCACATCCCGACATTGATCAGGATCGCGATGGCCGCGAGCAGCCACAGGTTACCCCGCACCGACCGGAACCAGAGCGCCTGCGGCACGAGGCAGTTGCAGGCCAGAAGAGCCGCGTAGAGCCAGCGGTAATCGCCCGTGAAGAAATAGCCGACGACCGTACGATCGGCGTGCTCGCCGCCGTACCAAGCCATGAACCACTCGGTGGCGTAGGAGAAGGTCATCACGGTGCTGGCAAAGAGCATCACCTTCGCCATCGCGTCGAAATGCGCGGGCGTGATCATCGCCCGAAGGTCGAGGCCCCAGCGGATGATGATCGCGAGCACCACCACCATGGCGAAGCCCGAATACATGGCGCCCACGACGAAATAGGGCGGGAACAGGCTCTCCTGCCAGCCGGGCATCAGGCTCGCTGCGAAGTCGAGGCCGACGATCGAGTGGACCGAGCAGACGAGCGGCACGGCGAGCGCCGCCATGGTCTTGTGGAAGGTCTCGAAGACCTGCCAGTGCCGGGCGGAGTTGCGCCAGCCGAGCGCCAGCGCCCCGTAGACCATCCGGCCGGCCTGCGTCTCGGCCCGGTCGCGCAGGGTGGCGAGGTCGGGCAGGAGGCCGGTGAACCAGAAGATCCCCGAGAACAGGAGGTAGCTGAGGATCGCCCAGAAATCCCAGACGAGGGCCGAGCGCCATTGCGGCCAGAGGTCCATCGTGTTCGGGTAGGGGGCGAGCCAGTAGGCGTAGAGCGGCCGGCCGAGATGGATGATCGGGAACAGGCCGGCGATCGCGGCCGCGAGCAGGGTCATCGCCTCGGCGAAGCGGTTGATCGAGGCGCGCCAGCGCTGGCGGGTCAGGAGCAGCATCGAGGAGATCAGCGTGCCGGCGTTGCCGATGCCGATCCACCAGACGTAGTTGGCGATCGAGACGCCCCAGACGACGGTGGTGTTGACCCCCGACAGGCCGATCCCGACCGTGAGCACCGCGCCGATCGCGATCAAGGTGATCACCGCCAGAGGCAGGGCGACGATGATCGCGATCATCCAGGCCCGGCCGAGACCGCGCTTCTGGATCGGGTCGGCGACCGCCGCCGTGATCGCGCCGTAGCCGAGGCTGTCGGCGTCGATCCAGGCATGGGCCTGCGCGTGCGGCCGGGCGCTCACGAGCGGTCCTCCGCGAGGTCCGGGTTCGGCGCGCGCAGGTCGGCGAGGTAGGTGGTGCGGGGCCGCGTGTTGAGGTCCTCCAGGAGCGCGTAGTGGCGCGGATCCCGGCGGAGCGCGGCGACCCCGTCGTCGGCCCGGTTGAGGTCGCCGAAGCGGATCGCCCGCGTCGGGCAGGCGGATTGGCAGGCGGTCGAGACCGCGCCCATCGGCCGGCCGTCGCGCTCGGCCGCCTGCCGCTCCGTCGCGATCCGCTGCACGCAGTAGGTGCATTTCTCCATGACGCCGCGGGCGCGCACCGTGACGTTGGGGTTGCGCTGCGCCCGCACCGGCTCAGCGCCGAGATGGGCGTATTCCTGGCCGTCGGCGTAGCCGAAGAAGTTGAAGCGGCGGACCTTGTAGGGACAATTCGCCTGGCAGAAGCGGGTCCCGACGCACCGGTTGTAGACTTGGAGATTCAGACCCTCGCCGTCATGCACCGAGGCGGCGACGGGGCAGACGGGCTCGCAGGGGGCGTGCTCGCAATGCATGCAGGGCACGGGCTGGAAGCCCGCCCTCGGCGCCTCCGGGGTGCCGGAATCGTAGAGGTCGACCCGCAGCCAGTGCATCATGCGGCCGCGGGCGATCTCCTCGGGACCCACCACCGGCACGTTGTTCTCGGACTGGCAGGCCACCACGCAGGCATTGCAGCCGATGCAGGCCGCCGTGTCGATCACCATGCCCCAGGCATGCCCGTCCGCGTCCCCCTGCCAGGGGGCGAGCAGGCTCGGCTGGTCGGCGCCGATCCCCTTCGGCTCGGCCCGCGCCAGCTCGGCGAGGTCGATCTGCCGGAAGAGCTTGCGCGTCTCGCCCTCGATCCGGACGTCGTTCTGGGTGCGCAGCACCTCCGCCCGCCGCCCGGCCGGGACCATCTCGACGCCTGTCGCGAGCCAGGGCGAGGCCGCCGTGACGAGGGGGTAGGCGTTCGCGCCGATCCCGTCGCCGATGGCGCCCGCGCGCTCCCGTCCGTAGCCGAGGGTGAGGGCGCCGACACCCTCCGCGACGCCGGACTCGATCGCGACCGTCACCTCGACCGCGCGGCCGCCCGCGGAGAGGCGGACCACGTCGCCGGCGCTCACGCCGCGCCGGGCCGCCTCCCCCCGCGAGAGCGCCAGCGCGTTGCCCCAGACCTGCTTCGAGACCGGCTTCGGGCATTCCTGAAGCCACGCATTGTTGGCGGGGCGCCCGTCCCAGAGACACGGGTCCGGACGGATCTCGACCGCGAAGCCCGCGGCCGGTGCCGCCGGCAGGTCGGGAAGGCGCGGCTCGGGCGCCGCAGCCGGGATAGCCGCGGTGCCGGCCACGATCCCGTCGTGCAGGCAGCGGCGCCAGCGGGTCTCGAAATCCCCGCCCTCCCCCGAGGCCGCCTGCCAGGCCGCTCGCCAGGTTTGTCGCACGAGGTCGTGGCCCGAGGCGGCCTCCTCGCCGCCGAGGAGCGCCAGCACCTCGTGCACGGAGCGCCCGCCGTAGAGCGGCCGGACCAGCGGCTGGACGAGGCTCGCCGTGCCGTCGGTGGCGCGCAGATCCGACCAGCTCTCGAGGGCGTGGGTGAGAGGCAGGTGCCAGTGCGTGGCCCCCGCCGTCTCGTCGCCGTGCAGGCCCGCATGGACGCTGAAGCGCGCCCGTTCGAGCCGCCGCCCGATCTCCAGATCGGCCGGCGCGGTGAGCACCGGGTTGGCGTCGAGGATGACGAGGGCCTCGACCGTGCCGGCATCCAGGGCCGCACAGAGGCCCGCGAGGTCCGAGGGCGGCGCGTCGGCCCCGTCCGGCGGGGCGATGAGATCGACCGGCGCCCTCAGGCGCCCGTTGATCCAGTGCGCGAGGGCGTGAAGCTCGGGCGGCAGGGCGGGACCCGCCAGCACCAGGGCGCGGCCCGGATGGGCCTTGAGGTCCGCGGCGGCCGCCTCGGCGAAGCGGAGCGCCTCCGCGCCGAGACCCGGCGCGGGCAGGCCAGCGCCGAGGCCGTTCGCCGCCTGGACGAGGAGGCCCGCCCAGTCGCGCGGGTGGAGGGCCCGGCGATGGTCGGCCTTGATGCCGGTGAGCGTCGGGGCGGCCTCCGCGACGTAGAGCCGGCCGAACCGGGCGGGGTCGCGGCGGCGCTCGGCAAAGGCCGCGGCGAACCGGATCTGGTCGGGTCCCGGCCCGAGCGGGTCGGCGCCGACGCAGAGGATGGCCTCGGCGCGGTCGAGATGCGGCAGCGCCCGGAGCGGGCGCCCGAAGGCGAGGTCCGCGCCGCGGGCGGCGGACGCCTCGTCGACCGGCTCGTGGACGTGCCAGACCGCCTCCGGCAGCGCGGCGCGCAGGCCAGCGATCTGGCGCGCCAGGGTCGGCGAGGTGACGCGGCCGGTCAGCAGATGGAGGCCGCGCCCGCCCTGCCCCCGGACCTTCGCGAGCGGGGCGCGCCAGGCCCGCACGAACATCTCCCAGGAGGCGATGCCGTTCACCCGCTCGGTGACGGTTCGGGAGCGGTCCGGATCGTAGAGGTCCAGGATCGCGGCCTCGGCGAACACGTCCGTCGCGCCGCGGCTTGCCGGATGGAGCGGGTTGCCCTCGATCTTGATCGGCCGCCCGTCGACGGCGATGGCCTGCACGCCCCGGCCCCAGCCGCTCAGGGGCAGCGTCGTCGCGTAGCGCAGGGGCACGCCCGGCAGGAGCTCCTCCGGCGCGCGGACGTAGGGAACGATCTCCTCGGAGGGCTTGGCGCAGGCGCCGAGGGCCAGCGTCAGGCCGGAGCCGAGAAGGCGGAGCGCCTCGCGGCGGGAGGGGGAGCTCAGCGGTGGCATATCGAGCACTCGCTGAGCCGCTCGGGCGAGCGGATGTGGCGTTCCTCCGCGAGGCGCCGGCCCACCCTCTCTTGGTCTGCGGGCGCCTGCCAGCCGACGTCGAACACCGCCTCGTGCGGGCGCAGGTGCGGAGCCGGGTCGCGGTGGCAATCGAGGCACCAGCCCATGGTGAGCGGCGCGGCCTGATAGACGAGCTTCATCGTCTGGATCGGCCCGTGGCAGGTGGTGCAGCCGACGCCCTTGGCCACGTGGACGGAGTGGTTGAAGTAGACATAGGCCGGCAGGGTGTGCACCCGGCGCCAGACGAGGGGCCGTTCCTCCGCGAGGCTGGTGCGGACCGGGGCGAGCATCGGCGCGTTGGTCCAGATCTGCGAGTGGCAGCTCATGCAGGTCTCGGTCGGGGGAATTCCGGCGAAGGCCGCGGTCTCGACCGAGGTGTGGCAGTAGCGGCAATCGATCCCGAGGCCGCCGACATGGTGCTCGTGGCTGAAGGGCACGGGCTGCTCGCGGGTGACGTTCTGGGCGGTCGCGTAGGGTGAGCGCCACAGGGTATAGGCGAGCCCGACGGCCAAGACCGGCACGACCGCCATCGAGGCGAGCACGACGCGGGCGACCGAGTCGGCGCCCGGACGAAAAATCTGCACCATGCCCCGCGGGCACCCTCTACGCCGGCCCTGACTATCTCAGCTTAAGCGTGCAGAGCCGGCAGCAGTTCAATCACAGATCAGAAATCCTCGGCCCGAACGGGCCCGCCTCGCCTCACAGGAAGGGCCGCCCGCCGGTCACCGGGATCGTCGCGCCGGTGACGTAGCTCGACTCGTCGGAGGCGAGCATCACGTAGGCAGGAGCCAGTTCCCGCGGCTGGGCGGCGCGGCCGAGCGGGGTGTTGCCGCCGAAGCTCTTCACCTTCTCGGGGGGCATGGTCGAGGGGATCAGCGGCGTCCAGACCGGCCCCGGCGCGACGCAATTCACCCGGATGCCCTGCCCGGCCACCATCTGGGCGAGCCCCGCCGTGTAATTGTGGATCGCGCCTTTGGTGGTGGCGTAGGCGAGGAGCTGCGGGCTCGGGGAATCGGCGTTGATGGAGGTCGTGTTGATGATCGCCGCGCCCGGCTTGAGGTGCGGCAGCGCCGCCTTGGTGAGGTAGAACATCGCGTGGATGTTGGTGGCGAAGGTCACCTCCCATTCCTCGTCGCTGATCTCCTCCGGATCGCTGAAGGTCGCTTGGTGGGCGGCGTTGTTCACGAGGATGTCGAGACGCCCGAACGCCTCAACCGCCTTCGCGACGATCGCCCGGCAATGGGCGGCGGCCTTGATGTCGCCCGGCACCAGCACCGCCTTGCGGCCCGCCTCCTCGATCAGGCGGCGCGTCTCCTGCGCGTCCTCCTCCTCGTCGAGGTAGGAGATCAGGACGTCGGCGCCTTCCCGCGCGAAGGCGAGCGCGACCGCGCGACCGATCCCGCTGTCGCCGCCGGTGATGATCGCCGCCTTGCCCTCGAGCCGTCCCGAGCCGCGGTAGCTCGTCTCGCCGTGGTCCGGCCGCGGGTTCATGGCGGCGGTCGAGCCCGGCATCGCCTGCTGCTGTTCCGGATAGGGGGGCTTCGGGAACTGATCCACGGGCATCTCCTGATCGGTGGGGGTCACCGTCCGGGAAACCGCGCAGGCGGGCGAAAGATCAGCGCCGACCGGGACGGGATCGCCCGCCGCCCCTTTCGCCGGGCTTCGC
The DNA here is from genome assembly GCF_031457035.1 of Methylobacterium sp. BE186. Lineage (NCBI taxonomy): Bacteria > Pseudomonadati > Pseudomonadota > Alphaproteobacteria > Hyphomicrobiales > Methylobacteriaceae > Methylobacterium > Methylobacterium sp. BE186. The sequence continues at coordinate 127,131 of NZ_JAVDVV010000002.1, forward strand.
GCTCTCACGCGCCCGCGCACGGCTCCGCGCAGAGGGTCACGGATCCGCGCAGAGGGTGGCGACGCGCTCGGCCAGCGCATCGACGCCGAGGCAGGCGTCCGGATGGTCGGCGGCGATGGCGGAGAGGGGCATTCCGGGGACCTTGGCCTCGTCGGGATGCTCCACGAAGGTTGTGCCGCCATGCGCCTTGATGGCGCGCAATCCCTCGGACCCGTCGCTGTCCCATCCGCTCAAGACGATTCCGACGACCCGCTCGCCGTAGGCTTCGGCCGCCGAGGTGAACAGGGGGTCGGCCGCCGGGCGGCAATGCTTCACCTTCGGCCCCTGGTCGAGCCGGACGCGGCCGCGCTCCAGGCGCATGTGATGGTCCGGGGGGCGACGTAGACGCGCCCGGGCTCCGGTTCCTCCCCGTCCCGCCCGAAGGCGGCGGCCAGCCGGCCCGAACGGCTCAGGATCTCGGGGAGGATGCTGGGGTGGGCGCCGATGTGCTGGACGACGAAGATGGAGGCGCGGCAGCCGGCAGGCAGGGCCCCGATGATGCGCAGGAGCGGGGCGAGCCCGCCGGCGGAGGCGGCGATCGTGACGATCGGGGTCACGGCGCGGCCGCGCGAACGGCCGGGCTCTGGGCGCGCGCAGGAGAGGTCCGGCCATCGCCGGTCGCGCCCGCCGCGATCCTCCCGCGGGCGACAGCGTCGAAGGCGGCGCGATGCATGGGGCTCTCCGCTGGATCCAGGCGGGAGCGCGCAGGTCTCTCAGTCGCCGGCGCCTCGGATCGCGGCCAGCGATCCCACGATCGTGCACCGGAGCGCGGCGTCCCGCCATAACCTGCGTGAACGGGCCGGGCGCGAGGGATCCTCGCGCGGGAGGGAGGCTCGCGCGGGAGGGAGGCTCGCGCGGGAGGGAGGCTCGCGCAGGGCGTCCCTCAGGGCCGCGAGGTTCTCGCCAGCGCGTCCAGAATGATCTGCCGGTGCCGGCGGCCCTCCGCCAGCGTGCGCTGCATCGTCTCCAGGAGGGCCTCGGCGAGCCCGGTATCGTAGCCCCTCGCCCGCATGTCCTCGACGACGATCCGCTGGTCGGCGACCCGCCGGGTCCAGTCGGCCAGATGGCGCGTAGCCTGGACGAGGTGCTCGTGCTCTCGCTGCAGCCAGGCGAGGCGGCGGCGCTCGCGGTTCGGATCGGGCTGCGGCTCGGGCATGGCTCGCCCTCCCTCGGGTCGTCAGGTCGGCGGCTGCACGGACCCGTTGGCGTCGAGGTGGCGGCCCTCGTGGTCGAGATGCAGGTAGTTCGCGCTGAACAGGGACACGCGCTGCAGCGCCTCGAGATCGGGAATCGTCAGCTGCCGGCCCTTGAGGACGATGAGCCCGTTGCCGCGCAATTCCTGCAGCACGCGGTTGACGTGCACGTTCGTCAGGCCCGTCGCCTCGCCGAGATCGACCTGGGTGATCGGCAGGAGGCAACTGTCCCCCTCGGTCAGCCCGACCGAGCGCAGGCGGATGAACAGCTCGCACAAGAGGTGCCCGACCCGCTCAAGCCCGGCGCGCTGGCCGATGTTGACCGTCCATTCCCGCTGCACGGCAGCCGTGACCAGCATCTCCCACCAGAGCGCCCGGGTGATCCGGGGATGCCGCTCGGTGAGGTTGAGGATGGAGTCCCGGGAGATCTCTGCGAGGCGGACCTGGGTGATGGTCCCGATCGAGTGGTCCATCTCGCGCAGGACGAAGATGTGCGGGTCGCAGAGATCGCCGGGCAGGAAGAACGAGATGATCTGCCGGCGCCCGTCCTCCAGCGTCTTGTAGCGGCAGGCCCAGCCGTCAAGGATCAGGTTGACGTGCTCTGGCCGGTCGCCTTCGCGGACGATGTCCTGGTGGGCCGCGAAGTGCCGAACCTTGCGGCTCGCGGCCTCGTTGAGCGCCCCCTTGTCCTCGTAGGACAGGCGCGTGAACCGCTCCAGCTTGCGGATGAGGTGCTGCGGCATGCCTGCCTCCCTGACGCGCCGAGGCCAGACTAGGCGGCCCGAAGCTCCGGGAACTTCACTTGTGTGAATGCGGGCCGGCGGAGCCGTGGCGGATGTTCGTGCCGCCGGGCGCGGGGTGTCGCCGCCGGTCCGAACGCGATCGACCGCCTCGTCGGCGGTGGCAAGCCGAGGTCGCCGCATGCCCTGCTACCACTTCCATCTGCGGACGCCCGAGGGTCTGGAATGGGACGCGGAGGGCGTGCCGTTCGACACTCTGGAGGAGGCCTATCTCGACGTCTGGCGGGGGATCGAGACGATCGCCGCCGACCTGCTGCGGGGCGGGACGAGCCGGGCCGCCCTCCTGCGCCACGCCTTCGAGATCGCGGATACGCGCGGGCGCTTCCTGATGGAGGTCCCGTTCGCGGAGGTCCTCGGCCTCGGCGGCCCCGCGCGCCGGCCCCCGCCCCTCTCGGTCCGGAAGGCCAACACCGAAGTGGCTCGGACGCGGCGCCTCATCGTCTCGGTGTGCCAGGAACGGGACGCCCTGTACGCCACCCTGTCCGAGACCCACGCCCTCCTGGCCCGCCTGCGCGCCCTCGACATCGGCAGCCACGGCCCGCGGCGGGCGTGAGGGAGAGGGCGCCGCCGGACGCGATCACGGGCGATCCGCCGCCCGCATCGCGCTCGGCGCCCTCAGATCGCGCCCTCCTTCAGCGCGTCCCGGCGCAGGGGCAGTTCGCGCAGGCGCACGCCGACCGCATCCGCGACCGCATCCGCGATCGCTGCACGCAGGGGCTGCGCCCCGAATCCCGTGAACGCGCAGCCGACATCGTCTCGGTCTGCGCGACCGACGATTTTCCGCCGATGGCCGATCCGCGGGGCCGCGAGCGCAAGGTCGCCGCGGGGTGGAGACCTGCACGTGCAAACCGATCCTCAACGTGCGGCCCTGTACCAATGGCCCGGTCATACCGATCTGAGAGCAAACCGGATGTCGTTCACTGGCCAAGAGAGACGTCGTTCCGTCCGCACGACAGCCAACGTGGCCGGGACGGTCACGTTCGCGAACGGCCGGCAGGTTGCCTGCACTGTCGTCGACCAGTCGGAGACCGGAGCGAAATTGGCCTTCGGCGCGATCGGGTTGCTGCCGGATCGCTTCCAACTCGCGTTCGGAGTACGCAAGGCGCGGGTCGTGACCGTCGTCTGGCGGCGCGGATCAGAGGTCGGTGTCGCGTTCGTTTAGCGGCTCGATGCGAGCATGGCGGGAGCGCAGAGCGGCGATGACGCATGAGGAGTACCGCGAGCGCGGCATTGCCGACGGCCATGCCTGCGTGGCCGACATCGAGGCGCGAGGCATGACCGAGATGCTGCTCGCCGGACGAAGCGACGTGGCATTCTCCGAGACCCTCGTGCAGACCTTGGCCCGATCGGTGGAGGCGCTCGGCCAGCGCGCAACGAGCGAGGCTGCCGAACGCTATGCCGAGGGCTTCCTGCAGGGCGCCGACGAGGCCGTGACGGCGCTGCGCGCGAGCATCGGCGGGTTGAGCGAGGCGCAGCCGTGAAGGCAGAGCCGATTCCGGGATGGCACAGCCCACGTCCGGAGAGGGGAGCCGACTGGATCTCGCCGAGCCGGTGCGAGCGCACGAGCGGGCGCACGTCGCCCGTCCGCATCCGACGGTCACCGATCCGTTGAAGCGGCAGAGGATGCGCCGGGCGATCCTGCCGGCGCGGGCGGAGACGCGATGAAGGACCTTCGCTCGGACCGGCACGTCCGCGGAATGCTGATCGGCGGGCTCGTGCTCGCGTCGCTCATCATCGTCGCCATGATGATCATCTGGCTCTCCGCCTGACCGAACGCCGGCACGTTCCGCTCCCGGCGCACCGATCTGTGGACCCGAGCCGGGCTCGGCGTGCCGCGGCACGCAGGGTCGCGAACGCCAGACGGATCTAGGCCGCCCCGCTCGAGCGCGTTGCGACGGCCCGCAAGTCCTCGATGGCGTCGCAAGCGGTGCGCACCCCGTTCTCGGCCCGCATGCGCGCCCGCGCCATCGCGCAAGCGCGCGTCACGTCGGGATTGCCCAACAGCCGTTCGATCTTCTCGACGGCGCGCGACGGGGTGAAGCGGTGCCTGCTCAGGACCGAGCCGACGCCGAGGCGCCGGAGGCGCTGACCTTCGTCGAAATGGTCGAAGGCCACCGGGACCACCAATTGCGGAATCCCGGCCGCGAGCGCCTGCGCCACCGTGCCGATCCCGCCGTGATGGACGAGGGCGACACAGTGCGGCAGCAACTGGCTGAGTGGAGCGTAGGCGGCGTGCAGGATCTGGGGCGGCAGGTCCGCCGGGACCTGCCCGTCCTGTGGGGTCAGCAGGATGCCGCGTCGGCCCATCCGTCGGCAGATCCGGACGGCCGCGTCAAAGAAGGACTGTCCCTGCCGCATGGCCGAGCCGTAGGTGAACGCGACCGGTGGATCGCCCGCCTTCAGGAACGCGGCGAGCGTCGGGGTGAGCTCATCCACGTCGCCGCAGCGATCGGCGAGCGGAAAGCCGACCTGCACGGCCTGCCGAGGCCAATCGGGCTGCGGCTCGGCATACCATTCCGGGAAGCCGAGGAGCACCCGAAGGGGGCTGTTCCACCAATGGCGCAGACGGCGCACCGGCGGCAGCTCCAGTTTCGCGCGGAAGGCGTTGAGACCCGGCAGGGCGGCAGGACCGATCACGTAGGTGTCGGCGCCGCGGCCGATCCAGTGCCGCAACCGGGCGGACAGAAAGGAAGGCAAGGGAAGGCCGGGCAGGATGGGTGGGGCATGGCGGCTTTCCACCAGCACCGGCATGACGTGGACGGTGACGAGGGGAAGCCCGAGCTTGTCCTGAGCGACTCGCGCACCCAGGCTCAGCGTCGACGCGGCCACGATCCCTTCGCCGGGCCGCCACTTCGCGGCAATCCAGCGGTAGACGGGCTCCGTCAGTGCGGAGACGAAGCCGAACGTGACCCTGACGCCGCGGCGGGGATGCCAGAGGTTCGGTTCAGCGACGAAGCCATCGTACTCGGCCTGCGTTCCGAGACCGTGGAAGGCGAGCTGCGCCCGATCCGCCATGTCCGCGAACGGTGCCGGTGCAGCCAGCAAGACGGCGTGGCCCCGGCGCTTCAGTTCGGTTCCCAGCGCGATGAACGGCAGGACGTCGCCATGACTGCCAATTGCGACAAGGAGAACCTGCATGGCGAGGCTCTAGCATCCGATAAATTCGTCTGGTGCATAGCGCATCGACGAGTTGATTGTGCAAGCTTGAGCGGCGAAAGCCTCGCAAAATGCCTTGGCACGAGCGCTTTCGTGCATCTCGCACTTCACTTTTGCTAAGGTTGTTGGCTGTCGCGAGGTCGAGACTCTCTGAGTCCGGTCTCAGGCCCGACACGGCATCGTCGGCTCTCGGTCACCCCGATCGGCGCCGGCGGGGGCCATCGCACCATGGAACGTCCGCTTGGCCCCGCAGCTCACGGCGCGCGGGGCTTCTTGCTTCTGGTGCTTGGTATGCCATCATACCAATGAGGGACCTTCGCAGGTTGCCCTCATCTGAGCCCGCCCGGCGATCCCCTCACGTCGTGGCGGGCTCAGGCGTGTCTCGGGCCGCGACCGCCGGCCGTCGCATTGCCCGGCAGCGGCATTGACTCGGCCGCTCTGGCGACATCGGTCTTGCTGCGAGAGCCTGCGCGGCCCTTCGGGCTGCCGGATGCAACGGGTGTCGGCGCTGGATCGGGCAAGTGAGCATGCCGGCCGAGGCCCGTCGCCTTGGCCAGGACGGAGCGCTTCTCCGAATAGGAGGCCGCCACCATCGGGTAGTCCGCGGGCAAGCCGTAGCGCTCACGGTAGCCCTCCGGATCGAGCCCGTGCTTCGTGAGGTGCCGTTTCAGCGACTTGTAGGGCTTTTGGTCGATGAAGCTGATCAGCGCGTCCCGTGTGATCGACTTGCGGATCTGAGCGGGGGTCGACCGTCCGGCCTGCTCCTCGGCCGCGCCCGGGGATCGGCCCAGGCTGCTGAGCGTCCGGTGTAGCGTGACAATCAACTCGGGCAGGTCCGCGGCTCGAATCGAGTTGTTCGACACGTAAGCGGATACGAGAGCGCCGAGGAGCTGAATGTGGTTCGTCTCCGCTGTCGAGGTACTCTCTTCCACGGCTTCCTCCCCCGCTGGAAACTTGGACACTCAAATCAGCCAGAGGAAAATACAAGTGCATTTGTAGACAGTTCGTGGAGTTTTTCTTGTCGCTCGTCCTTGTCGATGAATCGGCTGCTCCAGATCGTGCCCGAGCCTTGAGGCCGTTCTGACACTTGCGACCCTCCTGCTTGCTCGCCGCTGTGAGGTGCCGGTGCGAATCCGGGACATCCCGTGAGGAAAAGGGGAATCCGGCGGCGATGCCTCTTCCCGCACGCCCCCACTGAGGAACGCCCGCTTCCGGCGCCCTCCCTCAGCCTTGGAGAAGCGCGTCACGGCCGGAATCCGTGATCTCGTACTCGAACGATCGCCCGTCATGGTGAAGGCGACCGGTCCGGCGGATCAGCCCCCGCTTCTCGAGATAGCGGTTCGTATTCTGCGGTGCATAGAAGCGTGCCCCCGCTTCCAGCAACCGAAGTCTGTAGAGATACGTCGGCTTGATCTTGTCCATCGGACGGCGATCTAGCGCCGCCTTTACCGAAGACAAGCACAGTACCGAGGTTGGGCGCAGATATTTAAACTATAGACTGGAACGATAATAACTACAATGATTCCGATGCCGACGACGTTCACTCTGGCGCTGAGCATTGCGCCCTCGAGCGGTCAATGCTTCCTCGCGGCAGGTCACTGTGTGCGGAGGTGCAGGCGCCCCGAACCTCGCCCCGGCCAGGGGGCCTTCTCGTGCTCCGATTTACCCTCTGCCGCCAAGGCGACAGGTGTCGACTGCCGAGGCGACAGCGGGGTCGCAGCCGGACCGGAACGAGGACTCGGCCCGCCTCTCACCATGCCCGCCCACCCATGGCGCACGTCCTCGATGTCGATGTCGATGGGATGGCGGGGCCATCCGCGCATCCGGTGCTCTGCAGGCGGCCGCGCAGCCTCACGGCTCGCCCAATTGCGCCTTCGCTATATCCGTCAGGGGCTCGATGAACCCTTCCCGGCTGATATTCGGGCGTAGGTGCAGGTAATCCGGCGCGAAACCCGCAAAATCCTTGAGAGCGCGGATATCGGGGATGTGAAGTTTTCGCCATTTCTGGTCGATCAGGCCTGCATGTCGCAGATTCTGCAGCACCCGGTTGACATGGACATGCGAAATCCCGGCCGTATCGGCCAGTTCCGATTGCGTGATGGGCAGATTGTAGCTGTTGCCCTGGATGATGCCGACAACTTCGAGGCGCACCATCATCTCACAGAGGAAGTGCGCCACCTGCTTGTCCGCGGAACGCCTTCCGACGCCGACAAGCCATTCCTGCAGGATCGCTTCGTCCACGAGCACCGACCACCAGAGCGCTTGGTAGATATTCGGATGATAGGCGGCCAACGCCTTGATGGTCCGATACGGGATTGCTGCCACGCGGCACGGAGTCAGGGTGCCGATCGAGTGGACCATCTGGTTCAGGATGGAGGCATGCAGATCGCAGCCGTCGCCGGGGATCAGATAGGCGACGATCGAGCGTCCACCGTCCGGCAACAGCTTGTAGCGGCAGGCGAAACCATCGAGAACGATGAATGCGTGCTCGGGTGCGTCCCCTTGAGAGATCAGGTCGCGATGGGCATCGACCTGCACGACCTTCGCCGTCGCTTGCTCAAGGGCTCGGCGATCGCGGTCGGAAAGCTGGGCGCGCAACTCGAGCTTCTTGATGAAAAGGTTGGTCATTTTCGGGGCAAGGGCGCCAGTCAAGCGGCCTCTGAAACTAACTATGTTAAGCTCGGAGTGGCCGATACGGGACGTATCAGAGACAAACGCTTGTGCGGCCGGTCTAATTCCGTAGGTGCGATCGCAACTCAGGCGCGATGAGCCGTCTCTTTCCGCATAAAATCAGGAAATGATGTTTTTGCACGGTTTCGCACGATCGTAGTCTGGCGGCGACGAGACTTGACGCGCTGATGCGCATCGGAGGTACGCAATGTCGCTGGCGGACATCGGACCACAGCAGATTTTGCTGCACGATGCCGAGCCCCTCCTGAGCGCTAGGTCTCCATCCGAGGGGGACCGGAGCGCGGCCATCCGCGCGCATGTGCGTCGGATCCTGCGGAAGCTCTCGCCTCGCGTCACGAAATCCGGGTGAGGTCGATTAGCCGAACGGGGGCCCGCGCTCGTCCGCAATCCGAGACGCCCTTCACGGGAGCTATCCGGTGGGGCGCTTTCGAGGCTGTTGTGAACCTGTGGCGCGTTGGGCGGCCTGTCCGATCATGACGGCGACGAGGTGCAGGTCCGGCACGGTGCTCGGCATGGGGCCCGCCGTGCCCGACCAGTCGGCGGAACCGGGGGCGCGAGGGAGCGCTCACCCACCCACCGGCGCGGCCGCAGCATGAAATCGCGCCTGGCTCAGAGCGGCTGGCCACCGCGTTCGATGTCGCCCGCACCGAGAGGAGGCGGAACGCTCACAAAATCGGACGGTCCTAGCGAAACGAAGTGTGGCAGGGCCTCAGGATCGGCGCCTCACACCACGGTTCGGATGGTATTCCAATCCAGGAACGTCGTGCCGGCATCGTTGCGCGCCTTCGCGTGCGAGACGATCGCGAGCGCTGCCGCCAATGAGATGGCCACGGCAGCGAGGATGACGGTCGCGCGCTGCGGTCGGGATTGCGTTGGACGTCGCATGAGTGTCTCCGTCGTTAGGAGGCTCATGCGGCGAATGCGGGGCAGCTTCCGTGACGAACGTCACAGGCGCAGTGAGGGGACCCAGGTCGCCCGCAACCGATCGCGGGCCAAGTGCCAGAGACTGACGCGGCCGTCATCGGCCGATCAGTGGGACGATCCCGTGTACATCGACCAAGCGTTCGGCGCGTAGGGGCCGGGAACCTCTTCCCGAGACAGGCCGGACGGCGCTGGCTTTTCGCGCTCGACGTCCTCGATGATGTGGTCGACGAGCGTCCAAGGATCGGCCCCCTCGGAGATGATGGTCCGGAGCGCTTCGACGAGTTGCTGGTGAGCGTCCGACATGATGGTCACCCTCCACGGTGAATGACGATGATGAAAGCGCAATGCGGTGCTCGAGGCTGTGCGCGGATTCACATCACGGCTTTCGGGGCGGGCAGCGGGTCTGCAGGCTCCGGCACCGGAGGCCAGATCGGACGATCAGGGCCAATGTCCTTCGGCATTTCACGCTCTCCGTTGACGCTCACTCTATTCCGCTGAAACTAAACGCGCGCTGAATGGTGAGATATAAGTCGAATGGTGTAATTATGCGCGAATAAGACTGAATAAACGTTCAGGCGCCCGTCATGAGGCATGGCCGCTTCGCCTCGCCCGACGCGGCCTGCCGCTGCACCGAGCCTCGGTGGCCGACCTCGCGCTGCGTCGGGGTGTGGTCCCGAAACGGCGTGGGTCCTCGTGGACCGGCGTCTGCGAACGACACACTTGCGAGCGCCCCGCGCGCCGGAGAAACCCAGATCATCCACGCGCCGCCTTTCCCGGGTGCGGAGCCGGCCGCAAATGGCGGTCGATCATCGCGGCGCAGCCGCCCGACTTATTGGCGTCCTATATCCGCATCGGCCGAGCCAGCAGGATGGCAGTGCCAACCGTCGACCTCTTTACTTCGGGCGAGACGAGTGAACTTGCCAATATGGCTGCAGCCAGCGGGTAGGCTTGGACGGCCGCCGCGACATCCAGCACAAGACCCAGCTGGAGAGTATGCGTCCGGAGTCCGGGAGCGGCCAGATAGTTGTGGGCCAAGTTTGCCACAGCCTCAGGCTGAAGAATGCCTCGGTCCAGCAACTCAAGAACAGTCGGGTTCGAGGCGGGGGCTGGGGGCATTACGGGTTCTGGTGGAGGCCCTGCAGAGCTACGGCATCAGACGAGCGCCTCCAACATCAATGCGTGAGCCGATCGCCCTCGCCGGCGCTCTGTACCCTGAATACAACAGAGTGATGGCTCTCGGTCGGTGAAGCGACGGGTTCGCACAGGTGTTCCATTGCGTAAGACAGCCCAGGTCCCATTTCCCGCAGACTGCCACGCTTTCGATTGTGTCAGGCGCGCAACACCTCAGCCGCCGCATATCGTAGCGCGCGGCATCTTCAGATTTACGATTTGACGCAATCCAACCCTTAGTTGAAACACTATTAACGGCTGAAAAACATGCGTGGGAAACTCGTTCCCGCCAGAGCCGTGAGGGAAGTTGCGCTCGTGGATCAGCTCAAGGCGTTCTCCTGGGACGGCATTGTCGATCGAAGAGTGGAGCCGAAACCAATTGAGAAGCCTGCGCCCGGAGAAGAGCGGCTCACCAGCGTCCTGCGGCTGATGAATTCCTCTGGAGATCCGTCGAACTCCGCGCCGCCGACCCGCCGGTCATCACCTGAAGACTGGACCCAACTCATCGAGCGGGTCCGTACGGCAGCCTCCCGTGTGCGGGAGGTGGAAACGCAGGCGCAGGAGCAGGAACTGCGCGTGCAGGACCTGCTGGAGCGGGTGCGCGAGGACATGGCGAGCGCGAACGAGCGGGTGAAGGCAGCAGAGGCGCACGCACGGGATATCCAAATGCGGGCCGATGCGCTGCTGAAGGCGGCTGACGAGCGTGTCAAGGCCGCCGAGGAGCGGGCTCGCCTTGCGGAGGAGTGGCTGGCGCGCATCTACGACACGATCGCCAGCGAGTTCGCGTTCGCTCAGCCCGAGAAGCGCTCCGCATGATTGCGCAGACCGTCGATCCCCTGCTCTTCGACAATCCCGCTCCGGGAGAGGCGGGCAGATCCGCGGCCGGCCCGTCATTGGCCGAGACTTCTGCGGCAACGCAGCAGCAGAAGGTGGTTCCCCTCTTTGCGGAGCAAGACGCTCCGGGAAGCGGCTCGCGCAACTCGGATGAGGCCGACTGGCCGGGGGCGATCCAGCTCGTCCGCGATGTGGGTGCGCGGGTTCGGCGCGCGCGCGACCTCGCGCACGATCTCACCAAGCAGTCGCAGGTTCTGATCCAGCGCAGCATCACGGATGCCGAAGCTGCGGAAGAACGTGCCCGCGTTGCGGAGGCGGCAGCGCAGAGCGCCATGCGGCGTGCGGCCAGGGCGGAGAAGGCCGCGCGTCTGGCGCACGAGCGTGCTCGCAGCGCCGAGGAGCAGATGGAAGCGGCCAGAGCCAAGGAAGCGGAAGCGAGGCTCTGGTTGGGGCGGCTGTATAGCTGCCTCAGAAGCGAGTTCGACAGCCTCACGTTCGAGTGACGGGAGAGGCTCCGAGACGCGGTGCTCGCGAGCGCCGCATCGGGGTGGCGGCTCAGACCAGATGCCCGTCGCTGTTCGGCTCAAATCTGTTGAACGCGTCCACAATGACGCCGCCGACCTGCTCGCCCATGAACAGGCCACGCTCGGTCGAAACGCGGTAATGGACGCCCGCGTAGATGCGGCTCGCCGCCTCATCCACGGCCGCCGCCTCGAAGTCCGGGAAGGTCAGGTACACGCCCGGCAGCGTCTCGGTGGTGCCGGTAAACGGTATCGCCCCGAAGAAATCGGTCAGCACCTGGTTCGCCGTGGAGCCCAGGATCGAATGACCGGATGTGTATTCGGGATGGTCCGGCGTGGTGACCAGCAGCGGCAGCCAGTCCGGATCCGGTCGGGTGGCCCAGTTGCCGTCCCGCCCGGCCTCGCGGATCGCCGTGACCGGCCTCCAGAAATCGTAGGTGAACTTCGCGTCCCAGCAGGCGATGATCGAATCGGCGAGGCCGACATTCAACTCGGTCAGCAGGTAGGCGCTCTCCAGGGGCGAGCGATCCTGCGCGTCGAGGATGCGATCCGCGATGTCGCTCCACTGGCCGACCCGCGTGTAGGTGTCTTCGTCATTCGACCACCAGAGCGCACTCAGGGTTTGCGCGGGTGATCGCACGTCCGAGTACAAGTCTCCGAACGCCTTCACCTCCTTGAGATCGTCCGTGTATTGCCGACTGGTCAGGGCCGGGGGCGGCGGCGGCCGGAACTGGTCTCCGCTCTCCAGAACGAACGGCCGCACCTGCCCCCAATGGGGCTGGATGGCCTCGGTGAAATCCGGGGGGGTCGGGCGATACGCGCCCGGATCGTCTCCCGCCACCCGTTCGAGATAGCCATAAGGGTCCGAGCCGTCATCCGAGCGGGACTCGATCACCGCCTCCGCGATTCGGTTGCCGAACGCGACGCCCTGATCCTCCGCCCGTCCATCCTTGATCTGGTCGAGATGCGCTTCGTAGGCCCGGTCGAGCGCCTTCTCGTATCGCGGAAATAGCTCGACCAGGATCCTGTGCGCGGCCGCGGTCACGGCGGCGTCGGCGTCGATGCCGTTCGGCGCCTCCCGGGTGACGAGAAAGCCGGGCTGATCCTCGATCGCCCGGAGCGTATCGAACATGGCGATGCTCTGCATCGCCAGGGCGCGGGAGACGTAGCCCGCATCTTCCGGCGGGTCGGTGATCGAGTAATATCGGATCGCATCGAGAGCGACCTGATTCCAGTCGAGAACGACGTTATCGAAATGAGGATTGGGATCGACACTATTCACCGGAGGCGTATGCGGTTGTTCCTCATACCACTCGATCACATTATCGATGATGGGTTGAAGAACGGGCGGCGGGAAAGACCCGCTGTCACGAGTCCAATGAACCTGATCCATCCCTCCCTCCTTTTCGCGGTGAGAGCACGCAACGGCAGCGCAGAGCGGCCTCGAAGACTATTGGCAAAACAAAGTTGGAAAGATCAGTTTATTAGTTTTTAGGCTAACATGAGTTATTGTCAGCCGAACTAACAAACGTTGACGTGAGCGAGGGATGGTCTGGAAACAGCCCCTGCTGTACGGAACCTGCGGGTTTCGTACAGCATCCGCCCTTCCGCAGCCCGGGTCGCCGAGCAGGAGGGGCGCCTGCACCCGAGCGTAACAGACGAAGGCGCGGAGCGAGGCCGAGGGGAGGCTGTTTGGACTCGGCGCTGAGCCCCTGCCGATCTCCGGTGCCGCCCCGTCGGCGGGTGGCGGAAGACGGCAGAGCGCTGGCAGCCTCCGCATTCCTCAAAGGCGCGGCCGGCACTCCTACCAACGCGCGCGTCTAGCGACCGAGCCGGTCCCCCGGCGCAATGTCAGGAGTGAACGCGGGATTGCCCTCTCGGCATCGTTCGCGAGGATGAATCACCCGGCTCGCCGCTGATGCGGCCGGATTTATCCGTGTCTGTCCTGGGTCAGCGCGCGTGGCGCGCGTCTGGTTTCCGGATCCGGCGGCAAGGGGCGTTGGTCGGGCTCATGAGGTGCCCGCCGGCGGGCGCTCGGGCGTCATCCCCGGGAAGGCTCGTTCACGTCAGATGGCCTCGGTCTCCGGCCGGACGAAACAGGCCGCGAAGTCGCTGGGTCCATAGTCACGACCCGTGATGTCAGTGATCACGACCTGTGCCAATCCATCATTCTGGAGCTGGAGCGCCTTCTCCAGGGCGCCGCCGGGAGAACATCGCTGAAAGGACACGGTCCGTCCATCTCTCTGGGCGGTCACGATCAACTGCATGTTACGCTCCTGGAATGGCCTGGTTCACCGTCAAATCATCTGCTGGCGATCCCGATACTTTGCCCAGCATGAGATCTGATCCCAATTCACGCGGAGAACGAGATCACGCAACCGCTGGATCTCGTCTCGGCTCGGCGGCCGGGGCTGGACCTTCAGACGAGCGATAAAGGCAGCATCCGTCTGCATCATGAGAGCACCGTTGGCGGAAGGGCAGCCCCGTGCAGTGTTCAACGAAGATGGGGAGGCTTGGTTGCGGCTTGGCTTCGGGGTCGGCTGAAGAACGGCCTTCCCGAAGACAGCTCAAGGTCAGGGGTTTCGCATCGCCGGAATCACGGGGCGAGCTGCCGCCCGAGCCTTCCGGAGCCTAGAACCGGCCAGCCAGGGTCAGCCGGACGGCCGTCGGCTCGACCGGATGGAAATGCCGGTCGGCGACGCCATCCGCCGCCTCGCCCGGCAGGCGGGACGTGTAGAAATAGGTGATCTGGTCGGCCTTGGCGTTCGTCAGGTTCAGCACGTCGAGCGAGAGGCTCACGCCGTTCTCGAACGCGTAGCCGATCCGGCCATTCAGGAGTGCGGTCGGACGGGAGCGGACCGAGTTGTCCTCGATCAAGGGGCGCGGGCCGAAATAGCGCATGCGCAGGCTGCCGAACCAGCCCGGGCCCTCCCCGAAGGTGAGGCCCGCCGAGGCGATGGTGGTCGGCGCCTCGGGCACGCGACTGCCGGCCGGATCCCGGTCCGAGAAGCGGGCGTTCGTGACCGTCAGGTCGCCTTCCAGCCTCAGCCAGGGTGTCAGCGCGTAGCGGTTCGTCCACTCGATGCCGAAGCGCCGCGTCGGGCGGCTCGGCTCGGTGGTGCCGGTGTCGCCCTGGAACAGGTTCTCGGAGGCGAAGTCGAGCTGGAATAGGGCGAGCGACGTCTCCAGCCCCGCGACGCTGCGATTGCGGATGCCGATCTCCGATCCCGTCGATGGCACCAGGAACGGCGAACGCGCGATGTTGAAGAGCGGGCTCGCCGGATCGACGGTCGCGACCACGCCGCGCACGTCGTTCGAGTGGAAGCCCCCGCCGGAATTCACGTAGATCTCGGTGTCGAACCAGGGGCCGAGCACGAGGCCGAGCTTCGGGTTGACGATGCCGTCCCGCGCCCGGCCCGAATTCGCGGGCGTGTCGGAGACCACGTCGGCGTAGTATCCGTCCGCGCGGAAGCCGACGCTGGTGCGCAGCCAGTCCGTCCAGCGCACCCGGTTCTCGACGTAGAAGGCCGCGCTCGCCTCCAGCACCCGGTCATCGAGCACCGTCGAGCGCGTGAGCCGGTTCGTCGTGTTGAAGAGACCGACCCGGATCGAATCCGTGCGGGTCTGGAGGCCGATCTCGTTCTCCATGGGCAGGCCGAAGAGCGCACCCTGGAAGATGTGCGAGACCTCGCCGCCCCCGAGGACGCGGCTGTCGCGCTGGCGGAACTGGTCGCCGTTGACCGGATCGTTGAGGACATAGGTGAAGTTGTTCCAGAGATTCATCCCGTAGCGGATCACATAGGCGTTCGCCCGGGAGAATCCGGTCTCGTCCGTCCGGCTCCAGCGACCGGAGAGCGAGAACCGGCCCGTGTCGCCGCCATCCGACGGGTCGAGCGTGCCGAAGCGGCCGATCAGCCCCTCGCTGACGGCGCGCTCGGGGATCTGGTTGGTCGCGTTCCACTTGGCCCAGTAGGCCATGCCGGTGACCGCGAAGCCGTCCGTGGCCGTGCCTTGGCTGTAGCGAAGCACGCCGTTGAGCTTGCGCAGCCGGTCCGGCTCGACCCAGGGGCCATCGTAGACCTGCGCCTCGCCGGCCACGAGGAGGTGGCCCTCGCCGATCGGGGCGGAGCCGATCGTGAGGGCCCGCTTGTAGCCGAAGCTGCCGATCGAGGTGAGCGCGAGGTTCTTCTCGACCGTGTCGAGATAGTCGATGCGCACGGATCCGGCGGAGGCGAAGTCGCCGTCCCGCACGAAGTACGGCCCCTTGTGGAACTCGACCGCGCCGACGAGTTCGGGGATCAGGAAGTTGATGTCGGCATAGCCCTGGGCATGGGCGTTCGTGCGCATGTTCACCGGCATCCCGTCAACGTGGATCGCGATGTCGCTGCCGTGGTCGAGGTTGAAGCCGCGCAGGAAGAACTGGTTGGCTTTGCCCTCGCCGGAATGCTGCGTGACGATCAGGCCCGGCACGGCTTCCAGCACCTCGCCGGGGCGGGTCGCGGGGCGGTTGTTGACTTGCGCGCCCGTGATCACGCCGGCGCTGGCGGCATCGACGGCTCGGAGGCTGCCGCCGATGCCGGTCACGCCGCCGACGTAGCCGGCGCTGGCGACGGGTCCGGAGGTGGCAGGTGTCGGAGCGTCGGCCGCGACGGAGATCTCGCTGAGCGTCGCTTCAGAAGCGACGGTCTGCGCGTGGAGAAGGGCGGGCGCGAGGAGCGAGGCGGGGCCGGCCAGGGCGGCCAGGCAACCCGACGTGAATGACGATCGGACGGGGGACACGAAAGGACGGACCTCGGGCGACGGCAGTGGCACGTCACCGCGAACGAGGCCTCGGCGGCCATCTCCGCACGGGATGGACGGCGCTTCGACACCCGTCAGGACACCCCGCCCGACGCGTTTCGCGTGTGACCACGGCTGACGGCAGGTCTCCTGGCTCACGGGTCGCCGCCCTCGCACCGTCTTCCCGGGCACGACCCAGTGACATGGTGGTGAAGGGCTCGCCGCTGACAGTTGCGGGGGCAGCCGCGGCCTCGGAGCAGGCTCCTCACCGCGTTCCCTTTTGATCCCCGAGGGGAACCGTCAGCACCCACGCTAGGCGCTGGCAAGCCCGCCCGTCAACGCCGGCCTCGATGGAATTCCGAAGGCATCGACGGGCGGCTCGGCGATCACCTCGTGCCTGGGGCGATCCTGCGTTCTTTCGCACAATTCAGGGTCTGCGGATCACGATTCGTGAAGCTTCCCTTGGGACTTCAGGTCCATCCGCTCCGGCGCGTAAGGTGAACGGTCAAGCTCATCCCGACGGGTGCAATGGTTCGGCGTTCGCAACGCAGGACGGGCTCGCTCTGTACGGCCTGATCGTTGGCGTACGCTCGCGAACAGCAGAGCGGCAGGACATGCAGGCACGCCCGTGCTTGCAATCGGCTCGGGCGTTCGGCGATCATTACTCAAAGCACCGGGAAAGCTTCTGCCCTTTCGCCGAGTCCGATTTCATTGCGATGAATTCGTCGAATTGAATGTAGATGGACGAATTTTCGATCGAAAATTCTTAGTATCTACTGAATATGGTTCGTGTATCTCTTCGCTTTAATACGAATACTTACATGGATCCGTAAATCAGCTCCCCTGATTTAACATATGCTGAGGAGCCTTCGGCGAATCATCTCGTACTCTGCTGCTCGACGCCGCCACGCCGCTCATCGCTGCGTGGTCAACCTTCCGGGTCCGTTCGCATCCGGGCGGCTCCTGCCCATCGGGCATGCGAGAAGGGCCTTCCATGACCGTACAGCAGAGGCGCCGCGGCAGCGCGCGGATGCGCCGTGACGGGCATCGCCGCTGGCGACGATGACGCCGCCCTGAACCTCCCTGTTTCGTGACGCGCATCGGGCTCCCGCCATTCCGGCTTGATTGCCGGAACCCGGCCGGCTGCGCGGCTCCTTGCGGAAACGCCTTGAAAGGATGCTCCGATATGGAAGCTTATTCCGTCGACGGTTCGGGCAACAACCTGTCTCAACCCGGTCTCAACGCGGCCGGCACGACGTTCGCGCGGCTCGGCGCGGCGCATTTCGCGGACGGAATCTCGACTCTCGTCGATGGGCCCAACCCGCGCACGATCAGCAACCTCGTCGTCGGTGAGGGCGACCCGACGATCCCGAACCCCCAGGGGCTGTCGGGCATGCTCTACGCCTGGGGCCAGTTCATCGACCACGATCTCGACCTCAGCCTGACGGATCACGTCACGCCGATCGCCGTCGTCATCCCGGCGGGCGACGCGTACTTCGCGGCCGGCAGCTTCCTCCCGATGACGCGTGCCGTGATCGATCCGGCGACGGGGCCGGGCACGGGCAAGCCGGCGGCTGCCGTCAACGCGATCAGCGGCTGGCTCGACGCATCCATGGTCTACGGTTCGGACGCGGCGAATGCCGCGAGCCTGCGGCAGCCCGACGGGCATCTGGCGACCTCCGCCGGCGGCAATCTGCCGATCGTGGACGGCGCCTTCGTCGCGGGCGATGTCCGCGCCACCGAGAACCCGTCCCTGACCGCCCTCCAGACGCTGTTCCTGCGCGAGCACAATTTTCAGGTCGACCGGCTCCATGCGGCCGATCCGGGGCTCGACGGGGACGCCCTCTACCTGCAGGCGCGGGCCATCGTGACCGCGGAGATCCAGCGGATCACCTACGACGAGTTTCTGCCCCATCTCCTCGGACACGGCGCAATCGGCCCCTATGCGGGCTACGATCCGGGGATCGATCCGCGGATCAGCGTCGAATTCGCGGGCGCGGCCTACCGGTTCGGCCATTCGATCGTCTCGGCCGAGACCGAGCGCATCGACGAGGACGGCAACCTCGTCGGGCCGGGGCTCGAACTTCGGGACACTTTCGGGATGACGCCGGCGGCCTTCGCGGCTGCGTCGGGGGCGGACGGCTTCCTGCGTCACCTCGCCGACGATGCCTCGCAGACGATGGATGTGCGCATCGTCGAGGATCTGCGCAACTTCCTCATCGACCCACCGGTCGGTCAGGATCTGGCGAGCATCAACATCCAACGCGGCCGGGATCTCGGGCTCGGCACGCTCAACGAGACCCGCGAGGATCTGGGCCTCGCGCCGTACCGCGATTTCTCCGAGATCACGCACGATCAGGCCACGGTCGCGGCGATGCGCGAGGCGTTCGGCCGGGTGGATGCCGTCGATCTCTGGACCGGCGGCCTGGCGGAAGGTCACGCGCCGGGCTCGATGATCGGGCCGACCTTCTCGGCCATCATCGGCTCTCAGTTCGAGCGGCTGCGCGACGGCGATCGCCTCTGGTACCAGAACGGTCAATTCGATCAGCGGACGCTGAACGAGATCCAGCACACGACGCTGTCGGACATCATCGCGCGCAACACCGACACCCGCTCCATCCAGGACGACGTCTTCACCTTCTACGACCGTCACGGCAGCAACGTCGTTTCCGAGCATCCGGATGCGCCGCAACTCGTGATCGGCACCCCTGGCGAAGCGGAGCTGTTGGGAGGGCCGGAGGGCGACATGCTGGTCGCCGGCACCGGCCATCAGACATTGACCGGCGGGGGTGGGAGCGACCGGTTCGTCTTCGCGGCGGATACGCGTGCCCTGATCACCGATTTTCGCCCTGGGCGAGACCATCTGGTCTTCGAGGAGGCGGCCGGGGTTCGGGCCGAGGCCTTTGGCGGGCCGGGCGCGTCGCGTTCCGATCACGGGCACCACGGGCGCCACGCTCTCACAGGGGAGCCCGTGGTCGTCGACGAGAACGGACTTGCCGTCGTGATCTACGGGAGCGTTCAGGTTGCCCTGGCGGGGATCTCGGCCGCCCAACTCAGCCCGGACGATTACAGCTTCGCTTGAATCTGGAGGGTGGGCTGCGTCCGCGTGAGACGCGCACCGGTCCAGCCTCGCAAGACCGATCAGGCAGTCGTGGAGCCGTGAGCGGCGGAACCGGCGCGCGACCTGCCGATGGGCATGAAGCCGATGTTCCAACAGGGCCCGGTCCAATGCACCGGTCCAAACGGGCCGGGCCGGCTCTGTACGGTCTCACCGCTTGCATGCATCGGCAACGCAATTCGATGACCCGGTCGGACCGCAGCCGGAATCAGTCAGGGCTGATCGAAGCGCCCCGTCACCCGCCTCGCCTCAGTCCCAATCGATGTCCAAGGTCCGCTCGAAGGCGGCGGCCCCGTACACCCGGCCGGACGGGTTGACGACCATGACGTCCCGGAAGCCGCGCCGCTGCAATTCCCAGGTCTTCTCCATCGCCTGCTCATCTGTCCCGCAGGCGAAGCTCATGGCCCTGCCCGATGGATCGACACCCTTCACTGTGAACACGACACGCTCTCCATTCTCGGCAGGAGATATGGGGTTGGGCGGCGATCGACCAGACCGTCGTCGAGGACATCGGGGGATGACATGGGCAGTTGTCCCGCGTCGGCTCCTGACATCCGGGATCACCTCGCCGGGATGCGGGACGGCCCATCCGGGTGACAACCGAGATCAGGCTCCTTCCTGCTCGACCGCCTCATGGCCCGGTCGGACGAGGGCTCGAGCGGCCTCAGCTTCGCCGCGCCGGAACACGTTCAACTCCTTTCCGGCGAGCTGGTTGTATGGCCCGAAGAAGGCCTCGACCTCGTCGAGCATGCCGGGAATCAGGTCGGAGAGCGCCACGGACACAAGCTTGAGCCCCGAGGCGGGAAGGCAGCCATCGGCCAAACCCAAATTGTGAGTGTGGAGCGCACGTCGAGCGTGTCGTTCTCGCGAGCCGAGCCGAGGTTGCCTCCCTGCAAGGCAATCCGCCGGAACGTGGCGTAGGTGGGCTGCTGGCTCGATGGATCGAAGCCGGCCGCTGCCCTGCCGAAGGCCCGGGCGATCAATCCCCAGTGCCGGTGTCCCAACTCCTTCCAGAGCCAGTTCTCGGAGAGGCCGTTCGGGCAGAGGTGCGGCATGCCGAGCGTGTAGCGGCTCGTCTCCGACAGGGGGAATCCCTTCCCCCAGGCAGCCTCATGTGCAAGCCCATCGGCTTTCTCCACATGAGGAGGAGGCGGGACCGGGCGGTGTGAGCTGTTGAGACTTGGCCACCCGGCCCCTGTCGAAGCGGTGTCCTTGGGAAGGAGACTCACTTCGATCCCTGTGCCGGAGGCGGTTGCCACGTGGCGGTCCACCTTCGGGAAGAGGCGTGCATCAGTACTTGCGCACCAGCGGCGAGGGAGCAGGCTCGGCCACGGCCGCGACGGTGTAGAGCGGCGCGATCACGCGGACCCATCCTTCCGTCGAGTAGGCATCGCGGCCGCGGGTATCGAGCGCGCGGGTGGCGACGTCGCGCGCCACCCAGGCCTGCGCCGTGAACGCCCCGAAATCGTAGCCGACGAGCCCGCCGAGCGCGAAGCGCCCGCTCTTCACGTAGCCCGAGTTGGCGCGTGCCTGAGCAGAACCGCGGCCCGGAAGATCGGTGGTGCCGTAGCCGATCGCACCGAACTCGAACTTGCCGAACTTCTTCGTCGCGGTCAGGTCGAGGGTGAGCGCATCCGCGATGAAGTAGCGGCCGCGCACGAAGCCGGGCGGCCCGCCCTCGAAGCGGCCGGGCGAGTCGTAGAAATTGTGGGTCAGGTTCGCCGTGAGGTTCCAGCCGTCGCCCGTGTAGCTCAGCGCGAAGCCCTGGCGATAAGTGTTCGAGGAGAAGATCGGCAGGCCGCGGCCGGCATTCAGGTCGTTGAGGTGGACGGCCGCGAGATAGCTGAAGCCGACATTGTTGCCGAGGTCCCAGGCGAAGATCGAGCCGACGAGCGTCCCGACGTTGATCGTGAAGTCGCGCGCGCCTCGCGCCCGCGGGAACACCGCGACCGTGGGCTGGGCGACCACCGCCTCGATGCGGGCACCGAAGACCTTCCAGGGCGTCGACCAGACCAGCACCGGCACGTTCACCGAGGTGTCGACGGCGGTGCCGTTCGGCCCGTCCGGGCTGCGATAGGTGAAGGTGTCGATGGCGTAGAGACCTTCGGGCAGGGGCGCACCGACGGCGAGGCCCACCTGCTCGCCGGGCACGGTCGTCGTCTGCGCGTAGGTCGCCGTCGCGCTCAGAGTTATCGCAGCGAGCGCGCCTGCTGCGGCCGCGAATGGCTTCAACATCATGGATCCCCTTGTCAGTTCGTGCGCCGGCAAGCCCTCCCCGTTCGCCGACATGCATCGGCGTCGAGGGCGTGCTAGCAAGGCTTCTTGATCTATCGGTATTGATTGAATGGAAATGCAGACAAATTGTATGTCTTTCCATCAATTCCTATATTCTGCGCTGTTATAACTCAGAGTCTACTTTAAATATCAATCCGAATGCTTGGGGCGGGCCTCTGTTGCACATGCGGCACAGGATGGGTGCGGTGCCGGCAGTCGCCGGCCTCGAAGGCCCGATCAGACCGCGAACTTCAGGGCGAAGCGTTCCGCGCCGAGGCGCTTCTGGATCACCTGCACGACGTGCTCGGCGTCCCGGCCGACCGCCCCGAAGCGTCCGGAGCCCCAGGTGTTCAGCCAGGGCAGCCCGATGAAGTAGACGCCCTCCTCGCTCGTCACACCGCGCCTATGCTTGGGACTGCCCGCGCCGTTGAAGACGGAGGCGTCGAGCCAGCGGAAGTCCGGCGTGAACCCGATGCACCAGACGATGCTGGCGATGCCGGAGCCTTCGAGAGCGAGGTCGGTGACCGGTTCGCCCGGCTCCCAGACCGGCGTGTAGTGCTCCTGCGCCGGGGCCTCGATCCCCTTGTCGGCGATGTACTTGTCGATCGCCGCGTTGATGCCGTTGTAGGTCCGGTCGGCCTGGTCGAGCGAGCGTTTGAGGTTGTCGCGAAAGCGCAGGCTGCCGTCCCGGTAATCCTCCATCAGGCCGTAGAGCTTCATCCCCTCCAGGGCGAAGCGGCGCAGGTCGATGTCGCGGCCCCCGTCGCGGCCCGTCACGTAGTGGTTGGTGTTGTCGCGGACGCCGTCGCGCAGCGGATGGTTGTCGACGGTCATCTCGTAGTAGCCCATGTCGGCGAGCCAGGTGACGACGTCGCGACCGCGATAGAACCGGGCGCAGCGGGGCGCGTCGCCGACCGCCAAGTGCACCTTGCGACCGGCGAGGTGGAGATCCTCGGCGATCTGCGCGCCGGACTGACCGGAGCCGACGACCAGGACCGCGCCCTCGGGCAGCTGGCCCGGGTTGCGGTACTGGTTCGAGTGGATCTGCGTGATTGCGCCTGGCAGCTTCTCGGCCATGCGGGGAATGATCGGTGTGTGGTAGCCCCCCGAGGCGACGACGACCTCGTTCGCGGTGTAGTCGCCCTCCGAGGTCTGCACTGAGAAGATGCCGTCCTCGCGCCGCTCGACGCGGGTGACCGCGACGCCCTCCCGGATGGGCGGGTTCACCTTGGCGACGAAGGCCTGCAGGTAGGCGACGATCTCGTCCTTCTTCATGAACCCGTCCGGGTCCGGCCCGTCGTAGCGGTGGCCCGGCAGGTCGCACTGCCAGTTCGGCGTGACGAGGCAGAAGGTGTCCCAGCGCTGCGTCGCCCAGGTGTGCGCGGCGGTCTTCTTCTCGAAGACGAGATGGTCGATGCCGCGCTGCTTGAGGTGGTAACTGACCGAGAGGCCAGCCTGGCCGCCGCCGACGATGGCGACGGGAACGTGACGGGGCTTGGACGACATGGCTCTCACTCCGCGATGCTTGGGAAGACGTACGGCTTCAGGGCTCAAAGGCCTCGACGGTGACCCGGCCGCCGGCAGCCTGTCGCTTCGCGGCGGCCTCGATCCGGGCGAGCTGATCCAGGGCGGACGAGCACGCGAACCCGTACTTCTCGCGCACCCGCTCGCTCGCGATGTTCAGGGCCGTGCGGGCCTTCGCGACGAAGTCGTCGAGGGCGTAGCTCTCGCCCGGTGTGAGGAAGTCCTTCACGACGAGAGAGGGCGAGTAGCAGGCCTCGCGCCGGCCGTCGGGCCAGCGGACGTGGAAGCGCATCTCAGGCATGGATCGGCTCCTGTTGGACGCGGGCACAGGCCGCGTAGGCGTCGCGGTGGCGCTCCGCGCAGGCGCGCCAGGAATGGAGGGCCGCCCGCGCGAGGCCGGCCGTTCGCAGGCCGGTACGAGTGTCCGGCTTCAGAGCCTCGGCCATGGCTTGGGCGAGGTCGTCCGGGTCGGCGGGATCGACGAACAGGGCGTCCTTTGCCGTCAGGTGCTCGGTGAAGGGCGGCCGGCAGGACACCATGGTGGGGGTGCCGCAGGCCATCGCCTCGAGGACGCAGAGGCCGAAGCCCTCTGTCCAAGAGGGGAAGGCCAGGACATCCGCGATCCGGTAGAGCGCCGGCATGTCGGCCTGCGGCACAGGCCCCGTCTCGACCACGGCCTCGCCGAGGCCGACGGCGAGACCGTGCGCCGCCAGGGCCGCCCGACACCGGGCGCGGTAGGGCGCGTGGTCGAGCAGCGAGGCACCCCCGGCGACCACGAGCTGAGCTCGCGGCTGGCGCTCACGCAGACGCGCGAAAGCCGCGATGGTCCCGGCCGTGTTCTTGCGCTCCTCGAAGCCCCCGACGCAGAGGACGACCGGCCCCGGGCCGAGACCCCAGCGCTCCCGCACGGCCGTGTCCGCTTCGGTCGGCTCGCTGCGATAGACCGACAGGTCGACCCCGTTCCCGACGACCTGCGCCCCCCGGCCGAAATCGTCCCTGATCCGGTCGGCCCAGGTTCGGCTGACGCTGAGCAGGCCGGTGGCCTCGCGGATCGAGCGGTCCTGCCACTCCGCGAGCAGCGGGTCGGAGAAGCTGTCGATATGGTGGACGGTGCGCACGAAGCCCGGGATCAGCCGCCGGTGCTTCAGGGTCGCGAGCGCGTTGCCCCCGATCCCGTCATGGGCGTGGAACACGTCGAAATCGCAGGCGGAAGGTGTCGCGAAGTGGCGAAGGTAGTCGTCGATGCGAGCGCGCACGAGGTCGACCGTCCTGCCCGCGACCGCATTGGCGGCCACCGGCACGGTGGGGCAGCCCGCGTTCCGGAAGAAGCCGCGGCCGGCCGGATCGGGGGCGTGGACCACCGCCTCGTGGCCCAGAGCGCACAGAGCCTCGGCGAGTGCGAGGCAGTGCGCGACCCCGCCGCGCGGATTGGTGGAGTGGGTCAGGATGGCGATGCGCAGGAGCTTCATGCGGCATTCCCCGCATCCCGGCTGCAGCCGATGAGCGGACTGGCCACGAAGTCCCAAACCACGGCCTCCGCTTCGCCGGAACTCCGGACCCGGGCGACCCGGCTCGCGTCGAGCTGGCCGAGGGCGGCACTTGCGATGCCGCGCTCCGCGAAGCGCGCGAGCACGGCCGGAGTGCGGTCGGGGCGGACGCTCAGGAGATAGCCGAAGCTCGGGAAGGCGGAGAGCCAGCGGGCGAGCGGGACGTGTTCGGGCTTCGGAATCGCGTCGAGGTCGATGACGCCGCCGACGTTCGAGCATTCGAGCAGCATCAAGGCAGTGCCGACGACGCCGGCCATGCTGATGTCCTTGGCGGCGCAGGCAAGTCCGTCCTCGGCAAGTCCCGGCAGCAACGCGAGGTCGCCGCGCAGGCGCTCGCCCGGAGCGCCGGTCGAGGCATCCCAGTACGGATGCGGATCGCGGAAGCGCCCGCGCAGGTCGATGGCCGCGACGAGGTCGTCGCCCGGCGCCGCGTCGAAGCTCGTCAGGAGACGTGGGCCCGCCCGGCCGAGGACCGCGACCGCGAGGTTGTCGGCAGCCGCGCGGGTGTTGGTATGTCCGCCGACGATCGGCACGCCATAGAGCGCGGCGGCGTCTGAGAGGCCGGCGAGGATCGGGTCGGCTTCCGCCGCATCCCGGCTCCACAAGGCATCGACCACGGCAAGCGGGCGCCCGCCCATGGCGGCCACGTCGCTGAGGTTGACCATGATCCCGCAGTAGCCGGCGAAATACGGGTCGGCGGCGACGAAGCTGTCGAGGAAGCCCTCGATGGCGAGGAGCAGGTGGCCGTCGCCGTCGCGGATGGCGGCGCAGTCGTCCCCGACCGGCACCGCGGCGTGCCGGCCGCCGAGCCCGAGCCGCGCCACCACCGCGTCGATGTCGCGCTTGTGCGCGACGCCGCGCGCGTCGCGGATCTGGCGGGCCAGTCCCTGCAGGTCGAAGGCCGCCGTCATCATGCGGCCCTGCGGAAGGTGACGAGCCCGTGCTCGGGGTCGTGCATCGGCGGGTAGGCCACGAGATCCGCCTGCATCAGGTGATGCGGCCGTCCATGGAGCTCCACCGTGTCGAGGCTCACCCAGTGAAGGGCCTGGAACAGAGGCACGTTTCGCTCCTGCACGTGGGCCAGGAAGCGCGTACAGCCTCGGGCATGGGCCGAGGAGACCGCGACCTCGATGAGCCCGGCGCCCAGCGCCGCCGTACCGCGGAAGGCGCTGGCGACGGCAAGGCGTGAGCCCCACCACTCGCCGGGCCGCTCCGCGACTTCGTGGATGCGCACCGTGCCGACCACGGCGTCAGCGTCGCCGGCGAGCGTCGACAGGGCGCAGATCGGAATGGCATGCGCGTCGATGGCGTCGCGGTCGTCGCCCGCGAAGATGCCCTGCTCCGCGCAGAAGACTTGGCGGCGAAGGGCCGCGCAGGAGCTTCGCTCCCATGCGCTCGTGGCGAACTTCACCCGGAAGTGGCTGGGCCGGTATGGCGGGACGGGTTCGAACATCATGCCGCCACCCCCGCGCGCTCGTAGGTGGACAGCGCCGAGCAGGCACCGCAGCGCCCGCAGCCCGCCCTGATGTCGGTCGAGCGCAGATTCGCGGCGGCCAGCATGTCCGCGAGCGGCTTCAGGATGGCGTGCATGAAGTCCGGACCCGGGGCCGGATGGCTCTCCAGCGGCGTGCCGGAGATCGGTACGAAGGGCACCACGAAGGGGTAGACGCCCATACCGATCAGGCGCTCGGCCATCGCCAGGATGGCTTCCGGCGTGTCGCCGAGCCCGGCGAGAATGTAGGTCGAGACCTGCCCCCGCCCGAAAACCGGGACGGCGGCCGCGAAGGCATCGTAGTAGCGCGCGAGCGGTACGCTCGCCTTCCCCGGCATGATCCGCGCACGCACCTCCGGGGTCACGGCCTCCAGATGCAGGCCGAGGGCGTCCACGCCCGAGACCTTCATCCGCTCGAACCAGCGGTCGTCATCGGGCGGCTCGCACTGGGCCTGGATCGGTAGGTCCACGGCCGCCTTCACCGCAAAGGCGCTCTCGCACAGCACGGCCGCCCCCCGGTCGTTGGCGTTCGGCGTGCCCGTGGTCATCACCATGTGCTTGACGCCGTCGAGCAGCACCGCGGCGCGGGCGACCTCGGCGAGCTGCTCCGGGCTCTTGTGCGCGACGGTGCGGCCGGCGGCCAGTGACTGACCGATCGAGCAGAACTGGCAGGTCTTGGCGCGGCTCGCGTAGCGGATGCAGGTCTGCAGGATCGTGGTGGCGAGCACGTCGCGGCCGTGCAGCACCGCGATCTTGGAATAGGGCACCCCGTCGAAGGTCGAGAGCGCGTAGAAGCGAGGCTTGCCCGGGAAGGTGGCCCGCCCGATCACCACGCCGTCGTGCTCGATCACCGAGACCCCGTCGCCATCGGGGCGGCGCACTAGGAAGGGCGAGCCGAAGGCGGTCTCGGTGTGGACCGGCACCATCACGGTGCGGCCCGCGATGGTCATGGCCTTGTGGTCCGAGGGCCCGGCTCCGCCGCGCCGGCTCGGCGCCCCGGCGCGGCTGTCGGCGAGCCTAACGCCGTAGGACTGCAACGCGTTGATCAGGCGTTCCGTCGGCATCCCGACCAAGCCCGCCACGACCGGCGGAAACGAGGGAAGGCTCGTCGGAAGCGGGCTGCTGCTCATGGTCGAGGCTCCGGAGGTCGGTCTGGGAACGGGTCGGCTGGTGCACGAACGAGGCCGGACGGTCGTCGTGGAGGAGGCTGAGGAGCTCGGGCCGGGCGTAGTGGCCGACGGAATCCATCATCCGCTTGCGCTTGGTCACCAGCGCGAGGTCCATGTCGGCGATCAGGATGCCCTCGCCGGGTCCGAGCGGGTCGGCGAGGTGCTTGCCCTCGGGCGAAACGATGGCGGTGCAATTGCCGCCGCGACAGGCGCCGCGCAGGCGCTCGTCGGGGCAGACCTGGGCCACCTGCTCGTCTGTGAGCCAGCCCGTCGCGTTGACCACGAAGCAGGCCGCCTCCAGCGCGTGGTGGCGGATCGCCACCTCCATCTGGTCGGCGAAGATCTGGCCCACCAGCGAGCCCGGGAACTGGGCGGCGTGGATCTCCTCGTGGCGGGCCATCAGGGCGTAGCGGGCGAGCGGGTTGTAGTGCTCCCAGCAGGCGAGTGCCCCCACGCGGCCCACGGCCGTATACACGACGTCGAGGCCAGCGCCGTCGCCCTGCCCCCAGATCATGCGCTCGTGGTAGGTCGGCGTGATCTTGCGCCGCTTCAGCTTCAGCGCACCGTCCGCGTCGAAGATCAGCTGCGTGTTGTAGAGCGAGCCGTGGTCGCGCTCGTTGACGCCGAGCACGACGACGGTGCCGTGGCGGCGGGCGGCGGCCGCGACTGCCTGCGTCACCGGGCCCGGGACCGTGGGTGCCCGCTCGTAGAGCTTCAGGTGCTCCGCGCCCTGCATCGCCGGCGGCAGCACGAACGAGAAGTAGGGGTAGTAGGGCACGAAGGTCTCGGGGAAGACCATGAAGCGCGCGCCCTTGGCCGCGGCTTCGTCGATGGCGTTGAGCACGCGCTCCAGGGTGCCCTCCGGACGGTCGAGGTCCGGTGCGATCTGGACGGCGGCGGCGCGCACGATCCGGTTCTCTGACATGGATGATCCTCGGGCTGTGACGGCGGCCGCGTCGTGCGGCCGCCGGATGCGACGTCCCGGTCGGCGGGCGCGAAGCCCGGTCAGACGGTCCAGGTGTCGATGATCACCGCATTGTCGCGCTTGTGCAGGAGGATGCAGTCGAGCACGTCGAGGGGATTGATCATGCGGATGCCCTCGATGAAGGCCGCCTCCCCGTGGCCGTAGAGGGCCTGGGTCGAGAACCGGCAGGCATAGACCTTGCCGCCCTCGGCCATGAACTTCTCCAGCTGGTTGTTGAAGTTCAGGTGGCCCGGGAAGGCTTCGTCGCCGAGACGCGGGAAGCCGCGCTGGACACCCAGCGTGATGCCGGGGCCGTAGAGCAGGATGGAGGTGTCGAAGCCCTTGCGTTGCAGGCGGGTGGCCTGGAGCAGGTTTACGAGGCCGATCGAGCCCTCGAAGGCCACCGTATGGAAGGTCACCAGCGCCTTCTGGCCCGGTTCGGCCTTCACGTCCTCGAAGACCTTCTCCTCGTAATCGACCAGGAAGTCGCCCTTCTTGTGGGCTTCGCGATTTACGGCCGGCATGGTCTCGCTCCTTGATGCACAGGACCGGCCATCCCTTTGCGTCAACCGGTCTCGCCACCGGCATGGCAAGCGGCATGCCAAAATGGTTGGATAAGGACTGCCATCAATGACTCCTCTTG
Source organism: Methylobacterium sp. BE186 (assembly GCF_031457035.1). Lineage (NCBI taxonomy): Bacteria > Pseudomonadati > Pseudomonadota > Alphaproteobacteria > Hyphomicrobiales > Methylobacteriaceae > Methylobacterium > Methylobacterium sp. BE186. The sequence goes on from NZ_JAVDVV010000002.1 coordinate 155,969, forward strand.
AATGCATACAATAATACGATCAAATAATCGGGGTGCGCTGAAGGAAGTTGGCCGATTGCACATGATCCCGTAGCGGCAGTCGCGTAATATTTCGGCACCATCTGCATTCCCGGCAGCCACTGCTTGATCGCCTTGTCTGGAAAACCTGAAGCGTCAGCACGGCGCAGAGCGGTACGGCTATTGCTAGCCATACAATCTGATATTGATCGGATGATGGTAGGATGGGTGGCGCGCGGATGAACGGGACCGGACGCGGAGCGGGATCAGAGGGCTTGCACGGGGGGGCTGGAGCGTGGGCGCCGGACCTGAAGCGCTGGGGCAAGCCGCACTACCTCGCGATCGTCGAGGCGCTGGCGGACGACATCCGCAACGGCCGCCTCCTGCCCGGCACGCGTCTGCCGACGCAGCGGGCCCTGGCCGAGGTCCTGGACCTCAACTTCACCACCGTGTCGCGGGGCTACGTCGAGGCGCACAAGCGCGGTCTGATCGAGGGCCGCGTCGGCCAAGGGACCTTCGTGGTCGATCCAGCCCGCACCATGCGCCCTGCCGAGGCGGCCCGGCCGGGGCCGGTCGACTTCACCATGAACCTGCCCCCGGAACCCGATGCGCCGACGCTGAAAGCCCGCATGCAGGCCTCCTTCGCCGAGTTGTCGGGCGACCTCGTCAACCTCCTTCGCTACCAGGGCTTCGGCGGGACCGAGGAGGATCGGGACGCGGCGACGCGGTGGCTCGCGGGCCGCGGCGTCCAAGCTCCGCGAGAGCGCCTGTTGATCTGTCCCGGCGCGCACAGCTCCCTGTTCGCCATCCTCGGGCAGGTCGCACGCCCTGGCGACGTCATCTGCGCCGAGCGGATCACATACCCGGGCATCCGGGCGATGGCCGCGCATCTCGGCCTGCGCCTCGTCGACCTGCCGATGGACCGCCATGGGGTGGATCCGGACGCGTTCGCGGCCGCGTGCACCAAGGTCACGCCCAAGGCGCTGTACCTCAATCCGCTGCTGCAGAACCCAACAACGGCGACGATCCCTTGGGGCCGCCGCGAGGCGATCATAGCGGTGGCACGCCGCTACGCCGTGACCATCATCGAGGACGACGCCTACGCCCGGATCTGCCCGACGCCGCCGCCGAGCTTCGCGACGCTCGCTCCCGAGATCACCTACTACGTCGCCGGCTTGTCCAAGTGCCTCGGCGCCGGCCTGCGGCTCGCCTTCCTGGTGGCGCCGAGCGCCCGCGCCGCGCTTCCGCTTGGCGGCGCGTTGCGCGCAGCCACCGTCATGGCCTCGCCGATCGCGACGGCCCTGGCCACGCGCTGGATCACGGACGGCACGGCCGAGGCGATCGTGCAGTTCGTCCGCGCCGAATCGGCCGCGCGCCAGCGCATCGCCGCCACCCTTCTCCCGGCCGGCACCTTCAAAGCCGACCCGCACGGGTTCCATGTCTGGATCACGCTGCCGGAAGGGTGGACCCGCTCGGCCTTCGCCAGCCAGGGCCGCGCGGCCGGGCTCGGCGTGGTCGGCAGCGACCCGTTCTGCGTGGGCGGCACGCCGCCCGAGGCCGTACGCCTGTGCCTCGGCGGCCCCATCACCCGGGCGCAGATCTCGCAGGGGCTCGAAGTGCTGGCCCACGCCCTCGACGGTTCGCCGGCCCTGGCCTCGACCTACATCTGAGCCCCGTCCGCCTCGCGGCGGGCACTCGCCGTCGGCTGACTGCCGTTCCTTGCTGACCCTCCGAGCCCCGCGACCGGCGATCGCAACCGGAGCGGCACCGCCGCGGCCGTTCCCCGGGACCTCGGCCGGTAACGGAAGGACCGCTCCTGAGCGATCGGCTCATGGTGGCGGACGCTGCTGGTCGGCCGGGGTCGCCGCTCGCCGGCCCTGACGATCATCGGGTCGCTCCGACTGCGCCTGCAGGTAGGCGATGACATCCCCCCGGTCGAGCGGATCCGCAATCCCGGTAAAGGTCATGCTCGTGCCGGGCGCGAACTTGGCTGGAGCTGCAAGCCAAGCGTCCATCTGGTCCGGCGACCAGACCTTACCCAGCGATCGTAGTGCGCCGGTGTAGCTGAAGCGCTTGCTGTTGCTGGCGAGGGGTTTGCCCATCACGTCGAAGAGGTTGGGGCCATTCCGGTCGCCCGACCCCCTCCCGATCGTGTGGCAGGCTGCGCATCGGGCAAACAAGCGGCCTCCCCTCTCGGGGTCCGCGACCCGCAGGACGTCGGTCAAGCTCGGGTCGGGGCCCAGCGCTCGGCGCCGTTCCCGCTCGTCATCGGAGCACCCTGCGGCAAGGGGGGCGAGCAGGAGCAGTGCGGTGCACCGTGCGAGCCATGGGCGATGCATGCCTCGGCATGATCGTTCAAACATCCGCGGACGCGCCCGTGCCACCGGTCGTTCCTTCCACGCGGCCGGATGATCAGGGCCGCGGGACGCGCCCGCCCTGTCAGCCATGTCAGACGACCGTCGAGATCGCACCGGGCGGATGCGAGAGCAGGTTCGCGAGCAGGCTGAGGCCATACTGCAGCGTCGCGCCATCGGGTGCGGCGCCCAAGGAGACGCGGATCGCCTCGGGAGCCGGCCCGACCGCGAAGGCGTCGCTCTGGATGACGGACAACCCGAGCTGCCGCGCGTGCGCGCCGAACTCGCCCCGCCGCCAATGTGACGGCATCTGCAGCCAGAGGTGATGGCCGCAGGGATGCGAGCGAAAGTCGAGGCCCGCGAGCGTCTCCGCCGCTATCGTCTGGCGGAGCCCGTTCTCCCGCCTGATGGCGGCAACGATCGCGTCGAGCTCCCCTTCGGCGATCCACTCGGACGCCAGGGCCGCCGCAAGCGGCGAGGCCATCATGTTGATGGCCCGGAGCTCGGCCGCGAGCCAGACCGCCGCGTTCGTCCCGGGGACCGCGACGTAGGCGATGCGGAGGCCCGGGCTGACGCACTTCGATAAGGTCGCGATGTGCCACGTGATGTCGCTCGCCAGGGCCGCGAACGGGGCCGGGGCATCGGGCGGCAGCGCGCCGTAGGCGTCGTCCTCGATGATCGCGACACCGTTCGCGCGCGCGATCTCGGCGATCCGCTCGCGTCGGGCCGCCGGCAGCGTCGCGGTCGTCGGGTTGTCCAGGGTAGGCACCAGGTACAGGGCCCGCGGCCGCCGCGCCCTGCAGCATTCGAGGAAGGCTTCCGGGATCAAGCCCTCCTCGTCACACTCCACGGGCACGAGGCGCGCGCCGAGACGCTCGGCGGCCATGCGCAGGCCGGGATAGGTCAGGGCCGGGACGCACAGGTCATTGCCAGGTTTGAGGACGACGGCGAGGACGGCGGACAAGGCCGCCTGGGCGCCGCCGGCCACGAGGACGCGCTGAACCGCCACGGGGCCCAGGCGGCGGCAGAGCCACTCGGCTGCTGCCGCACGATCAGCCAAATTCCCCGCACTGTCCTGGTACTGCATGCGATCGAGGAAGCCCGGCGTGGCGGCGAGCCTCGACAGGCCCCCCTCCAGGCGCTCAGCCAGCCTCGCCTCCGCCGGCTGCGGGGGCATGTTCATGCTGAAATCGACACTGCCGGACGGGCTGAGCACGGGCAGGCTGGAGCCTCTTGACGGCCGTGAGGAGCCACGAACAAAACTGCCCCTGCCGACTGCGGCATCGATCAGGCCCGTCCGCCGCGCCTCGTTGAAGGCCCGGGTCACCGTGGTGAGATCGACGTTGAGGTGCTTGGCCAAGGCGCGCTGCGGGGGCAGGCGCGAACCGGGCGCCAGGCGCCCGCTGCGGATGTCCTCGGCCAGCGCCTTGACGATGGCCAGGTACTTCGGCCCAGCGCCTGCGACAATTGTAGGGCTCCAGGCTTCCATCATTGACCCCTGATCTCAGCTCAGTGTATGCCTACGCGCACCCCGCTAATAGGCTGAATGCCCTACTGTCTAGCTGGCAGTGATAGCCCATCGTTCGGCCCAGAATGTATGGTTATTAGTCCATACATTCGCGGTGTGCAAGCGGCGCTCCTGCCGAGATGCAGGACGAGCAGCGAAGTCAGGAACGTTGGACGATGCAGAGATCGACGGATCAATCGCTGATGTCGGTGGGACTCCGCTGCCGGTGTCCTCGCTGCGGAGAGGGCCACCTGTTCGACGGCTTCATCACCCTGAAGCCCCGCTGCGAGGCGTGCGGACTCGACTACGGCTTCGCCGATCCGGCCGACGGGCCCGCCTTCTTCATCATGATGACCATGGCCTTCCCCGTGACCGCCTTCGGGATCTGGCTGGAATTGGCCTACGACCCGCCGCTCTGGATCCATGCCGTGATCACGCTGCCGCTGCTCCTGCTCGCCTGCGTGCCGATCATTCGGCCGTTGAAGGGCCTTTTCATCGCGAGCCAGTACATCAACAAGGCCGAGGAGGGACGCTTCGCCGTTCCGAAAGCCTCCGGCGCCGGCCCGACGCGCCAGGAGTGATCAAGCCGCTTGCCCCACGCAGCCTCTGATCAACACGCGTCGGCGCCATGGCGCACATTCGGCGGGGCTCAGATGAAGGCGTCAGATCGACCTTGAGCGGACAGCGGTTCGCACGCCGGGGCGGCGCTGGCACGGGACAACCTCATCAGGGCCAAGCGCGGATCAACGCTCGCGAGAACAGCCACGCGATCAGGGGCAGCGCGATCAGCAGGAGCGCCCTCGCCGCTGACAGGCGCACGGCAGCGGCATCGCTCCGGGCGCGCGCGATATGTCTCGCGCGCGGCGAGCAGGGCGGCCCTTCCAAAAGGATCGTCAGCGGCGCGATGAAGAAGGCGATCGCGATCCCGAACAGGAAGCCGATCATCGCGCCTGGAAATGGCGGAGCCGACAACAGAACCAGCACCACAAGCAGGGCCAGGACGATCTTGAAGTGCGCGCTCAGGCGCCGATCGAACACATCGGGTAGTGAATATATCGGCGAGCAAGGATGACTGCTCCGCACCCCATCCGAGCCTTCGGCGGCAGCGCTTCAGATGCCCGCTTGGTGTCACGTCGAGAATCGAATACCGGCGATAATCCTGAGTGTGGCAAGTTCAACGCGCGCGTAGAACGCATCCACGTCCGGCCGGCCGGTTGTGATCCGCCGGCCGGAGCGATGCGCTCACCCTTCCTTGAAGCCGTATTCGGGCACGCCCTCCTCGTTGCCGTAGTACTTGTAGGGCAGGAACTTGCCCGAGAGGTTCATCTTGACCCGGTCGCCCTTGTTGTTGGGCTCGCGCTCCATCGTCATGTTGAAGTCGATCGCCGACATGATGCCGTCGCCGAATTCCTCCTGGATCAGCTCCTTCCACGTCGTGCCGTAGACCATGACGAGCTCGTAGAAGCGGTAGATCAAGGGGTCGGTCGGCGGCATCTGGGGGATCGAGCCGCGATAGGGCGCCTCGTTCAGCATCCGCTCCTCGGCCTTCGAGAGGCCGAACAGCTCCGCCGCCCTGGCGGCCTGGGCCTTCGGCAGCTTCATCTGGCCCATGCAGGCCGCCGTGATCAGGATCGGCGAGATCCCGCCGATCTCCTCCTGGATGTACTTCCAGGTCCAGCCCTTCTCGCGCTTGATGTCGAGCAGCTTCTCGGTGAGGTCGTCGCGCTTCATGCTCTGCTCCTTTGGATCGAGAGTTTTCAGGGTTGCCGTCGGCCGTCCGGGCGCGGGGGCGTGGCGCCTGGACGGCGATCCCGTCTTCGGCCCCTCGCTCAGGGACGGGCCGTGACGGAACGGGGTGGGGCGTCAGGCGCGGCGCGGGGCCGGCTCGGTCGAGGCCGCGATCGCCTCCGCGTCGGCCTCGCTGAGGGAGGGGCGGACGACGGGCGGGTGACGCGGATCGTAATCGGCCGGCATCGCGTCCCGCATCGTTCTGGAGCGCGACACCAGGAAGTCGATCAGGTGATTGCGCAGGGCGTAATAGCCCGGCGCGTGGTGGAGCTGCGTGCGGTCGCGATCCTTGGGCAGCGGATTCTCGACGATCTCGGCGACCTTCGCCTCCGGCCCGTTGGTCATCAGCACGATCCGGTCGGCGAGGTAGATCGCCTCGTCGACGTCGTGGGTGATCATGAACACGGTCTGCCCGGTCTCGACGCAGATCCGGCGCACCTCGTCCTGCAACGTGCCGCGGGTGAGCGCGTCGAGCGCCGAGAACGGCTCGTCCATCAGCAGGATCTTGGGCTCGATCGACAGCGCCCGGGCGATGCCCACGCGCTGCTTCATGCCGCCCGACAATTCGGAGGGCCGCTTGTGCTCGGAGCCGGCGAGCCCCACCGTGGCGATCGCCTTCCGGGCCCGCGCCTCGATCTCGGCTTTCGGCGCCTTCCGCCAGCGCGACGAGACCGCGTAGGCGACGTTGCCGAGCACGCTGCGCCAGGGCAGCAGGGCGTGGCCCTGGAAGATCACCGCGCGGTCGAGGCTGGTGCCGGCGATGGCCTGCCCATCGACGATCACCGCGCCCTCGGAAGGCGCCTCGAGCCCGGCCAAGATGTTGAGCACGGTGGTCTTGCCGCAACCCGAATGGCCGATCATGCAGACGAACTCGCCGCGGCGCATCGGCAGCCACAGGTTCTCGAAGATCGTGGTCGTCTTGCCCCCCGGTGCCGGGTAGCGCCGGGCAATGCCCTCGATCGAGATGAACTTTTCGGACGTCGACATGCGGCGGGTCCCGGCCTGATCGGTGTCGGGAGCGGTGCGACCGGCGCGCCGCACGAAGGGGAGAAGCTTGCTCATCGGGCGCCTCACTCGGGGAAGGTGACGAGGCGTTGCGCCCGGGCGAGCACTTGGTCGAGGACCATGCCGACGAGGCCGATCACCAGGATCGAGGTGATCACGTTGGTGATCGAGAGGTTGTTCCACTCGTTCCAGACGAAGTACCCGATGCCGGTGCCGCCGACCAACATCTCGGCTGCCACGATGACGAGCCAGGCGATGCCGATGGAGATGCGCATCCCGGTGAGGATGGTGGGGGCGGCGGCCGGCAGGATCACCGTGAAGGCCCGGCGGATCGGCCCGACTTCCAGCGTGCGGGCGACGTTGAGCCACTCCTTCCGGGTCGAGGCGACGCCGAACACCGTGTTGATCAGCATCGGCCAGACCGAGCAGATGAAGATCACGAAGATCGCCGACAGGCTCGAATCCTTGATCGTGTAGAGGGCGAGCGGCATCCAGGCGAGCGGCGAGACCGGCTTGAGGATCTGGATGTAGGGGTCGAGCGCGCGGCTCATCAGAGGCGACATGCCGATGAGGAAGCCGACCGGGATCGCCACCAGCACCGCGAGGCCGTAGCCGAGCGCGACGCGCCCGACCGAGTAGGCGAGCTGGATGCCGATGCCCTTGTCGTTGGGGCCCCGGTCGTAGAACGGGTCCTTCAGGTGCTTCCCAATGGTCTCGGCGACATCGAGCGGCCCCGGCATCGCGGACTTGCCGGTGGTGGCGGTGGCTCCCATCAGGGCGGCGTATTCCGGGTTCATCGCCTCGGTCTTGGCGGTGCCGCTCACCGCGACCTGCCAGACGAGCAGGATCGCGGCGAGCAGCGCCAGCGAGAGCACGCCGGCGCGGAGGTTGAGTGTGCGCGTCATGGCTCAGCTCGCCCGCTTGATCTTGAACGAGTCGAGGTATTCCTTCGGCCTCGATGGGTCGAAGGTCTTGCCCATCACCGCAAAGGTCTTGCTGGTCGCCTCGGGCGGGGAGAAGCCGTCCTGCTTCATCAGCTTGGCGGCGTCGGTCGCCAGATAGACCTGGCGGGCGACCGCGGCGTAATCGACGTCGCCCTTGAGCTGGCCCCAGCGCTTCATCTGGGTCAGGATCCAGACCGCGAAGGATTGCCAGGGGAAGGCGTCGAAATCGACGCGGTCGGGCACCTTGCGCACCTGTCCCAGCCCGTCGGCGAAGGTGCCGGTGAGCACCTGCTCGACGACCGTGAGCGGCTGGTTGAGGTAGTTCGCCGGCGCGATCGCGGCGGCGATCTCCTTCCGGTTCTCCGCCTTCGAGGCGTAGGCGGTCGCCTGGATGATCGAGCGCAGGAGCGCCGCGTAGGTGTTCGGCGTCTCCTTGATGAAGGATTCCGAGGCCGCAAAGGCGCAGCACGGGTGCCGGTCCCAGATCTCCTTCGACAGGATGTGGATGAAGCCGACGCCGTCGTAGACCGCGCGCTGGTTTACCGGATCGGGGGCGAGGAAGCCGTCGATGTTGTCGGCGCGCAGGTTCGCGACCATCTCGGGTGGCGGCACGGCGCGGATCTGCACGTCGGTGTCGGGATCGATGCCGGCTTCCGCCAAGTAGTAGCGCAGCAGGTAGTTGTGCATCGAGTAGTCGAACGGCACGGCGAGCTTGAAGCCTTTCCAGTCCTTCGGGTCGCGCCTGTCCTTGTGCTTCATCGCCAGTGTGATGGCTTGGCCGTTGACGTTCTCCACCGCCGGCATCGTGTAGGCTTGCGGGTTCGAGCCGAGGCCAAGCGAGATCGCGATCGGCATCGGCGCCAGCATGTGGGCGGCGTCGTATTCCCTGTTCAGCGTCTTGTCGCGGATCACCGCCCAGCCGGCGGTCTTCACCACCTCGACGTTCAGGCCCTGTTTCTCGTAGAAGCCCATGGGCTTGGCCATGATGATCGGCGTGGCGCAGGTGATCGGGATGAAGCCGACCTTCAGGTCGGCCTTCTCGGGCTTGCCTGCTTGCGCAAACGCCTCGGCGGCGAACTTCACGGGTAGGAACTGGCTCACCGCCGCGAGCGCGGTTGCGGCGCCGACGCTCCTCAGGAAGGCGCGCCGCTCGGCGTCGTGGGGGAAGAGCGCGCGCATCACCGCGCCCTCGACCGCCCTCTCCAGCGCGGCCTCACCTGTCGGCGCGCCGTGATCCGCGTCGTGCGCGGCCTGGCTCGCATGGGCACCGCAGGAGCAGCCGCCGCGGGCGAGGCGGCGTTTGGCATCGAAGGGGTTGTCGAACAGGGCCATTTGCGCCTCGCGCGGTTCGGGACGTCAAGGAATTGGCAAGGGGTGTGCCAAGCGCGCGGATCAGCCGAACCTGTTTCTCGTCAATGACTTGGAGCGACACTGCAAAACTACGAGATTTCGTGTAAAACGAAGTCTCGTAGTTCAACGACGAGATCTCGTAATGCCGGAGGCAGGTCTCTCCTCAGCCGCATATGCCGGTTTCGGGCTCGTCTTCGAGGCAGGCGCCGAGGCCATGCTGGTGCTCGATCCGGCCGGGGACCGGATCGTCGATGCCAACGACGCCGCGGCGCGCCTGCTCGGCCACCCGCGAGCGGCGCTGCGGGCCATGGCGGCGAGCGCCCTGCATCCGGGTCAGGTGCCGGCGCTGATCGTGTTCACGCAGGGCGTCCAGGCCAAGGGGCGCTGGTGGACCCACACGCTCACGCCCCGGCACGGGGCGGGCCGCGCCCTCAACGTCGAGTCCGTCGGCGCGGTGCTGCCCAATGGGCTCGTCCTCGTCACGCTGTTCGATCTCGACGAGCGCCGCCAGCGGCAGGTCGACCGAGAGGCCGACCGCCACATGCGCGCCGGCCTCTCGGAGTGGCAGCGCATGGAGCGGATTTTTCGCGATATCGAGCGGGAGAACCAGTTGATCCTGCGCGCCGCGGGCGAGGGCATCTACGGGGTCAATGCCGAGGGGGTGACGACCTTCGTCAACCCGGCCGCCGAGCGCATGCTGGGCTGGGCCGCCGCCGACCTCGTCGGCCGGGACATGCACGCCTCCGTGCACCACACCCACCCGGACGGCTGCCCCTATCCGCACCGGGATTGCCCGATCTACGCGGCCTTCCGCGACGGGGCCGTGCATCAGGTCGACGACGAGGTGTTCTGGCGCCGCGACGGCACCTCCTTTCCGGTCGAGTACACCTCGACGCCGATCCGCGACCGGGGCGCGCTCGTCGGGGCCGTCATCGTGTTCCGCGACATCAGCCAGCGCCGCGAGGCGGACGAGCGCCTGCGGCAGGCGCTCGCCGAGGTCGTCTCCCTGCGCGAGCGCCTCGAACTGGAGAACGCCTACCTGAAGGAGGAGATTCGGGCCGGCAGCCACCATCAGGGCATCATCGGCCGGAGCCCGGCCATCGAGGTGATCCGGCGCCAGATCGATCTCGTGGCCGGCACCGACGCCACGGTGCTGGTCACGGGCGAGTCCGGCACCGGCAAGGAGCTGATCGCCCGCGCGATCCACGAGGCCAGCCGCCGCCGGGATCGACCCCTGATCCGGGTGAACTGCGCGGCGGTGCCGCGCGAATTGTTCGAGAGCGAGTTCTTCGGCCATGCCCGCGGCGCCTTCACGGGCGCGCTGCGCGACCGGGTCGGGCGCTTCGAACTGGCCGACGGCGGGACGCTGTTCCTCGACGAAGTCGGCGAGATCCCCCTCGACCTTCAGGGCAAGCTCCTGCGCGTGCTGCAGGAACGCTCGTTCGAGCGCGTCGGCGAGGAGCGCACCCGCGCGGTCGACGTCCGCCTCGTGGCGGCGACGAACCGCGACCTGAAGGAGGAGGTGCGCCGCGGTCGCTTTCGTGGCGACCTCTACTTCCGCCTCAACGTCTTCCCGATCGGCGCGACCCCTCTGCGCGATCGGCCCGAGGACATTCCCCTCATCGCCCAGCACATGCTCAGCGGCGCCGCGCACCGCCTCGGCGTGCCCGAGCCCCGCCTGACGGAGGGCGATGTCCGCCGCCTCATCCGCTACGGCTGGCCGGGCAACGTGCGGGAACTGGAGAACGTGATCGAGCGCGGCGTCATCCTGGCCCAGCGCGGACGCCTCCGCCTCGACCTGCCGGATCTGGAGGAGGCCGGCCCGAGCGGGGCCGCCGCCGGCGACGCCCTGGCGAGCGCCGCTCCCGAACACCGTCCGCGCAATGAGACGGAGCGCCGCGCCCGCGACCGGGCCGAGATCGTCGAGGCATTGACTTTGTGCGGCGGCAAGGTGTTCGGACCGGGCGGCGCCGCCGAACTGCTCGGCGTGCGTCCGACGACGCTTGCTTCCCGCATCAAAGCCCACGGCATCAGGATTTGATTTTTTGTTTCTTCGTATTTTAAAAGTTAAATTGGAAGGTAAATTATGTTTATCAGATCATCGTCTAAAGACGAAAGGCTGTTATTTCTAAAAAAGGTGAAGGCGTTTGATGGTGGGCAGTGGTTCGGCAGATAGGCGCTGAACGGCAGGTTCATCTGCCTCAAGAGCTTCGATCTCACACAGTGGACGGCCCGGGTGTGATGCCGAATTCCTTGCCGTGATCGTTCAGTTGCGCCTCCGGCCGGAGCCGATCAACGGGCTTACCGTCATCGGCACCTGCCGCCGCGACGAGCTACGCCGCAACGCCGACGCGCTGATCCTGACCAAGCCTCTCGGCGTCGGGGTCTGTTCCGAGGCGATCCGGCGCGAATCCCTGCCCGCGGGCGGCTAGGATGAATCCATCGCCACGACGACGCGGCTCAACCGCATCGGCACCGATCTCGCTCGCGACCGGACCTGCATGCGCTGGCCGACGTGACCGGCTTCGGGCTGTCAGGCCACCGGCCTCGGCGCTCGTCCCAGCGCTACCGCACGCGCTCGGATCCGCAGATCGCGCTGCGCATGCGGCTGAAGGAGTTGGCGGCTGCACATCCTGCTAATGGGCTTCAGCATCGCTCCGCGCTCTCCTGCGCGCGACGGCTTCATGGTTGCGTTACAGGATCGTGAAGCGGGGATTGCTTGATGTGCCAGATCGCCTGATTTCCACCTGCCGCGTCGGTCGCTTCCAATCAGAGGGTTAAATTCGACCGCGAGGCAGAACGCTGGCCGAATGGCAGGTTATTAATGCACACCGCTTAGGTTCGGCCGGGGTCAGGCAAGGTTCCCGCGATGAGGGACTGACCCGGTGAGGTCCGCTGCATGTATCCGTTGCACCCGAACGAGGTGGAACGCCTGAAGGCGCTGCACGATCTTGAGGTGTTCGGCTCCCCTCCTGAGCCGCATTACGACGCGATCTGCCGGACCGCTCAGGCGCTCTTCGGTGTACCTATCGCGCTCGCGTCGTTGGTTGGCGAGACCGAGCAGTGCTTCAAGGGCCGGTGCGGTCTGAACATGAGCGGGACCTCGCGTGAGGTCTCCTTCTGCACCCACACCATCCTCTCGGACGAGGTGCTCGTCGTCGAGGACGCCACAAAGGATGAGCGGTTTTCTGCCAATCCGCTCGTCACAGGTGAGCCGCACATCCGCTTCTATGCCGGTGCACCGCTCATCCTCGGTCCTGGCCTCCATCTCGGCTCCCTGTGCATCATCGACCGCACGCCGCACGCCTTCTCAGCCGAGCAGCAGGAGCAGCTTCGCGATCTCGCTCAGACCGTCGTCGCTCAGCTTCGCCTCATCAAGGCGGAGCATGTGGCACGTGCGGGCGAAGCCCGCCTGCGCGAGAGTGAGGCCAACTACCGCCTCCTAGCCGACAACAGCACCGACCTCATCGTGCGGTGCACTCCCAACGGAACGCGCCTCTACGTCTCGCCGGCTGCCAAGCGCCTGCTCGGCTACGAACCGGAGGAGCTCGTCGGCACCACATCCCTCGACTTCGTGCATCCAGAGGATGTGGCCGACTTCAGGCGGGTGCTGGGCGCAGTGGGTCGAGGCTGTTCCGAGCGAGCCGTCAGCCAGCAGCGTTACCGGCACAAGAACGGCTCTTGGCTGTGGGTCGAGGCGTCCTTCAGCGTCACACGTGATGCGGCCGGCGCTGCGTCCGGCTTCGTTGCCGTGGTGCGCGACATCTCCGAACGGAAGAACGTTGAGCACGCGATGGCGCATATGGCGCGCCACGACCCCCTCACCGGCCTGCCAAACCGCCTGCACCTTCGCGAACAGCTTGAGCAAGAGATTGCGCGCACGAAGCGCAACGGCAGTGGCTTTGCCCTGTTCTACCTGGATCTCGACCGCTTCAAGCTCGTCAACGACACGCTCGGGCATCAAGCCGGGGACACCTTGCTGAAGGTCGTTGCGCAGCGGATCAGGGCTGTTCTGCGCACCGAGGACACGGTTGCACGGCTCGGTGGCGACGAGTTCGTGATCATCCAGACTGGGTGCGCTGGACCTGCGGACGCAACACGGCTGGCCGAGCGTCTGATCGCGGCGATGGACCCGCCCATCGATCTCGGCGGCTACCCAGCCGGGGTGGGACTCAGTATCGGCCTCGCCCTCTGCCCGGGTGATGCAGCCGAGGCTGATAGGCTGATCGGTCAGGCGGATCAGGCGCTCTACCGAGCGAAGACCGGCGGGCGGAACACCTTCCGCTTCCACGCAGGAGGTGAAGCCCCATCGGGCAGGAATGATCCTGAGCCGTCCGGTGTCCTCCGGAGCCGCGGCATCGATCCCATCGCCTCGCACCCCAAGCTCTTTGACGAAGTAATGTCCGGCTTGTTGGAGGGCAGCACGGATTGCGTGAAGCTCCTCGATGAGCACGGCCGGCTGCTCTTCATGAGTTCGGGTGGTCAGAGGGTGATGGAGGTCGAGAACGCTGGGTCGATCCTCGGTCGGTGCTGGCTCGACTTCTGGGAAGGCGAGCACCGCGAGGTGGCGCAGCAGGCGTTTCAGACAGCCAAGGCCGGTGAGCCCGCCCGCTTCCGAGGCTTCTGCCCCACGGCCAAAGGGCAGCCACGGTGGTGGGATGTGAGCCTGAGCCCCATGCAGGGGCTGAGCGGCTCGCCGCACCGCATCCTCTCCGTTTCCCGTGATGTGACCGCACAGATCGAGCTTGAGGCGACGCTCAGCACGACAGCCCAGCGCTACGAGGCGCTGATCGAGGCGACTGCGACCATGGTCTGGCGAGCGAAGCCGGACGGCTCTCTCATCGAGAGCAGCGGGTGGGAAGCCTACACGGGTCAGCCGCAGAGCGCCTATGCCGGTTTCGGCTGGATGAGCACCGTCCACCCCGATGACCGGCAGCGCGTGAGATCCACGTGGCACGAGATCTTCGCCTCGCAAGCGGCAGGCTCCTTAGAGTTCCGTGCCTTGTGCCGAGACGGAACATACCGGTGGACGCTCACCAGGGCCGTGCCGCTCAAGGACGGCTCCGGTCAGGTCCTTGAGTGGGTCGGAACCGACAGCGACATCCACGAGAGCAAACAGGCTAGTGAGGCAATCCGCCTCCAGGAGGAACGCTACCGGCTGGCCATGCTCGCGACCCAGGATGCGATCTGGGATCACGACCTCAAATCGGACGCCATCGCGTGGAGCGAGGGAACGTTCCGGCTGTTTGGCTACTCCGACGCCGAGATCGCCAACACGGGCGCTTGGTGGAAGAGCAAGATCCACCCCGATGATCGAGCGCGCGTTACGGCTTCCCTTCGGTGCGTCATCGATGGCCATGAGCACCGCTGGAGCGAGGAGTACCGCTTCGAGCAGGGCGACGGCACCTATGCTGACGTGCTCGACCGAGGTTTCGTGATCCGGGACTCGCGGGGGCGAGCCGTGCGCGTGGTCGGTGCGATGCACGATGTCACCGAGGAGCGGCGAGCGGATGCAGCATTGCGGGCCAGCGAAGAGCGCCTGCGGCTTGCCTTGCGAGCGGGCCGGATGGTCGCCTGGGAACACAACCTCGAGACCGGCCAGAGCAAACAATCTGGGAATGCGTTGGACCTTCTTGGCATCGGCTCCGGCGCGGCGTCACAGTTCTACGACCGCGTTCATCCGGATGACCGCGCAGGGATGGACCGCTTCATTCAAGGGGCAGAGAGCCACGAGGGCCGAGAATTCCGTTACGTCCACCCGACCGGCGGCACGATATGGCTGAGCGCGTGGGCTGAGCGGGCCGAGGGGAACCGCCTCGTCGGCATCACCTTCGACATCACCGAGCGCAAGCGCGCTGAAGAACGCGCATGGCGCGCAGCCAATCACGACGCGCTCACGGGTTTGCCGAACCGCCGGCTGTTCCACCAGCGGCTGGAGCAGGCACTGACGGCCGCCGAGCGGGGCGGTACGAGTGTGAGCCTGCTTCTCTTAGACCTCGACAACCTGCGGGACGTGAACGACACGCTCGGGCACGATGCGGGCGACAGCGTTCTCATGGAGGTCGCTCGGCGTTTGCAGGACGGCCTGCGTGAGACCGACACGGTGGCGCGCCTCGGTGGCGACGAGTTTGCCTTACTGCTCGTCGAGCCGCTGCGCCTGGGGCACGCACTGAGCCATGCACGAGGGCTCACAGAGCGGCTGAGCCAGCCGTTCTGCCATCGTGGCCACACGCTCTCGTGCAAGGCGAGCATCGGTGTTGCGGCCTATCCCGATCACCACCACAGCCCGCACGACTTGCTGAAAGACGCTGACATCGCGCTCTACCGCGCCAAGGTGCAGGGCCGGAACCGCGCTGTTGTGTTCGCGCCTGAGATGCGGGCTGAGACCGAGAGGCGCGTCAGCATCGCGAGCGAGGTTCGGGCGGCTCTCGCAGCGGCCCAGATCGTGCCCTTCTACCAGCCGAAGATGTGTTTCTCGACCGGTGCGATCGTCGGCTTCGAGGCTCTGGCGCGCTGGCAGCATCCCGAGAAGGGGCTGCTCACCCCCGGCTACTTCGGCTCGGCGTTTGACGATCCGGAGCTTGCCACAGCCATCGGCGACAGAATCCTCCGGCAGGTCGCGGCGGATCTGCGGGAGTGGCGGGAACATGGCCTTGCCCTCGGCCGGGTGGCCGTGAACTTTGCCTCGGCGGAGTTCCGCAAGCCGGATCTGGCCGGCAGCGTTCTGGCGGTGCTGACCGAGTACGGCCTTCCAGCGAGCCTGTTCGAGGTCGAGGTGACCGAGACCGTCTTCCTCGGCCACGGCAGCGAGAACGTGCCAGCGACCCTTCACCGGCTACGCGATGCCGGCATTCTGATCACGCTCGATGACTTCGGCACCGGCTTCGCCTCGCTGACGCACCTGAAGCAATTCCCGGTCGGCCACCTGAAGGTGGACCAGAGTTTCGTGCGCAACATGGAGCAGGACAGCGACGACGCGGCCATCGTCGCGGCGGTGGTCGGCCTCGGCCGCAGCATGGGCGTGAAGGTCACGGCTGAAGGTGTCGAGACCGAGGGTCAGGCACAGCGGCTCAGCGCGATGGGCTGCGACTACGCCCAGGGCTACCGCTACGCCAAGCCGATGGCCGGCTCACGTGTGCCCTGGTTCCTGACGCATTGGAGTGCGGCTGCGGCGGTCGAGGAGAGCCAGATGCTGCGCCTTGGATGACCCGCGGTGGTTCAGCGAGGCTCCGGCTTTGCCGGCGTCCACGACCTCAGCGGCAGGCGCGTGCCGGTGCAGCCCGTTCGTGCCGAACGTGGCTGAGCTGGAGCACGCAGCGTGACCTTCGTTGCTGAATCGTTGACCCACCGAGCGAGGGAAGGAGCGGAACCGCAGCCGGCCCGCAGCGGACGCCGGTCCCTGCGCGATCCGTTGCTGCAGGTTCTGAACCGATGCCGGCCGGCGGCCGATCTCGACCGCTGCGGTTTCGAGCGGCCTTGCCGACGGGCGTCAAGGCGCGGGCTTAAGGCTTTCGGGCGACGAGCAGCCGCCAGGCGTTTCCGCGAAGGTTCGCGGCCGAATAGCGTGGGGAGAAACGATCCGAAGACATGGGGAGACTCCGGGGTGAAAACCCGGGGAGTCGACCTGTAAATCGTTGCCACCACTCACTTTTCCAGAAGTGAAAAGAAGTGGTGGAGCTGAGGGGATTCGAACCCCTGACCTCCGCAGTGCGATTGCGGCGCTCTCCCATCTGAGCTACAGCCCCGTCGAGGCGCCGGCCTTGTAGGCTTGGGCCCCTCAGCCTGTCAATTCCCGAATCTCGCTGCCCTCCCGCCGCGCGCGGTTCGGGTGCGGGCCGACGAGGACATCAGATCCCCGCATGAACGCCTTCATCTGGCTCTTCGACACCGTCGTGCAGCTCTTCATCTACGTCCTCATCGCCAGTGCCGTGCTGAGCTGGCTCGTGGCCTTCAACGTGGTGAACGTGCGCAACCCGATCGTCGCCCAGATCGGCGAGGTGCTCTACCGCATCACGGAGCCCGTGCTGCGGCCGATCCGCAACCTCCTGCCGAACCTCGGCGGCATCGACATCTCGCCGATCATCCTGATCCTGCTGCTGCTCTTCGCGAGCCGGCTGCTGCACGAGTTCGTGCCGACGCAGACCACCGTCTACACCCGCTGAGCCGGCATCCCCGAAGGACGAGACGACCCGCCCCATGAAGACCAACCCCGGCCGCTTCTTCGAGGATTTCCGCCTCGGCGAGACCATCCGCCACGCGACGCCCCGCACCGTCACCACGGGCGACGTCGCGCTCTACACCGCGCTCTACGGGCCGCGCTTCGCCGTGCAATCGTCGGACGCCTTCGCCCGCGCCGTCGGCTACCCGCAGAGCCCGCTGGACGACCTCCTGACCTTCCACGTCGTGTTCGGCAAGACCGTACCCGACATCTCCTTGAACGCGCTCGCCAATCTCGGCTACGCCGAGGGCGGGTTCCGGCGCCCGGTCTACCCGGGCGAGACGCTCTCGACCGTCTCCGAGGTGATCGGCCTGAAGGAGAGCTCGAACCGGCAGACGGGTGTCGTCTACGTGCGCTCGGTGGGCTCGGACGCCCGGGGCGAGACGGTGCTGAGCTATTGCCGCTGGGTCCTGGTGCGCAAGCGCGATCCCGAGGCGAAGGTCGCCGAGGAGCACGTGCCGAGCCTCGCCAAGGTGGTGGATCCGACCGACCTCGCGGGGGCGCTGCCGCCGATCGACCGCGCGGCCTACGATGTCGATCTCGCCGGCAGCCCCTACCGCTTCGGCGACTACACGGCGGGCGAGCGGATCGACCATGTCGACGGCATGACCGTCGAGGAGGCCGAGCACCAGATCGCGACGCGGCTGTTCCAGAACACGGCCAAGGTGCATTTCGACGCGTTTGCCACCAAGGAGACCCGGTTCGGCCGGCGCCTGATCTATGGCGGCCACGTCATCTCGCTGGCGCGCGCCTTGAGTTTCAACGGGTTAGCCAACGCGTTCGCGATGGCCGGGATCAATGCGGGCCGCCACGTCGCGCCGCTGTTTGCCGGCGACACGGTCTATGCCTGGAGCGAGGTGGTGGAGACGGCGGACCTGCCGGGCCGCGACGATGTCGGCCTGCTGCGGCTGCGGACGGTCGCCACCAAGAACCAGCCCTGCGGCGCCTTCCCCGACAGGCAGGGCGAGGGCTACGACCCGGCCGTGATCCTCGACCTCGATTACTGGGCCTTCATGCCCAAATAATCGCGCCGACGCGATGATGCCCGGATGATCGCGCTCGCGACGCGATCGCGTTTCGCGGCCCCCGCGCGTAGATCGCGATCATCCCCTCAGCCCGGCGCGAGCAGGCCGAGCACGGCCTGCCGCAGGGGGTTTGCCGGGTCCGAGAGGAGCCGCAGCGCCATCGCGCAGGCGATGGTGACGAGGAGCGGGCGGATCAGCCGGGCGCCGAGGCGTACCGCCAGCATCGAGCCGACCTGCGCGCCGAGGAAGGCGCCCGCCGCCATGGCGAGGCCGATGGACCAGACCACGTGGCCGGAGGCGGCGAACAGGGCGAGGCTGCCGAGGTTGCTCGCGGCGTTGGCGAGCTTGGTGTGGGCGGTGGCGCGCACCACGCCGAGGCCGAGGAGCGTGACGAAGCCGACCATGTAGAAGGCCCCCGCCCCCGGCCCGAACACGCCGTCGTAGAAGCCGACCGCGGGCGCGAGGCTGAGCGCGAAGGCCGCGGGCGTCAGCCGGGCGGTGGCGTCCTCGCTCGACATGCGCTTGGCGGTGGCGAAGTAGAGGGCCATCCCGATCAGCAGCACGGGCACCGCGGCATCGAGCACGGCGCGGGGCAGGAGGCTGACGCAGAGGGCGCCGAGGATCGAGGCCCCGCCCGCCATCACGGCGATCGGCCACGCCCGCGGCCAGTCGATCAGGCCGCGCCGGGCGAAGGCGAGGGTCGCCGAGCCGGAGCCGGCGCTGCTCTGCAGCTTGTTCGTCGCGATGGCGCTGACCGGATCGAGCCCCGACAGGATCAGCGCCGGCATGGTGATGAGCCCGCCCCCGCCCGCGATCGCGTCGACGCAGCCCGCCGCGACCGCGACCGCGAAGAGGCCGGCGATCAAGTCCCACTCGACGCCCCCGATCACGACGCCCCCTCCCCCCGCCCGGCCCGCACGCTCAGGCGCCCCCGGCGCGCGCCGCCGGGGGGCGGCCCGCCGGGGCGGTGCGGCCGCGGGTCCGGGCGGTGCGGTCGTGGGTCAGGACGGTGCGGGAGCGCCAAGGGCCGGGGATCGGCGTCTCGATGAGGGGCCAGGACTGCATCACGAACCGGATCATGCGGAGGCTGAGGAGGGCGAGGTGCGGGAGCGGAGCGCGGGCGCGAGACCCGGCCTCGTCCGGTGCGGCGGGCGGCCGTGGAGGGAGATGCCGTAGGAGCAATCGCCCGGCTTGAAAAGAGGCGGCCCTATGGGTCCCTGCCGTCGAGGCCGGCGCGCCCCGGCACGGGGCCGCCGAAAGCCTCCGGCTTCAGCTTGGCCGCCGCACGCCGCCGGGACAGGTGAGGCCGCCCCGGCTCGGGGCCGGGCCTCGTCGGCTCATCCAAGTAGAAATCCACTCCCTGCGGCCGAGTGCCGCGTGCGAATGCAGAATTGCCTCAGCACAGGTGTAGTCCCGGGCTTCAAGCTTGGCGATCGGCTTCAGAAAAGTTCACGGTTTAATCCTTGTTAAGGATACGTTCCCCTGCGCGCCCGGTTGGCACATCGGCTGAATGCGAGATGCGCAGCTTAGGGAGACGCTCACATGGCGACGATCTCGGGCACGGACGGTCCCAACACGCTCACCGGCACCAACGACGACGACATCATCCTCGGTCTTCTGGGCAACGACACGATCACGGATCCGGGCGGCTTCAACCGGATCGACGGTCAGGGTGGAAACGACACGATCACCGGCGGGAACGACCTCGATTACATCGCGGGCGGGCCAGGCGACGATACGATCTATGGTCGGGACGGCAACGATCAGATCATCGGCGAGACCGGCAACGACACGATCTACGGCCAGACGGGCGACGACTACGCCGCGGGCAATCCCGGTGACGACATCCTCTACGGCGGGACCGGCCGTGACTTCCTCGTCGGCGAAGCGGGTCGCGATCAGGTCTTCGGCGAGGACGGGAACGACTTCGTGGCGGGCGGCGACGACGACGACCTCGTCGATGGCGGTGCCGGCAACGACCTCGTCGACGGCGACCTCGGGAACGACACGCTCCTGGGCCGCGCCGGCAATGACACGCTGTTCGGCGATTTCGGCGACGATCGGATGACCGGCGGCGCCGGGGACGACCTCCTCGATGGCGGTCCCGGACGCGACACCGCCGTGTTCGACTTCACCCTCGCCAGCGCAACGATCGATGCGCGGGGCACCCTCGCCGTCGTCGGCGGGTCGAGCGGCACGGACACCGTGAAGACCGTTGAGGTGTTCGAGTTCGCCGATCGCACCGTCGTGCAAGGCGACGGCAACGCGCTCGTGGACGACCTGTTCTATCTCAGCCACAACCCGGACGTGGCGGCGTCGGGTCTCGATGCGGAGGCGCATTTCGCCACGTTCGGCTGGAAGGAAGGGCGCGATCCGAACGCGTTCTTCGACACGGAAGGGTATCTCAACGCCTATGCCGACGTGAGGGCGGCCGGCATCAATCCGCTGGAGCACTACCTGACCTATGGCTGGAAGGAGGGCCGCGATCCCTCGGCCGAGTTCGACACCCGCGGCTACCTCGCGGCGAACCAGGATGTGGCCGCAGCCGGCATCAACCAGCTCGGGCATTACCTGGAATACGGGGCCGTCGAGGGTCGCACCCCGGTGAGCGACGGCACCTTCTTCCACTAGGATCGGGCGAGCAGCCGTCCCGGCTGAACCTCCGCAAAGACGGGAAGCTCCCGCGAAGCCCCGCAGCCTCCCGGCTGCGGGGCTGACACGGCTGAGGCGGCAACCCGACCGGGTTGCCGCGCGGCCGGCAGCGGCAGGGTAGGCCAGGCACTCGGCCGGGGCGCCCCCCCCCGCCGACAACCCCCCATCCCGGCGCCCGGCCTCAGGCGCCCTGGTGGCTCGGGTGGACCACCATCGAGCGGTAGCTCTCGATGATGTCCATGAACTCGTTGAACTCGCGGTCGGGGACGTTCAGCTGGTAGAGCGAGGTCCGGATCTCGGTCGCGACGATGTCGAACTCGCGGGGGCTCACGGTCAGGTGGGCGTGGCTCTCGCGCATGTCCCGGCCGGGGTAGCATTTCGGCCCGCCGGTCTGCTCCACGCTCCAGGCCGTGACCAGGAACTTGAAGCCGGCATGCCCGTTCTGGGCGTGGAACTCGGCCACCTTCGGGTTGGCATTGGCCGCGCCGTTCACGTAGAGCCGGTCGACGAGGTTGTCGACGGCGGCGGCGATGCCGTAGACCCCGCCGAGCCGCTCGTAGAGGCTGGCCTCCCGGGGCACGCCGCCCGTCAGCTGCTCCGGGATGTCGGTGATCACCTCGGTCATGGTCGTCTCCTCCTGTTCGGTCCGTTGGCGGACCTGTCGCGCGGGCCGTCGTTGCGGGCCGCGACGAGCCGTCAGGGCGGCTCGTTCCGGGGCACCGCGCCCGAGGCGGCGATGCGGTCGGTGAGATCCTTCAGCTCCTGCCGCAGGGCGGCGAGGTCCCCCTCGGCGAGGCCGGTGCGGCAGACCACGGCCCCCTGCACGGTGGCGGCCCTGTCCTCCAGCGCGCGCCCGGCCTCCGTCAGCGCGACGAGGACGAGGCGCCGGTCCGCGGCGCGGGCCCGGGTGACGAGGCCGGCCGCCTCGAGCCGGTCGACCAGCGGCGTGATCGCGCTCGGCCCGAGCTGAAGCCGCGCGGCGAGCTCGTGGACCGGGGTCACGCCGTCCTGCCAGAGGGCCAGCATCACGAGATATTGCGGGTAGGTGAGCCCGACTTCGGCGAGCAGCGGCCGGTAGGCGCGCACCACCGCGTTCGTCGCGGCGTAGAGGGCGAAGCAGAGCTGGTCGTCCAGCCTCAATATCCCGTGCTTGATCGACGTCGCCATTGACCGGCATTCCCTTCAGACATTAACGATCCACGCGTGAACGACGCTGTCAACCGGCCGGGTCATCCGCTCACGGCATGATGATCCACCGGCCCGGCCTCGTGCGCAGCGAGCGAGACCTGACGCAAGGGTCCGCCAGAGGAGAGGAAACACGATGACGAGGAAGTTCCTGCTCGCGACGGTTGCCGTCGCGGCCCTGTCCGCCACGCCGGCCCTGGCGCTCGACGTGACCAAGACCGCGACCGTCGCCGCGCCGCCCGCCACCGTCTGGAAGACGATCGGCCAGTTCTGCGGCATCGGCGACTGGCATCCGGCGGTGGAGAAATGCGCCCTCTCCGAGACGGGCGGCAAGAAGGTGCGCACCCTCAGCCTGAAGGGCGGCGGCACCATCGTCGAGGAGGAGCAGTCCCGCGACGACACGGGCATGGCCTACACCTACACCATCGTGGAGAGCCCCCTGCCCGTCTCCGGCTACCGGTCGACCCTCAGCGTCGCCCCGGAGGGCTCGGGCTCGAAGCTGACTTGGACGGGCTCGTTCCAGGCCAAGGGCGCCCCGGACGCCAAGGCCCAGGAGATCATCGGCGGCATCTACGAGGCCGGCTTCAAGGGCATCTCCGAGAAGGCGAAGTAGGCCCTCCCGTCCCGCGGGGGGCCTGCGCCCTCCGCGGGGCATTCCTGGCGTCTCTTGGGCGGCCCCCTCAGGCCCCCTCCAGCAGGCCCTGCCCGAGCCAGCCGCCGGGTTCCGGCACGCCGGGCAGCGCGAAGAAGTAGCCGCCGCCGATCGGGCGGATGTACTCCTCCAGCTGCTCGCCGCTGAGGCGGGTCTGGATCGCGAGGAAGCCCGCGGTCAGGTCCGCCTGATAGCAGGCGAAGAGGAGGCCCATGTCGAGCTGGCCCGCCGGGGTGAGGCCGCGGGAATAATTGTAGCTGCGCCGCAGGATCAGGCTCGCCCGGGTCTCGGCGCTGCGGGGGTTCGCCCGGCGGATATGGGCGGCGAGCGCGATGCGGGCGCCGTCGGGGTCCGCCTCGTAATCGGGCGCGGCCCGCTCGTCGGTGCGGCCCAGTGGGGCGCCGCTCGCCTTGTGGCGGCCGATGATCGCCTCCTGCTCGCGCAGGGGCGTGCGGTCCCAGCGCTCGACGAGGGTGCGGATCACCCGTACCACCTGGTAGCTGCCGCCCGCCGCCCAGGCCGGCTCCGGCCCCCCTGCCCGCACCCAGACGTAGCGGTCCATCAACTCGGAATTGCGGGCGTCGAGGTTGGCCGTGCCGTCCTTGAAGCCGAGCAGGTTGCGCACCGTGTCGGCGCCCATCGACTTGACCACGTGCGGGGGCAGGAAGCCCTCGATCTTCCAGCGCACCGTGGCGAGGCCCGGCAGGTGCTTGAGCACGTCGCGCAGGGCGTGGATGTTGGTCTCGGCGGTGTTGGCGCAGAGCTGCAGCATCAGGTCGCCGTGGCACTGGCTGGCGTCGAGGGCGTCGTTGGGGAAGCGCTCCATCTGGCCGAGGCGGCGGGGCCGGAGCCGCGCGAGGCCGAAGCGGTAATCGAACAGGCTGGCGCCGACCGAGAGCGTGGCCGTCAGGTTGTCGGGGAAGACGACGGGGCCGAGCAGGCCCGAATCCGGGGCCGGCAGGCGCGGGTCGATCTCGGGGACCGGGCCGCCCTTGGTCAGGAAGGCGAGGCGCTCGGTGAGGATCTGGAGGAGGCGGGCGAGCTCGCCCCGGTTCTCGGCCAGCACGTCGAAGGCGGCGTAGAGCACGCTCGCGGGCTGGGGCGTGACGATGCCGGCCTGATGGGAGCCGTAGAAGGCCTGCGCGTCGCGGGTGCCGTCGCTGCGCGCGTCCGGCATCGTCTCGCCGCGGGGGGCTTGCGGCGGCAGGCCCTCGCTCGCCCGCGCCGGCAGCGCCAGCGCGCCCGCCGCGCCGAGCGCCCCGATGAGCCCGCGCCGCGACGGGCCGGACCCGCCCCTTCCCTGCCCGCTCATGTCTCGTCTCCGGTTCGCGCGGTCCTGGTTCGACCTCTCCCGGACGGGAGAGGTGGCGCCTCTCCGCCTGCCGCGATGCGGACGGGTGCGGGGATGGGCAGGCCCGCCATCAATCGAGCCCCAGGCGCCCGCGCAGGGTCGCCAATTCCTCGGCCAGCACCGTCACCGGACCCTTGAGCGCGTTCCGGTCCCGGTCGGTCAGGCGGTCGAAGCTGACGAAGCCGCCCTCCGGCGTCCGGTGGCGGGCGAGCTGGCCCGCGATCCGGCTGAAGGCGCGCTCGGCCCGGTCGACGAAGGCGGGGTCGCGCCCGGCGAGGTGCGGGCGCAGCAGGGCGAAGATGGCCTGCGCGCCCTCCAGGTTCCCGGCGAGATCGAACAGGTCGGTGCGGCTGTAGCGCTCCTCCTCGCCGCTGATCTTGGTGGCGGCGATCTCCTCGATCAGCGTCGCCGCCCCGCCGACCATGCGCACGGGCGGGATCGCGAGGTCGGCGACGCGCTCGCGCAGCTCCGCGGCATCGGCCACGAGGCGCTCGGCGACCGGGTTCAGGCCGGCGGTGCTGCGGTCGAGGAAGAGCCCGCGCTCCAGCCGGTGGAAGCCGATGAAGGCGGGGTCGCGGTCCTTCAGCTCGAAGGCGTCGGCGCGCATGTCCAGGCTGCGGGCGAGCTCGGGCACCATCAGGGCGACGGGCTCGATCCGCTCGTAGGGCTGGCGGGCCGGCGCGTAGAGGCCCTGCGCCTCGGCCAGCCGCCCTGCCTTGACCGCGTCCGCGAGGCGCACCGTGCGGGCGAGGAACTCGTCGGCCTGGGCGAGCACGTAGCGCCGATAGGCCGAGACCGCGCCCGAGAGGTCGGCGGGCGCGGGCGATGCGTCGGCCCGGGCGCCCGCGAGGGCCAGGAGGACGGCCAGGATCGTGCCGGCGCGCAGGGCGCGGGCCCGCCCTCGGGGCGGCGCCCGCTCTTGGAGAAATGTCCGCTGTTGGGGACACGCCCGCCCGGGGGCAAACGAGCCCGGTCGGGGCTGATCCTCTGGCCTGTCGCCGGGCATGGGCACTGGGCGGCTCGTGTCGAAGGGCAGGTTGCCGGGACGCGCCTCGCGCGGCCGCCCGGGGTCAGGCCGGCCTGGAGGGGCGCGGGCCGGCTTCTGGCGCGGGAGGCGGACCGGCGTCCGTGCTCGCGAGCACGCGCGGCGCGGGCAAGGAGGGTGTGGGCAAGCGGGGTGAGAGCAACCGGGGTGAGAACAAGCGGGGCGAGAACATGGCGGGCCGACCGTCCGGGCCCGGAATCGGGAGGGCGGGCCGGCTCCGCCCATACAATCGGAGCGGGAATCTCTCAACGCGCCCGCGGCGATCCGCGCGCCTTCGCACGGGATTCGGGCGCGGCGGGCCTCAGGCGACGCGGGTCTGCGGGCGGAGGGCGCCGGGCCGGGCGAGGCGGCGGGCGATCTCCTCGGCCCCGACCGCCCGGCCGTAGAGGTAGCCCTGCCCGCAGGTGCAGCCCATGCCGACGAGGGCGGCCTCCTGCTCCGGGGTCTCGATCCCCTCGGCGACGACGGCGAGGTCGAGGCCGCGGCCGATCTCCAGCACCGCCCGCACGATCGCCGCGTCGTGCGGGTCGGCCAGGATGTCGCGCACGAAGCCGCGGTCGATCTTGAGCTTGGTGAGGGGGAAGAGCTTGAGGGTCGAGAGCGAGGCGTAGCCCGTGCCGAAATCGTCGAGGGCGATGCCGACCCCGTGCGCGTGCAGGCGGCTCAGGGCCGCGCGGGTGCCCGCGTCGTCGAGGAGCGCGATCACCTCCGTCAGCTCGATCTCGAGGGCCGCGGGGGGCAGGCCGTGCCGGGCCAGGGCCTCGAGCACCACGTCGGCCAGGGTTCCGGCCCGGACCTGCTCCGAGAACAGGTTCACGGCCACCGTGACGTCCGGCAGGCCGGCCGCGCGCCACGCGGCCGCCTGCCGGCAGGCCTCGTCGATGGTCCACCAGCCGAAGCGCAGGGCGAGTGCGCTCGACTCGATCGCCGGCAGGAAATCGGCGGGCGGCAGCAGGCCCCGCTCCGGGTGCTGCCAGCGGATCAGCGCCTCGACGCCGCGGATCGCGCCCGTGGCGAGGTCGATCTGCGGCTGGTAGGCGAGCACGATCTCCCCGGCGAGGAGCGCGCCGCGCAGGGCGTCCTGGAGGGCGCGCCGCTCGGCGGCCCGCTCGCGCATCGCCGGTTCGTAGGCGCGGACGCGGCCGGCCGGCTCCCGCCGCGCCCCGTCGAGGGCGAGGTCGAGGCTCGCCATCAGCTCCTCCGCGTCGGTGCCGTGGGCGGGGGCGTGGGCGAGGGCGACGCGGGCGCCGACATGCAGCACGTGCTCGCCGAGGCTGAGCGGGTCCGTGACGGCGGGGATCAGGCCCTCGGCGAGCGCGCGCGCGGCGGCCGCGTCGTCCTGCCCGGGCAGCAGCACGGCGAGCTCGTCCTCGCCGGTCCGGGCGAGCAGCGCCTCGGCCGGGAGCCGGCCGGTGAGGCGCACCACCAGGGCCTCGACCAGCGCGTCGCCGACCGCTTGGCCGAACCCGTCGCCGATGCCGCGCAGGCCCTCGACGGCGATGGCGAGCAGGGTGGCCGGGCGGCCCTCGGCGAGGTGGGCGGCGAGGTCGTCGGTGAGGCGGGCCCGGTTCGGCAGGCCGGTGCGCGGGTCCTGGTGGGCGAGGCGCAGGAGGCGGGCGTCGCGGCGGCGGCGCTCGGAGATGTCGCGCAGCACGGCGCCGACGCCGAGCGTCTCGCCCGAGCCCCAGAGGGTCAGCGACAGCTCGACCGGGATCTCGCTCCCGTCCCGGCAGAGGGCCGTCACCTCGACGGTCTTGCCGTCGAGCCGCGGGGCGCGCCCGGAGGCGACGCCCTTGAGCCCCGCCGCATGGTGGCCGCGCAGGCGCACCGGCACGATGATCCCGACATCCCGCCCGAGGAGTTCGCCCGGGCCGTAGCCGAGAAGCCGCTCGCAGGCGGCGTTGGCGAAGGTGATCGTCCCGGCCCCGTCCGTGGTGATGAGCGCCCAGGCCGTGGCGGCGACGAAGCCGTTCGCGTCCCGCCGCGCCATCGTCCGGCCACGCTGGGCCACCGCCTCCATGACGAGGCTGCCGATCCGGGCGAGGCGGGCGCGGGCCTTCGCGCTCGGCGCGCGGCGCGGCACCCGGTCGGCGACGCAGAGCACGCCGAGGCGGTGGCCGCGGCGCGTCACCAGGGGGACGCCGGCGTAGAAGCGGATGCCGAGGGGGCCGCGCACCGCCGGAAGGTCGCGGAAGCGCGGGTCGGCAGCGGCGTCGGGCACGACGAGCACGCCCTCGCCCGCGAGCGCGGTGGCGCAGAGCCCGTCCGCCCTGGGAAAGTCGGCGAGCCCGCCGAAGCCGATGCCGGCCTTCACCCATTGGTGCTCGGCGTCGAGGAACGAGATCGCGCAGAGCGGCGTCCCGAACAGGTCGGCGGCGAGATCGGCGAGGCGGTCGAAGGCGGCCTCCGGAGGCGTGCCGGCGATCCGGCAGCGCGCCAGCGAGGCGAGGCGGGCACGCTCCGCCTCGAATGCGGGGTGCTCCGCCGTTTCGATCGATGTTCCCTGCATCTCAAACGTCTTCCCGGCCGCGGACCCGCGAGCGGCCGTGATCTTCCGCGGGGAGGAACTAGGGAACCGTTAATGCTGCCAGTTGATCGACCGTCTCAGGCATCCAAATGCTTGCGTCCGACTGCACCCGGCGGCCGGATCTGATCGGAATACGCAGGATCGGCCGCGGCGATGCGCTGCCGGCCCGTTCGAAATGCTGTCCAGGGTGCCCGGCCGGCGGGCCGAACCGGGGCCGAGGCCGGGGATCGGCGATCCGCGGTCCCGCTCAGGGCCGGCCGCACAGCGCGGCCCGGAGGGAGGCCGCGTCGCGCGCGCCGCGCAGGGCGGCGGCGATGCCGGGCTCGCGCAGCCGGCGCGCGATGCAGGCCAGCGCGTTCGGGTGCTCGCCGCCCGCATCCGCCGGCAGCAGCAGCAGGCAGACGAGGTCGACCGGAGCCTCGTCGATCGCGTCGAAGGCGATCGGCTCGCGCAGGCGCGCCAGGATGGCAAAGGGCCGCGCGAGCGCCTCCAGGCGCGCATGGGGCAGCGCCACCCCGTCGCCGACGCCCGTCGAGCCGAGATCCTCGCGCCGCAGGAGGGCGGCGAGGAGTTCGGCCCCGTCGATCGGGAGGGCCCGCGCGGCGCGCCGCGCGAGGTCGCCGAGGAGGGCGGCCTTGCCCGCCGCGCGCAGCCCGTGCAGCACGCCGTCCGGCGCGAGGATGCGGCCGAGACTCGTCGCGTCGGACGGCACCGGTGGCTCGCCCGCCATCAGGCGCCGCTCTCCGCGGGCGGCGGCGCGGCCTCGCCGGGCGCGCGCGGCCCGTGCGCCGGCTCGTCGTCGGGCGCCCGCAGGCGGTAGCCGATCCCGGTCTCGGTGAGCAGGATGCGCGGGCGCTCCGGGTCGGCCTCCAGCTTCTGCCGGAGCTGGCGCATGTAGACGCGCAGGTATTGCGGGTCGGAGGAGGTCGAGACCGCGTGCATCAGCTGCGCGTGGGTCATCACCTTGCCGGCGTTCAGGACGAGCACCCGCAGGAAGTCGTACTCGCGCGGCGTCAGCTTCACCTCGGCGCCGTCGACCCGCACGATGCGCCGGACGAGGTCGACGCTGAGGCGGTCGACCCCGAAGACCGGGCGCTCCCCCTGCGCGGCGAGCTGGTGGCGCAGGGCCGCGCGCAGGCGCGCCAGCAATTCGGCCATGCCGAAGGGCTTGGTGACGTAATCGTCCGCGCCGTGGTCGAGCGCCTCGACCTTGCCGGGCTCGTCGTCGCGGCTCGACAGGACCACCACCGGAAGTCCCGGATGGCTCGCCCGGATCGCGCGGAGGAGGTCGTGCCCGCGCATGTCCGGCAGGCCGAGATCGAGGATGACGAGTTCCACGCTCTCCCGCGCCAGGAGGTCGAGGGCGCTCCGGCCGTCCGGCGCCTCCAGGATGGCGTAGCCCTGCGTGGCGAGCCCCATCCGCAGGAGCTTGCGGATCGGCGGATCGTCCTCGATGACGAGGATGGACGGTCTCATGCGGCGATGTCCCTCGGCGCGGTCCGGCCCGGCACCGGCAGGCTCACGGCGAAGACGGCGCCGCTCCGGTCGCGGCGGTTGGCGGCGGTCAGGGCCCCGCCCATCGCCTCCACGAAGCCGCGGGCGATGGCGAGTCCGAGCCCCGTCCCGGCCCGGACGCGGTCGCCCTTGCGGGCGCGGTAGAACTTGTCGAAGACCCGCTCGACATCCTCGTCCGGCAGGCCCTCGCCCTCGTCCAGGATCTCGATGCGCACGCGGCCTCCCTCGGCCTGGGCGCGCACCGTCACGGTCGAGCCCTCCGGCGCGTATTTGGCGGCGTTGTCGAGGAGGTTGACGAGGACCTGCTCGACCAGGACGGGATCGAGCCGGAGCGTCGGCAGGCCGGGTGCGACCTCGACGGCGAGGCGGTGGCCGGCCAGCACTCTTTCCACGCGGCGCAGCGCCGTGTCGACCGTCTCGGCCACGTCCTGGAGCGCGAGGTTCGGCGCCACTGCCCCGGCCTCCAGGCGGGTCATGTCGAGGAGGTTGGCGATGAAGCGGTTCAGCCGCTCCGATTCCGCGATGATGGTCGCCAGAAGCTCGGCCTGGGCGTCCGGCGGCAGCGCCGCGTCGAGGTCGCGCAGGGTGGTGGCCGCGCCGAGCACCGAGGCCAGCGGCGTGCGCAGGTCGTGGCTGATCGAGGTGAGGAGGGCACGGGCCAGGCGGTCGGTCTCGGCGGCGCGCTCGGCCCGGTCGAGATCCTCCACGAGGCGGACCCGCTCGATCGCGAGGGCGCCCTGGTCGGAGAGCGCGTCGAGCAGGCGCCGCCCCTCGGGCGTGAGGATCGGGCCGGTCCCGTCCGCGTCGAGGCCGATCACGCCGAGCGTGCCGCGGCCCGTGCGCAGGGGGAGGAACAGGCGCCGGGCGCCGGGCAGCGTGTCGGCGCCGCGCCCGGCCGGGCGGTCGTTGTCGAAGGCCCATTGGGCCGCGGCGAGGTCGGCCGCGTCGAGCCGGTCCTCGGGCGGGTAGCCGGCCCGCACCGTGACGGCCGGTCCCTCCGGCAGCAGGAGCACGACCCGGACCTTCAGCATGGCGGCGACCTGGGCGGAGGTCGCCCAGAGCACGTCGTCGAGGGAGCCGCAGCCGGACAGCTTGCGGGAGAAGCCGTAGAGCCGCTCGGTGGAGCGCGCGCGGGACTGGCTGATCAGAGCCGTCCGCCGCGAGCGGGCGGCGAGGTTCGAGACCAGCACGGCCACGAGGGTGAAGAGCAGGAAGGCGGCGATGTTGGTCGGGTCGGCGATCGTGAAGGTGTAGACGGGCGGCAGGAAGAAGAAGTTGTAGGAGAGCGAGGCGGCCACGACGGCGGCGAGCGAGGGCCCGAGGCCCCAGCGGACCGCGACCGCCACGACGGCGGTGAGCAGGAACAGGTCGGCATTCTCGATGCCGGCATAGGGGGCCGCCAGGAGGGCCGCCCCGAGCCCCGTCGCGGTCGCGATGAGCGCGAGGCCGTAGGGTCCCGCGTCGAACGGGGCGGGGCTCGCCGTGGCGACCGCGCGGCGCGGGAGGCTCTCGGCCGGGGCCGCCTCGCCCGCCACCACGTGGACGCTGATGCTCCCGCTCCGGCGCACGAGGTCGTGCACCACCGAGCCGTTGACGAGCTCGAACGCCCAGGAGCGCGTCGCCTTGCCGACCACGATGTGGTTGACGTTGGCCGAGCGGGCATAGGCCAGGATGTCGTCGGCGATGCGCCGGCCGCCCGGCAGGGTGACGGCGTCGCCCCCGAGCCGGTCGGCGAGCCGCAGCGCCTCGGCGAGGCGGTCGCGCTCCGCCTCGCTGAAGGAGGCGGCGCGCGCGCCCTCGATCGAGAGCGCCGTCCAGGGGGCGTGCAGGCGGTCGGCCAGCCGCTTGGCGTAGCGCACGAGGCCGCCCGCGCGCGGGTCCTCGCTGACGCAGACGAGCACCCGCTCGCCGGCCGCCCAGGGGCCGGCGATCGCGTTCGCCCGCATGTGGCTGAGGAGTTCGTCGTCGACCCGGTCGGCGGTGCGGCGCAGGGCGAGTTCGCGCAGCGCCGTCAGGTTGCCGCGGGAGAAGTAGTGCTCGAGCGCCCGCTCCGCGTTCTCGGGCACGTAGACCTTGCCGTCCTTCAGGCGCTGGATCAGGTCGTCGGGGTTGAGGTCCACCACCTCGATGTCGTCGGCCCGGTCGAGGACCCCGTCCGGCACCGTCTCGCGCACCCGGATCCGGGTGATCGAGGCGACGACGTCGTTGAGGCTCTCGACGTGCTGGATGTTGAGCGTGGTCAGCACGTCGATGCCGGCGTCGAGCAGTTCCTCCACGTCCTGGTAGCGCTTGGGGTGGCGCGAGCCCGGGGCATTGGTGTGGGCGAGCTCGTCGACGAGGGCGAGCCGCGGCCGGCGGGCCAGCAGGGCGTCGAGGTCCATCTCCTCCAGCACCGCGCCGTGATAGGGCACGCAGGCCCTCGGGATCACCGTAAAGCCCTCGAGCAGCGCCTCGGTCTCGGCCCGGCCGTGCGTCTCGACCACGCCGACGACGACGTCGGTGCCGGCCTTCAGCCTGGCGCGGCCGACCGTCAGCATCTCGTAGGTCTTGCCCACGCCCGGCGCCGCGCCGAGGAAGACCTTGAGCCGGCCGCGCCGCCGCTCCTCCCGGCGCGCCGCTTCGAGCAGCGCGTCGGGCGAGGGGCGGGTCGGGTCGCGGCCGGGCTCGGGCATGCCGGATCCTAACCGAAGCGGTCAGCGGCCGGCGAGATCGTCGAGGGCGAGGTTGAGCGCGAGCACGTTGACGCGCGGCTCGCCGAGGAGGCCGAGGGTGCGGCCCTCGACCTGACCGGCCACCAGCGCGCGGAGCCTGTCCTCGGGCAGGTTGCGGGCCCGCGCGACGCGGGGGACCTGGAACAGGGCGGCGTCCGGCGAGATGTCGGGGTCGAGCCCCGAGCCGCTCGTGGTCACGAGGTCGACAGGGATCGGCCGGCCCGGATTCTCGGCTCCCAGCGCCGCGAGGTCCGCCTTCACCCGCTCGGCGAGGGACGCGCTCGTCGGACCGAGATTCGAGCCCGCGGAATTCGCCGCGTTGTAGGGGGACGGGACGGTCCGGCCCGCATCGGCCGGGTCGGGCGCCGTCGTGGCGGAGGGGCGGCCGTGGAAATAGCCGGCGCCCGTGAAGGCCTGCCCGATCAGGCGCGAGCCGACGATCCTGCCGTCGCGCTCGATCAGGCTGCCGGCGGCTCGGGCCGGAAAGATCGCCCCGGCGAGGCCGGTCATGGCGAGGGGGTAGGCGAGGCCCGTGAGCGCCGTCAGGGCGACGAGCAGGACGAGGGCGGGGCGGAACTGGCTCGGCATGGCGGGTCTCCTCATGACGGGAATGCTCGGGACGGGGATGCTCGGGCGGGTCTCAGGCGAGGTGCAGGGCGGTGAGGGCCATGTCGATGAGCTTGATGCCGGCGAAGGGCGCGAGGACGCCGCCGAGGCCGTAGATCAGGAGGTTGCGCCGCAGGAGCGCGGCCGCGCCCACCGCGCGGTAGGCCACGCCCCGGAGCGCCAGCGGGATCAGCGCCACGATGATCAGCGCGTTGAAGATGACGGCCGACAGGATCGCGCTCTGGGGCGAGGCGAGCCCCATGACGTTGAGCGCCTGGAGCTGCGGGTAGAGCGTCAGGAACATCGCCGGAAGGACCGCGAAGTACTTCGCCACGTCGTTGGCGATCGAGAAGGTCGTCAGCGCCCCGCGGGTCATCAGGAGCTGCTTGCCGATGCCGACGATCTCGATGAGCTTCGTCGGGTCGGAATCGAGGTCGACCATGTTGCCGGCCTCGCGCGCGGCCACGGTGCCCGTGTTCATGGCGACGCCCACATCGGCCTGGGCGAGCGCCGGCGCGTCGTTGGTGCCGTCGCCGCACATGGCGACGAGCTTGCCCTGGGCCTGCTCGCCGCGGATCAGGGCGAGCTTGTCCTCCGGGGTAGCCTGGGCGAGGAAGTCGTCGACGCCCGCCTCCGCCGCGATGGCCGCGGCCGTGACGGGATTGTCGCCCGTGATCATGACGGTGCGGATGCCCATGAGGCGCAATTCCGCGAAGCGCTCCCGGATGCCGCCCTTCACGATGTCCTTGAGATGGACCACGCCGAGCAGGCGGCCGTCCCGGGCCACCGCCAGCGGCGTGCCGCCGGCCCTGGCGATCGCCTCCGCGATGGCCCGGATCTCGCCCGACGCCTCGGGCTCGGCGGCCGGGCGGTAGGCGAGCGCCGCGCCCGAGCCGCGCGTGGCGGCGGGCCAGCCCGTCACGGAGGCGATGACGGCCTCGACCGCGCCCTTGCGGATCGAGGACCCGTCGAGGTCGACGCCCGACATCCGCGACTGGGCGCTGAAGGGCACGAAGGTGGCGTTCAGCCCGGCCATGTCGCGGGCGCGCAGGCCGTAGGCCTCCTTGGCGAGCACGACGATGGAGCGGCCCTCCGGCGTCTCGTCGGCGAGCGAGGCGAGCTGCGCGGCATCGGCCAGCTCCTGCTCCGGGACGCCGCGCACGGGGCGGAACTCGGTCGCCTGCCGGTTGCCGAGCGTGATCGTGCCCGTCTTGTCGAGGAGCAGCGTGTCGACGTCGCCCGCCGCCTCGACCGCGCGGCCCGACATCGCGAGCACGTTGAAGCGCACGAGGCGGTCCATGCCGGCGATGCCGATGGCCGAGAGCAGCGCGCCGATCGTGGTGGGGATGAGCGTCACGAACAGCGCGACGAGGAGGATGACCGGGATCGCCCCGCCGGCGTAGCTCGCGAAGCTCGGGATCGAGGCCACCGCGAAGACGAACACCAGGGTGAGCCCGGCGAGCAGGATGTTGAGCGCGATCTCGTTCGGGGTCTTCTGGCGGGAGGCGCCCTCGACGAGCGCGATCATGCGGTCGACGAAGGTCGAGCCGGGGGCGGCCGTGATCCGCACCCGGATCTCGTCCGAGAGCACCTGCGTGCCGCCGGTCACGGCCGAGCGGTCGCCGCCCGATTCCCGGATGACGGGGGCGGATTCGCCGGTGATGGCCGCCTCGTTGACGGAGGCGACGCCCGCGATCACCTCGCCGTCGGAGGGGATCAGGTCGCCGGCCTCGACCAGCACCACGTCGCCGACCCGCAGGCTCGTGCCCGGGACGGTCTCGTAGGCGCGGCCGGAAGGGCCCGGATCCCGGCCCGTGAGGCGCTTGGCCGTCATCTCGGTCCGCGTGCGGCGCAGCGCCTCCGCCTGGGCCTTGCCGCGGCCCTCCGCCAGCGCCTCGGCGAAATTGGCGAAGAGCAGGGTGAACCAGAGCCAGAGGATGATCTGGCCGGAGAACGCGAGGTCGGCCCCGCCCGCGATCAGGTCGCGGGCGAACAGGACGGTGGTCAGCGCCGCCACGACCTCGACGACGAACAGGACCGGGTTGCGGATCAGGCTGCGCGGATCGAGCTTCCGGACGGAGCCGAGGAGGGCCGGCCCGAGAAGGGCGGCGCTGAACAGGGATCGGGTCTGACGCGACATGGTTCGATGTCCGGTGGGGTGGGAGACCCGGGGCCGGGGCCGGGCCGTCGGGTGTCAGGGCGTCGGCGCGCGGCTTGTCAGGGCGGCGGCCGCGGCCATCAGGGCGAAGGCCAGGATCAGGTCGGAGAGGCGCGCGGGCGGCGCCCGGCGCAGGCGCGGGCGCTGCGGCAGCCCGGGACGGCGGGGATGAACGGCGTGGCGCATGCTCAGCCGCCCGCCGCGAAGGTCTGGCCCGCCGCGCCCGCGAAATGCTCGACGAGGGGGCCGAGCGCCAGCGACGGGAAGAAGGTCAGCCCCCCGATGATGAGGACCACGCCGACGAGGAGGCCCACGAACAGGCCGTCATGGGTCGGGAAGGTGCCGGCGGAGGCGGGCAGCGTCGGCTTCCGCGCGAGCGAGCCGGCGATGGCGAGCACCGGGATCTTCACGAAGAAGCGCCCGACCAGCATCGCGACGGCGAGCGTGGCGTTGTAGAACGGCGTGTTCGCGGTGAGGCCGCCGAAGGCCGAGCCGTTGTTGGCGGCGGCCGAGCTGTAGGCGTAGAGGATCTCCGAGAAGCCGTGCGGGCCGGCATTCGCGGGCCCGGCGAGGCCCGCCGGCAGCACGGTGGCGAGCGCGGTGAAGCCCAGCATCATCAGCGGCAGGCAGAGGATGCCGAGCATGGCCATCTTCACCTCGCGCGCCTCGATCTTCTTGCCGAGATATTCCGGGGTGCGCCCGACCATCAGGCCGGCGACGAAGATCGCGACCACGACGAAGACCAGCATGCCGTAGAGGCCGGCTCCGACGCCGCCGACGATGACCTCGCCGAGCTGCATGTTGAGGAGCGGCACGAGGCCGCCGAGCGCCGTGAAGGAATCGTGCATGGCGTTCACCGCGCCGCAGGAGGCGGCCGTGGTGATCACCGCAAAGAGCGCGGAGGCGGCGATGCCGAAGCGGACCTCCTTGCCCTCCATGTTGCCCCCGGTCAGGCCGAGCTGCGCGAGGACGCCGTGGGCATTCGCCTCGGCCCAGTAGGTGACGGCGACGCCGGCGACGAACAGCACGCCCATGGCGGCGAGGATCGCCCAGCCCTGGCGCTCGTCCCCGACCATGCGGCCGAACACGTTGGTGAGCGCGGCGCCGATGGCGAAGATCGCGACCATCTGCAGGAGGTTCGAGAGCGCCGTCGGGTTCTCGAACGGGTGCGCGGCGTTGGCGTTGAAGAAGCCGCCGCCGTTGGTGCCGAGCATCTTGATCGCGACCTGGCTCGCCACGGGGCCGACCGCGATGGTCTGCCGGGCGCCTTCCAGCGTGATCGCCTCGACGGACGGCTGAAGCGTCTGCGGCATCCCCTGCGAGACCAGGACCAGGGTGAGGACCATGCAGGCCGGCAGCAGGACGTAGAGGGTCGCGCGGGTCAGATCGACCCAGAACGAGCCGAGCGTGCGCGACGAGGCGCGCGAGAAGCCGCGGATCAGCGCCACCGCGACCGCGATGCCCGACGCCGCCGAGACGAAGTTCTGGTGGGTCAGCCCCAGCATCTGCGACAGGTACGAGAGCGTGGTCTCGCCGCCGTAGGATTGCCAGTTGGTGTTGGTGACGAAGCTCGTGGCGGTGTTGAAGGCGAGGTCCGGCGCCACCGCCGCCTGATCGGCCGGGTTGAGCGGCAGCACCGCCTGCAGGCGCAGGAGGGCGTAGAGCAGCCCGAAGCCGAGGAGGTTGAAGACGATCATCGCGCCCGCGTAGCCGAGCCAGGTCTGCTCCTGGGCGGAGTCGATGCCCGAGGCGCGGTAGAGCCCGCGCTCGACGGGGGCGAGCAGGGGCGAGAGCAAGGTGCGCTCGCCGCTGAAGACGCGGGTCATGTACAGACCGAGCGGCTTCACGAGCGCCAGCACGACCGCGCCGTAGAGCGCGATCTGCATCCAGCCATTGAGGGTCATGGGGGAGATCCGTCCGGCCGCTCAGAACCGCTCGGGGCGGACGAGGGCGTAGGTGAGGTAGACGAGGAGCCCGGCCGTCACGAGGGCGCCGAGGGCGAGATCGAGGGTCATGGAGGGGGCCTCAGAGGCGCTCGCAGAGCGAGGCGTAGCCGGCGGCGAGGGCGAAGAAGGCGAGGCCGCCGGCGATGAAGACGATGTCGAGCATGGTGCGTCCCGTGTCCGGTCCGCCGGGTCGACCGGGCCACGCGCCGGCGGCCTCGGCCTGCCGGGATAGTGGAGGCGAACCGCGTTAGGGTTCGAGAGGGAGAGGGGGGCGTTCTTATAAGGATCGCATGAGGATCGGCCGGATCGCGGCCTCCCGCGCGGCGCCGCCTTATGTCCCGGCCCCGATTCGGGAAGCCCGCCGCCGCGCGGCAACGCAACCGGCGGGGTGCGGGCGGGCGGGCGCGTACGGCACCGGACCGATCCGGGCGGGCTTTTGTGCAACAGGCTCAAGCCTTTGCCGGGCGCGGGCCGGTTATCGACATGCCGGTTTCCGCCCTCGCGTTGACGGGCCGGAGGCCGGCTCCCTAAGAACGGGACATGCGTGGGAACCTGCCTCTGACGGCTCGGGGTCGCGCGATCATCGGGGTGATCGCGCTCTACGCGCTGCTGCTGCAGGCCTTCCTGGGCGGGCTCGCCCCCCTCCCCCCCGCCGCGCTCACCGATGCGATCTGCGCGCATGACGGCTCGGGCTCGCCCGAGGGCGGGGCCGCGCTCTGCCACCCGCACGCCTGCTGCACCCTCGCCCAGGCAGCGGAGCTTCTGCCGCCGGCGGCCTCCGCCTTCGCGGCGGTGCTATGGTCGCCCGGCATTGCGGCCCCGGCCCCCTGGCGCGCCGACGACCTGATCCGCGCGCGCGCGCCGCCCGACCCGTCCGTCAGCCCGCGAGGTCCGCCCACCCTCTGACCGATCAGCCCTCCCGATCGCTCAGACCCGGACCCCTCCCATGTCACGCTCCCTCGACGGCGACGCTCTCGCGTTCCAGGCCGTCTCCGCCGCGCGCCCGTCGGGCGACGCGGTCTACCGCGCCGTCTGGCGCTGGCACTTCTACGCTGGGCTGCTCTGCCTGCCGTTCCTGATCCTGCTCTCGGTCACCGGCTCGCTCTACCTGTTCAAGGACGAGTTCAACGCCACCCTGTTCGCCCACCGGACGATCGTGGCGCCGCGGGCGACCGCGCCCCTCAGCCCGGACCGGCTGCTCTTCAACGCCTCCGAGGCCGTGCCGGGCGCGACGCCGGTCACCCTGACCGACCCCGCCGATGCGGCGGGCGCGGCGGTGGTGACGATGGCCGAGGGCGCCAGCAAGACCCTCGTCTATCTCGATCCCTACACGGGCCACGTGCTGGACCGCGTCCCGCGCGACGACGAGGCCCTGACGGTTGTGCGCCGGCTGCACAGCCTCGCCTATTTCGGGCCGGTCGCGAACGGCCTGATCGAGGTCGCGGCGGGCTTCGCCATCATCCTCGTCGTGACCGGCACCTACCTGTGGTGGCCGCGCCGGCAGAGCGGGGGGGTCGTCACGCTCCGGCAGACGCCGCGCCGGCGGGTCTGGTGGCGCGATCTCCACGCGGTCACGGGCTTCGTCGCCGGGGCCGGCCTCCTGTTCCTCGCCGCCACCGGCCTGCCCTGGTCGATCTGGTGGGGGCAGCAGCTGCGCACGTGGTCGAACGAGGCGGGCCTCGGCCAGCCCCGCGCCCTCTGGGCGCACAAGGCCGTCTCGGACCTGCCGATGCGGGAGATGCTGACGACGGCCGGATGGGCGATGCAGGACGCGCCCGTCCCGGCCTCGGAGCCCTCGGCGGCCCCCGCCATCGGCCTCGGCCGGGCCGTGGCGATCCTCAGGGAGCTCGGGATGCAGCGCGGCTTCGAGGTGTCGCTGCCGGTGGGCGACCGGGGCGTGTTCGCGGCGGCCGCCTACCCGCACGACGTCACCCGCCAGCGGATGATCTCCCTCGACCAGTATACCGGCCGGCCGCTCGTCGACGTGCGGTTCGGCGATCTCGGCGGCGTCGCGCGGGCGATCCAGTACGGGATCGGCATCCACAAGGGCGAGCATTGGGGCCGCGCCAACCAGTTCGCGATGCTGGCCTTCTGCCTCGCCACGCTGCTCCTCGCCGTCACGGCCGCGGTGATGTGGTGGAAGCGCCGCCCGGCCGGGCGCCTCGGCGTGCCGCCCTGGCCGCGCGACCGGCGCGTCGCGGCGACCGTGACGGGGCTCGTCCTCGGCCTCGGCGCGCTGTTCCCGCTCACGGGGCTCGTCATCCTCGCCATGCTCCTCGCCGACCTCGGCGTGCAGGCCCTGCGCGCCCGCCTTGCCGGTTGACGCGCGGGCCGCGTCCCGCGCGCCCGCGATCGCCGATCCCCGACAGCCCTGGCCGCTGCAGCCCCGCGCGGCCGCACTCCCTCGATGAGCCCTCCCGATGCCCTCGCTTCGTCGCCGGATCCTCGCCACCCCCCCGCTGGCCCTCCTCGCCGCCGGCCCCCTCGCCCTCTCCGCGGCCCAGGCCCAGAATGCCGGCGAGACCGTCACCCTGGAGGAGCTGTCCGTCGCCGGCGACGGCCGCGGCCCGGGCCCGGCCGCCGGCACGCCCCTTCGCGCCGCGGCCCCGACGCCCCTCGACAGGCCCGTGGGCGAGGTCGTCACCAGCATCGGGCGCGAGGGCGTGATCGACAACCGCGCGGCGACGACCGTGGCCGACATCCTGCGCAACAGCCCCGGCGTGACCGTGCGCCAGGGCAACGGCCCCCGCGACGTCGTCGTCTCGATCCGCGGCAACAACGCCCGCGCGACCGGCGTCTCCCGCAACATGGTGGTGCTGGAGGACGGCTTCCCCGTCACGCAGGCGGACGGCTCCTCGCGCTTCGACCTGACCGACCCGCGCGCCTACAACCGCATCGACGTGTTCCGCGGGCCGCAATCGCCCTTCTTCGGCAATTTCGCGACCGGCGGCGCCCTGAACTTCGTCACGCGGCGGGGCGCCGAGATCAACGGCATCGAGGCCGGCGTCGATGCCGGCAGCTTCGGCTACCTCAACACCTACACCACGATCGGCGGGGTGAGCGGCCCGTTCGAGTACAGCCTGTTCGCCAGCGACACGCGCGGCAACGGCTTCATCAGCCACAATTCCTTCGACACGCAGACCGTCAACTTCCTCGGCACCTACACGCCGACGCCCGACAACCGCTTCACCCTGAAGATCATCAACAACACGCTCTTCACGCTGCTGCCGGGCCGGACCTCGCTCAACCAGTTCGCCGTCAACCCCTTCCAGCGCGGCTGCCTCACGGCGGCCAATGCGGCACCGGGCTGCACCACCTTCAACCTGCTGGCGAATGGCCGCTTCGGCGCCACGGTGCCGGTGACGGCCGACCAGGGCGCCTTCCTGCGCGATGATCGCCGCACCCTCGTCGGCGCGCGCTGGGAGCACGACCTCGACGCCTTCACGACCTGGCGCACGCAGCTCGTCTTCGACGACCGCAACATCAACCAGCCCTTCTACACCACGTCCACGCGCGGCGACTTCCCGGGGTTCAACTTCCTCACCGACGTGACCCGCCGGGGCGACCTGTTCGGCCTGCCCGCCACCGGCTACGTGGCGCTCGCCTACAACACGCTCGACAGTCTCAGCCGGACCTACAACCGGGTGCTCGGGGCAGGGCCGGCGCTCGGCGCCCTGATCGCCGACCAAGACACGGTGCAGGCCAATCTCGGCGGCCGCGCCCGAGCCGAGGTGCAGCTGAGCGACCGCGTCATCGCCGTGGCCGGGATCAGCGCCGAGACCACGACCATCACGGGACGCAACACGACCTTCACCTACAGCGCGGCCGGCTCGACGCGGGCGATCGCCGACGTGGACCGGAGCTTCCTCAACGTCGCGCCGGAACTCGCCCTGCTCTACCGGCCGAGCGAGGCGTGGCAGATCCGGGGAAGGGTTGCGACGGGCTACAGCACACCGTCCGCGGCCAACCTGTTCGTCACGCCGGCGGGCGTGCCGGGCAGCAACCTGCAATTGAGGACGCAGGAGAATCTCGGCTTCGACCTCGGCGTCGACTGGACGCCGACCGAGACCCTCCGCCTCAGCGTGACGGGGTTCTACGAGTTCTTCCGCAACGAGCTGATCACCCAGTCGCCCGGTGCGGGCCTTCTCAACTTCACCTTCAACGCGCCGGCCTCCGAGCACCGCGGCGTCGAGGTCGGGGCGACCTGGGCCTTCGCGCCGGGCTGGAGCGCGACCGCCGCCTACACCTACGACGACCAGCTCTACACGCGCTACGTCGAGCAATTGAGCGCGGGCGCCCGCACCGCCCGCTTCGACCGGGCCGGCAACCGCATCCCCGGCGTGCCGGCCAACCAGCTCCTCGCCCGGGTCGGCTACGAGCACACGACCGGCCCGCTCGCCGGGCTCGGCGCCTATGTTGAGACGGTGTTCCAGGACGATTTCTTCATCGACAACGCCAACCTGCTGCGGGCGCCGGGCTACAGCCTCGTCAACCTGAACCTGCACTACGCCACGGATCTCGTCGGCTACGCGAAGCGGCTGAACCTGTTCGTCGAGGTGCGCAACCTCTTCGACCGGACCTACGTGGCCTCGGCGCAGAACCTCGCGAACTCGATCAGCGCCGCGACCGGCCTGCAGAACGGCGCCGCCGTGCTCGCCAACACCAACGGGTCCGTGTTCGCGGGCGCGCCGCGCAACGTCGTCGGCGGGATGAGGCTGTCGTTCTGACCGCCCGCCATGCGAGGTTTACCGTGGCACGCCGCCGGCCCGAGCGCGGCGGGAGCCGATCCGATCGGCAGGGGGACGGGCAGCGATGGGGTTCGATCTCGCCTTCGTGACCAAGGTCTTCGCCGCGCTCTTCGCGATCATGAACCCAATCGCGAACGTGCCCGTGTTCCTGTCGCTCACCGAGGGGGCGTCGGCGCAGGCCCAGCGGCGGGTGGCGGTCCTGGCCGCCATCGGGACCGCGACGGGCTGCCTGATCGCGGTCCTGGCCGGCCGGCCGATCCTCGACCTGTTCGGGATCGACGTCGATCATTTCCGGTTGGCGGGCGGCCTGCTCGTCCTCCTCATCGCGCTCTCGATGCTGCAGGGCACGGCGAGCCACGCCCACGCCGCCACGCCGCACGAGACGGCGGAGGACCTCGATCCGGCGAGCGTCGCCCTCTATCCCCTCACGGTGCCGCTCCTCGTCGGCCCGGGCACGATCGCGACCCTGATCGTGTTCGCGCAGACGGCGCGCGCGCAGGGCCGGATCGCCGAACTCGCGGCGGGCCTCGGGGCGTTCCTCGCGCTGCTGACCGCGGCGCTGCTCTCGGCGCCCTTCGTCGGGCGCCACCTGACCCCGAACGCCACCGCCATCACCCGCCGGCTCATGGGGATGATCCTCGCCGCGGTCGCGATGGAGATGATGGTGGCGAGCCTGCAGGCGCTGTTCCCGGGGCTCGCCCGCTAGGACAGGCTCCGCCACCCCCGCGCAACGCGCCCGCTTCCCGATCCGGCGCGGCGCCCTCGCGCGGACCGGAGATCCGTGTCGCTCCGTCGATGGCGGGCGCCCGGTTCCTTCCGCCCGGTTCCTTCCGCCCCTGAGAAAATGCTTCCCGGCCGATGCGTCACATTCGAGCGATCCCGGCAGGAAACGGGTTACCGCCGGCTCGCCAGTCTCACGCAACC
Organism: Methylobacterium sp. BE186; assembly: GCF_031457035.1. NCBI lineage: Bacteria > Pseudomonadati > Pseudomonadota > Alphaproteobacteria > Hyphomicrobiales > Methylobacteriaceae > Methylobacterium > Methylobacterium sp. BE186. The sequence continues at coordinate 198,177 of NZ_JAVDVV010000002.1, forward strand.
CCAGGTAAACGAGCCGAGCGACATGCCGACCGAATTGCCGAGCGACATGCCGACCGAATTGCCGACCAACTGGCCGACCGAATTGCCTTCCGCCCCGACGTCATCGACGGACGAGATCGTGCGGATGCCGCCGATCGAGGCGCGGATCAATCTCAAGTTCTGGCCGCGCCCGCTCGGGTGCAAGGCCGTCCTCACCAACCGGGACCGCGCCTTCATCTCGATCGCGCTCGCCAGAAGCCTCCCCGACCGGTTCAGCCTCGGCCTGGGGCCCGAATTCACCCCGCGCCCCTGCACGGTGGTCTGGCGCGGCGAGCGCGCCCTGGAGGTGGTGCTAACCGAACGGTGAGGGCGGCCCGGACGGGGACGCCCTCGCCGGGCCGGGGATTCGTCAGCGCACGATCACCTTCGTGCCGACCTTGACGCGATCGTAGAGGTCGACGACGTCCTTGTTCGTCATCCGGATGCAGCCGGAGGAGACCGCCGCGCCCATCGTCTCGGGCTCGTTCGAGCCGTGGATGCGGTAGAGGGACGAGCCGAGATACATGGCGCGGGCGCCGAGCGGGTTGTCCTGGCCGCCGGCCATGTAGCGGGGCAGGTCCGGCCGGCGGGCGAGCATCTGGGCCGGGGGGCGCCAATCCGGCCATTCCTTCTTCATGGTCACGGTCTTGGTGCCCGACCACGAGAAGCCCTGGCGGCCGACGCCGACGCCGTAGCGGATCGCCGCGCCGCGCCCGAGCACGTAGTAGAGCCGGCGCTGGCTCGTGGAGACCACGACCGTGCCGGCCTTCTCAGGCCCCGACCACGCCACCGTCTCGCGCGGGATGGCCTGCGTCCGGAAGATGTTCATGAAGTCGGCGAGCGGCCCGCTGTCGAACGGTCCGGCCTGGGCGCCCCGGGGCGCGAGCGTCACGGCGCCGGCCGCGAGGGCGCTGGCGATGAGGAAAGCGGCGGCGCGGCGCCTCGTCATGGGTCGTGTCCTTCTGCGACGACGGCCGGCGCGGGGTGACCGGCGGGAGCACGGCTCGGTCCGGTTGCGCGCAGTCCGACTCTGCACGCGAGGCTTGGCCGGGGCGGCGGGGCCGGTCAAGCGGTGCCGGGTGGACCGACCGGAAGCTGTGGGAATTGGGCAACGCCGGTCTTGACAGGGCGCGCGGAGGAGAAAGTCCACGCCGAATCGATTGGGCCGGGAGCAGGGTTAAGATTCCGGCGGGCCTGGGAAAAGAACGGATTTTCCGGGCTCGAACGGTTCCCCGGCTAAGCCTGACAGGTTGTCGCAGGTGATTGCGGCGCAACCTCATCTGCCCCTATGTCCGCCCCGTGATGTCTCAAACCGCGAACGACAGGCAGCGCCGGAAGGCGGCCCGCACCCGCGCGACCGGCACCCCCCGGTCGGGGCGGATGGGCCTGCTCGCGGCCCTCCTCGCGGTGCTCATCGTCGTCCTGGCCGGCCTGCCCGACGATCGCTACGCCGGCCTGATGCCCCGCACCGAGGCGGTCGCCGCGCTCAGCACGGCGCCGGCAGCCCCCGGCGCCAAGCGCCATGTCGGGACGCCCGACCGGCACGTCCTCACGATCCTCTCCTCCGCAGATGCCGACGACCCGCCGAGCGACGACCGCCGGCTCGTTCCGGACGCGGTCGTGGTGGAGCGCCTGTCGCCCGCCGCATCCTACCCGCCGCGGACCTCCCCGGCCCTGCCCCCGGCGGCGGCCTCGCTTCTCGATCGGCCTCCGAAATCCGCCTGATCGGGGCCGGGCTCCCACGGGGTCTCACGGGGACGTGAGATCGGACGGGGCGGCCCGCGAGCGCCCGCCGTTGGATCGCCCGGAGCGACCGGCGTACACTCGCCTCCGGCGCGAGTCGGACCGCCCTCAGCGCGGCCGCGCGCCCGATGCGGCACCATCCTGCATCCTCACCGCCGGGTCCCATCCTGCCGCTGGCCCGGCGCTTGCCACGCCGCACGCAGCCCGTCGCCACGGGCGGTCCGGGCGTGGCCCGTTCGAGCCGTGCCGGCCGTCAGAGCGCGAACGCGCCGTCGCGGCCGAGACCGCGCACCGTGTCTCAGGAGCGAGTTGATCGTGACGTCTTCCCCCCGACCCGTCCGCCGCGCGCGGACCGTGCCGAGCTTGCCGGCCTCGCTCGTCGCCGGCGCCGTGCTGGTCGCCCTCTCCGCCTGCAACCAGAAGCAGCAGGCGGCCGCTCCCGTCCCCCTCCCCCCGCCGGAGGTCAGCGTCGTCACCGTGGCGCCGCAGCCGATCCCCTACGTCCGGGACCTGCCCGGCCGCGTCGCCCCGGTGCGGGTGGCCGAGGTGCGCTCCCGCGTCTCCGGCCTCGTGGTGAAGCGGCTGTTCGAGCAGGGCAGCCAGGTCAAGGAGGGCGACATCCTCTACAAGATCGACCCGGCGCCCTACGAGGTCGAGCTCGCCAGCGCCGAGGCGGCTCTGGCCCGGCAGGAGGCGGCGCTCACGCTCACCATCCAGCAGGCCGAGCGCCTCGAGACCCTGCTCACCAAGCAGACGGCGAGCCAGGCCCAGTACGACACCGCCTTCGCCGCCCGGAAGCAGGCCGAGGCCGAGGTGGCGGGCGCCAAGGCGACGCGGGACCGGGCGCGGCTCAACCTCAGCTGGACAGACGTGCGCGCGCCGATCTCGGGACGGATCGGCCGGGCGCTGCTGACCGAGGGCACGCTGATCGAGCAGGGCACCACGGGGGTGCTCGCCACGATCCAGCAGCTCGACCCGATCTACGTCGACATCACCCAGTCGGTGGGCGAATTGAACAAGCTGCGCCGGGATCTCGCCAGCGGCGAGCTCTCGCGGCTGGAGAAGGACGCGGCCAACGTCCATCTCATCATGGACGACGGCGCCCTCTATCCGCTCGCCGGCCGGCTCCTGTTCTCGGACGTGACCGCCGACCCGAGCACCGGCCAGGTGACGCTGCGCGTGCAGTTCCCGAACCCGCACGACGAGCTCTTCCCCGGCATGTATGTCCGCGCCCGCATCAAGCAGGGCATCGACTCGGACGCGATCGCGGTCCCGCAGCAGGCGATCCAGCGCACCAACGACGGCAAGGCCGAGGTCTGGGTGGTGAAGGCCGAGGACAAGGTCATGCTCCAGCCCGTCGAGGTCGGCCCCGTGGTCGGCCAGAACTGGCTGATCCGCGACGGGCTGAAGCCCGGCGAGCGGGTCGTGACCGCTGGCTTCCAGAAGATCAATGCCGGCATGCAGGTGAAGCCGGTCGACGTCAGCCCGCCCGCCGACCAAGCCGAGCTGAAGCCCCGCGACGCCGACGAGGCGGACGTCGCCGCCCCCGCGCAGCCCGCCGCGCAGGTCCGCTGACCGCGCAGCCCGACACCATCCCGCCGCGCGGCCGCATGGCCCGCGCGGCGGCGTGTCCTCTCAGGGTCCAGAATTCCGTATGGCTCGCTTCTTCATCGACCGGCCGATCTTCGCCTGGGTCGTCGCCCTGTTCATCTGCCTGGGTGGCGCCCTCGCCATCCCGCAATTGCCGGTGGCGCAGTACCCGATCATCGCGCCGCCCTCGATCGCGCTCTCGACCGCCTATCCGGGCGCGTCCGTCGAGAATCTCTACACGGGCACGACGCGCCTCATCGAGGACGAGCTGAACGGCGCGGCCAACATCCAGAGCTTCGAATCGGCCTCCGATTCCTTCGGCGTCGTCGAGATCACGGCGAATTTCGAGCCGGGCACGGATCCGGGCTATGCCGGCGTCGAGGTGCAGAATCGCCTGAAGCGCGTCGAGGCGCGGCTTCCCGCCGAGGTGCGCCAGCAGGGCATCCTGGTCGAGGAGGCTTCGGCCGCGACGCTGAACATCATCACGCTCGTCTCCACCGACGGCTCGATGGACGAGGTCGGCCTCGGCGACTTCCTGATCCGCAACGTCATCAACGAGATCCGCCGCATCCCCGGCGTCGGCCGGGCCACCCTCTACTCGACCGAGCGCAGCCTTCGCGTCTGGATCGACCCCGACAAGCTGCGCGGCCTCTCCCTCAACCCGTCCGACGTGACGAAGGCGATCCAGAACCAGAACGTGCAGATCGCCTCCGGCGCGGTCGGCGCGCAGCCGAGCCCGTCCACGAGCGCGATGAACTTCCCGATCGTCGTGAAGGGCCAGATGACCGAGCCCGAGGCGTTCGGCGCGATCGTGCTGCGGGCCAACCCCGACGGCTCGAACGTGCGGCTGCGCGACATCGCCCGGATCGAGCTCGGCGGCGAGGATTACAAGTTCACGACGCGGCTCAACGGCGGCGAGGCGGCCGGCATCTCGGTGACGCTCGCGCCCGACGGCAACGCGCTCCAGACGGCCAAGGCGATCCGCGCCAAGATGGAGGAATTGTCCCAGTTCTTCCCCGACAACCTGAAGTGGGACATCCCCTACGACATCACCCCGGCCGTCGAGGCCTCGATCGAGAAGGTGCTGCACACCCTGATCGAGGCCGTGGTGCTCGTCTTCGTGGTGATGTTCCTGTTCCTCCAGAACATCCGCTACACGCTGATCCCGACGATCGTGGTGCCGATCGCGCTGCTCGGCACCTGCACGGTGATGCTGCTCGCGGGCTTCTCCGTGAACGTGCTCACCATGTTCGGCATGGTGCTCGCCATCGGCATCCTCGTCGACGACGCGATCGTCGTCGTCGAGAACGTCGAGCGCATCATGAACGAGGAGGGGCTGCCCCCGAAGGAGGCGACCCGGAAGGCGATGGGCCAGATCACGGGCGCCATCATCGGCATCACGCTGGTGCTGATCGCCGTGTTCATCCCGATGGCGTTCTTCCCCGGCTCGGTCGGCATCATCTACCGCCAGTTCTCGATCGCGATGGTGACCTCGATCGCCTTCTCGGCCTTCCTCGCGCTCTCGCTGACGCCGGCGCTCTGCGCCACGCTCCTGAAGCCGATCGAGAAGGGCCACGGCCATTCCAAGGGCGGCGTGTTCGGCTGGTTCAACCGGATGGTGGACCGCGAGACGGCGCGCTACGGCCGCGGCGTCTCCGCCCTCATCGCCAAGTCCGGCCGGGTGATGCTCGTCTACCTCGCGCTCGTGATGGGCGTGGCCTACGCCTTCGTGCGCCTGCCCGAGGGCTTCCTGCCGGTGGAGGACCAGGGCTTCTTCACGGTCGACATCCAGACGCCGCCGGGCTCCTCCTTCAACCGCACGCTCGCCGCCGTGAAGGCGGTCGAGGAGCACCTGATGGCGCAGCCCGGCGTCGCCACGGTGACGATCGTCAACGGCTTCTCCTTCTCCGGCCAGGGCCAGATGACGAGCCAGGCCTTCGTGACCCTGAAGCCCTGGGCCGAGCGCAATGCGGAGAGCTCGGCGGCCAAGCTCGTCGAGGGCACCAACAAGGCGCTGGGCTCCTACAAGGACGCGGTGATCCAGGCGCTGGAGCCGCCGCCGATCGACAATCTCGGCAACGCGTCGGGCTTCTCCTTCCGCCTGCAGGACCGCGCCCAGAAGGGCTACTCGGCCCTGATGGCGGCGCAGGAGCAACTCCTCTCGCTCGCGAAGAAGAGCCCCATCCTGCAGAAGGTCTACGTCGAGGGCCTGCCGCCCGCGCCGCAGGCCGAGCTCGTGATCGACCGCGAGAAGGCGGCGGCCCTCGGCGTCGGCTTCGACGCCATCAACGACACGATCCAGGTCAATCTCGGCTCGGTCTACGTCAACGACTTCCCGAACCGGGGCAAGATGCAGCGCGTGATCGTGCAGTCGGAGGACCTGCAGCGCCTCAACGCCGCCGACCTCCTGAATTACGGGGTGAAGAACAGCCAGGGCACCATGGTGCCGATGTCCTCCTTCGCCGACCTCAAGTGGAGCGTCGGGCCGGCGCAGATCATCGGCTTCAACGGCTACCAGTCGGTGCGCATCACGGGCGAGCCGGCGGCGGGCTACACCTCGGGCGAGGCGATCGCCGAGATGGAGCGGCTGGCGACGCAATTGCCGAAGGGGTTCGGCTTCACCTGGACCGGACAGTCGCTGCAGGAGAAGCAGGCGGGGAGCCAGGCCTCGCTGCTCCTGGCCCTCTCGGTCCTGATCGTGTTCCTGTGCCTCGCGGCGCTCTACGAGAGCTGGTCGATCCCGTTCTCGGTGCTGCTCGTGATCCCGCTCGGGGTGATCGGCGCGGTGGCGGCGGTGTACCTGCGCGGCATGCCGAACGACGTCTACTTCAAGATCGGGCTGATCACGATCATCGGCCTGTCCGCCAAGAACGCGATCCTGATCGTGGAATTCGCCAAGGATCTCTGGAAGCCCGGCACGAGCCTCGTCGACGCGACGATCGAGGCCGCGACCCTGCGCTTCCGGCCGATCGTGATGACCTCGCTCGCCTTCATCTTCGGCGTGGTGCCGCTCGCCATCGCGACGGGCGCCGCCTCGAAGAGCCAGCAGGCGATCGGCACCGGCGTGATGGGCGGCATGATCTCGGCGACCGTGCTCGCGGTGTTCTTCGTGCCCGTCTTCTTCGTGGTCGTGATGCGGCTGTTCAAGCGCAAGGCGGCCGATGCGGAGACGCGGCCCGAGGCCGAGGCCGCCCACGGGCCGGAGCCGCACCGCGTCCCGGCGGAGTGACGAGCGCCCTCACCTCTCCCGTCCGGGAGAGGTCGAGAGCGCGTCAGCGCACCGGGCGAGGGGTGCGCCCGATCCGGAGCGGTCGCACCCCTCACCGAGACCCTCTCCCGAACGGGAGAGGGGGCGCCCCTCCCCTCAGGCGATCCCGTCGATCGCCAGCCGGAGGTGCTCCGGGCCGCGCAGCGCCGAGCCCGGCCGGTAGGGCGGCGGGTCCTCGATCAGGCGGGGGTTCTTCAGGCGCCGGGCGAGCGCGGTCAGCGCGGCCGCCGTCTCGAAGCGGGCGAGCGGGGCGCCGAGGCAGTAATGCAGGCTGCCGCCGAAGCCGAGATGGCGGGTGCCGGTGCGGTCCGGGTCAAACCGGTCCGGATCCGCGAAGACGGCCTCGTCCCGGTTGCCGGAGGCGAGCAGCAGGACGACGTCGGCGCCCTCCGGGATCGTGGTGCCGGCGACCGCGATGTCGGCGAGCGCCTTCCGCGTCCGGAACTGCACGGGCGGGTCGTAGCGCAGCATCTCCTCGACGACGTGGGGCGCCCAGGCCGGCTCGGCTCCGAGCCGCGCCAGCGCCTCGGGGTGGCGCAGGAGCGCCAGCGTGCCGTTGGTGATGAGGTTCACCGTCGTCTCGTGGCCCGCCACCAGCATCAGGATCGAGGTGGCGATGAGGTCGTAATCGTTCATCCGCCCCGCGCCCGGCGCCTCCTCGTTGGCGAGGCCGGAGAGCATGTCGTCCCCCGGGTGGCGGCGCTTCTCCTTGATCAGGTCCGCCATGTAGGCGGAGATCTCGTCGAAGCAGCGGCTGTTCTTCGCCCGGATCTCGTCGTCCTCCAGGCTGTCGGGTTCGAGCGCGGTGGCGAGCTGCGTCGCCCAGCCGTGGAATCTCGGCTCGTCCTCGCGCGGGATGCCGAACAGCTCGCAGATCACCGTGACGGGGAGCGGGTAGGCGAGGTCGTCGACGATATCGATCTCCCGCGCCCCGCATGTCTTGTCGAGAAGATCCGCGACCAGCCTGTCCGAGCGGGCGCGCATCCGCTGCACGCGCTCATAGCTGAACTGGTGCATGACGCAGCCGCGCAGGCGGTCGTGGTCCGGCGGGTCGCGGAAGATGAAGGGCCGGTGGGCATCCGTCACGCGGTCGCGGATCGGCTTCACCAGCCAGTCGGTGAACGGGTTGCCGGTCAGCGGCCGGTCGGCGGGCGGCAGGGTCTCGGAGCTGATGCGCGGGTCGCCGAGAAGGCTGGCGATCGCGCCGTGGGTCGCGGCCACGTAGGTGCCGTCGTGCTGGCGCGAGACGGGGCTCTCGCGCAGGCGCGCGAAGAGCGGATAGGGGTCCGCCCGGTTCTTTTGATCCTTCACCTGGTCGAGGAGCGTCGGGTCGGCCATGCCTGTCTCGAGACCCTGTCTGGAAAGTCGGGGAGCGGGCGTCAACCGGCGAGCCGCCTCAAACGATCCCGGTGGCGTAGTAGACGCCGATCACGAAGAACACCGCAGCGGTCTTGATCAGCGTGATCGCGAAGATGTCGCCGTAGGATTGCCGGTGCGTCAGCCCGGTGACGGCGAGCAGCGTGATCACGGCGCCGTTGTGGGGCAGCGTGTCCATGCCCCCGCTCGCCATCGAGGCGACCCGGTGCAGCACCTCGAGCGGGATGCCGGCGCCTTGAGCGGCCTGAACGAAGCGGTCGGCGAGCGCTCCGAGCGCGATCGAGAGGCCGCCGGAGGCCGAGCCCGTGACGCCGGCCAGCACCGTCACCGTGACCGCCTCGTTGACGAGTGGGTTCGGGATCGCCGAGAGCGCGTCCGAGATCGCCTTGAAGCCTGGCAGCGCCGCGATGACGGCGCCGAAGCCGTACTCGGTCGCGGTGTTCATGCCCGCGAGAAGCGAGCCCGCCACGGCCGCCTTGCTGCCCTCCGAGAAGCGGGCGCGGACGTTGCGGAAGCCGAGGATGACGGTGGCCAGGATGCCGAGGATCAGCGCGCCCTCGACCGCCCAGATCGCCGCGACCGTCTTCACCTGCACGGTGACCGGATTGGCCGCCATCTCGGGCGAGAGCGCGACCTTGGCCTCCGCGCCGTAGAAGGCGTTGATCGCCGAGAGCAGCAGCCGGTTGCCGATCCCGACGATGAGGAGCGGCAGGAGCGCGATCAGCGGATGGACGGGCGCCGTGTCGTCGCGCGCCTCCGGCTCGTTGGCGTGGCCCTCGCCGTAATCCTCGCCGGCCGCAGCGGCCGCGCGGCGGCGCCACTCGAGATAGGCGACGCCGAGCACGAAGATGAAGATCGCGCCGATCACCCCGAGCCAGGGGGCGGCGTAGGCGTCCGTCTTGAAGAAGGAGGCGGGGATGATGTTCTGGATCTGCGGCGTGCCGGGCAGCGTGTCCATCGTGAAGGTGAAGGCGCCGAGCGCGATGGTGCCGGGGATGAGGCGCTTCGGGATGCGGCTCTGGCGGAAGAGCTCGGCGGCGAAGGGGTAGACCGCGAAGACCGCGACGAACAGCGAGACGCCGCCATAGGTGAGGATCGCGCCCACGAGGACGATCGCGATGATCGAGCGGCCCTTGCCGAGCACCCCCGTCACCGCGCCGACGATGGAGCGGGCAAAGCCCGAGATCTCCACGAGCTTGCCGAACACGGCGCCGAGCAGGAAGACGGGGAAGTACAGCTTCAGGAAGCCGACCATCTTCTCCATGAAGAGGCCGCTGAAGATCGGCAGCACCGCGGCCGGATCGGTGACGAGCACCGCGCCCATCGCCGCCACGGGGGCGAACAGGATGACGCTGAAGCCCCGGTAGGCGATGGCCATCAGGAAGACGAGGGCCGCGAGGCAGATCACGAGGTTCATCGGACAGGATTCCCCGCTCGGGCCCGGTCCGCGCCGCGCCCGAACCTGAACATGGCGCAGCTTGCGCCCGAGGCGAGGACGCGCGGCCCCCTCACGAGCACGTCAGGCGCCGGCGCGGGAACGCGGTGCGGGTGGAGCCGGTTGGCGTGCGGGCCGCTCGGCCCGTCTCCCGCACCGCCTTCCCGGAGCCCGACGTGATCTTCCCGGCCATCACCGCCTTCTACGCCGCCCTGCTCGCCCTCCTCTTCGTCGGGCTGTCCGGCTGGGTCGTCGCGGGACGCCTCGGCTCGGACGTGCTGCACGGCGACGGGGGCAACAACGCGCTGCAGAAGCGCATCCGCTCGCAGGGCAATTTCTCCGAGTACGTGCCTTTCGCGCTTCTGCTGATCGCGCTCCTCGAAGCCTCGGGAGGGAGCCTCGCGCTGGTGCGCGGCCTCCTCATCGTGCTCCTCGTCGCGCGCCTGCTGCACCCGTTCGGCATGCTGGCGCCGAAGAACTCGCCCCGCCAGTTCGCCTGCCGCGGCGGCGGCATCATCGCGACCTTCGGGGTGACGGCGGTGGCGGCGATCGCCCTGCTCCTGCGGACGGCCTGACGCGCCTAGCGCCGCGGCTTCTCCGGAAAGCCCGGCGGCAGGACGGGCAGGTGACCGGGCTGGTCCGTCCCCTGCCGGATCGGCGGGAAGGGCGCGCGGGCCACGATCATCGCGGCGTAGGCCGGGAGCCAGCGGGCGCAATCGACGCTGACGGCCGCGATGCAGCGGCCCTCGCGCCCGTAGAGCGCGAGGAAGCGGCCCTCGGCGGGGGAGCCCTGCACGATCGCGAGGCCGTCCGCGCCCTGCGTCAGCCCGACCGACTTGATGTTGATGCCCCCTTGCGTCGACCAGAAGGTGGGCAGCGCGGCGTAGGGCGCCGCCGCCTCGTGCCCGGCGAGCAGGCGGCCGGCATGCTCGGCCTGCTCGACCGCGTGGCCCCAATGCTCCAGGGAGACGCGGCGCCCGTCGTAGAGCGGGTGCGGGAAGCGCGCGACGTCGCCCGCGGCGGCGATGCGCGTGTCCGGGCGCCCCGCCTCGTCGAGGGCGTAGCCCCGCTCGTCGCAATCGAGGCCGCCCGGATCGGCGCTGAGGCCGGAGCCGGCGAGCCAGTCGGTGTTGCGGACGGCGCCGAGGGCTACGACCACGATGTCCGCCTCGACGCTGCCGCCGCCCGCGAGATGCGCCCGCGCGACGCGGCCCGCGCCGTCATCCTCCAGCCACTCGACCTCGGCGCCGCTGCGCAGGTCGACGCCGCGGGATTCGTGCAGCGCGCCCACCACGCTGCCGAGATGGGTGCCGAGCACCCGGGCGAGCGGCGTCGGCGAGGGCTCGACCAGGGTGACGGGCAGGTCGAGGCTGCGGCAGGCCGAGGCCACCTCGCAGCCGATGAATCCGCCGCCGATGATGAGGACCCGCCGCGGCCGGGCCGCGAGGGCGGCGCGGAGCGAAGCCGCGTCGTCCCGGTCGCGGATGGTGTGGACGCCGCCGAGCCGCCCCTCGTGCGGGTTCGGCCAGGGCCGCGCCCGGGTTCCGGTGGCGACGAGGAGCCGGTCGTAGGAAAGCTCGGTCCCGTCCGCGAGGCGCAGCGTGCGGCTTGCCCGGTCGAGCCCGCTCGCGGCGCAGCCGAGGCGCCACTCGGCGTCGAGGGCGAGGAGACCCGGCAGGCGGGTCGCCTCGGCCGGCACCTCGCCGGTGAGCACGTGCTTCGAGAGCGGAGGCCGGTCGTAGGGCGGGTGCGGCTCGGCGCCGACGATGGTGAGCCGGCCGGCGAAGCCCGCCCGGCGCAGGGCCTCGGCCCCGCGCAGGCCCGCGAGCGAGGCGCCGACCATGACGGCGTGCGCAGACGAGGCCGCGTCCGTCATGGCGCGCTCCGCTCCGGGTCCTCCACGTGGATCGCCTGGACCGGGCAGGCGATGCGGGCCTGCTCGATCGCGTCCCGGTCCGCGGTGGAGGGGGCGGGGTCGTAGTACAGGGCCTCGCGCCCCTCGATGCGGAAGTGGCGCGGCGCCGCGTAGCAGCACTGGGCGTAGGCTTGGCAGCGGTTGAGGTCGACGCTGACGCGCAGGGCGCTCGCGGTCGGGCCGGGCGCCGGTTCGGGAGTGGTCTCGGGCATGGATGCGGAAAGCTCCGGCCGCGGCCCCGGTTCCCGCGAGGTGCCATTCGGCGCCGCTCGGGGCAAGGCGCGGATCAGGTCCGAGGGCGGCCTCGGGAGGGGCGCCGCAGCGCGCCTCCCGCCCGATTCCCTCGGAGCGAGGGAGGAACCCCGACGGAGGGCCGCTTCGAGACCGCTTCGCGGCACCTCAGGACGAGGGGGTGAAGGGCAGGCCAAGACGCCCCCAGCCCGGCAGCTTCAGGGCCGGGCGGCGCAGATCGAACCCCGCCACCGCGCCGAGCAGGTTGATCTCGACGCCCTCGACCCAGCCCAGGGTGAGGCCGGCATAGCCCCCGAGGCTCAGGCGGATGCCGGTGCCGCTCGGGGTCCGTTTGGCGTAGCGCCCGGGCGGCGTCCAATCCTTCCCGAGCGCGGTCGGCGGCAGGGTGATGCCGCTTTCCGGGATCCGGGCGAGGACGTGGGCCGCGAAGGTGTTCGAGTTCGGCCCCGGCCACGCCTGATAGGAGCCGAGCGAGCGGTGCGGGTAATCGGCGACCGCGGCGCGGATCGCGGGGATCGCCCGCGCGGCCGCCTCGCCGTCGAGGGCCAGCACCGTCTCCGGCGCGTTGCCGAACCAGCGCCCGTCCGGGGCGAAGGCGTCGGTGCGCAGGGGCGTGCCCCAGCCGACGACGTCGTAGCGGGTGTAGCGGCCGGCGCCCGCCTCCTTCACGACGATCCAGGAATGGTGCGCGACGATGCCTCGCCAGCGCCCGACCCGCGCCGCGTAGATCCGCACCATTGCCTCGGGGGAACTCCGCGCGGAGGGAAGGAGCCCGCTGCTCGACCAGTCCGCCGCCCGCCAGTCGGCCGAGCGCCCGCCCCGCGCCGTCCACCAGAGCGCGTAGGACGCGAGCGGGACCAGGAACAGGACGAGGACGCCGAGGACGAGGAGGCGGAAGGCGACGAGGAGGGCGGCGGACATGCCCGCCCGATGTCAGGAGCGGTCCCCCTTCGCGCAAGCGGAAGCGTGGTCGCAGGCACTGCGCCCCCGGTCCGCGTCGGGAGCCGCCTCAGCAGGTCGCGCAGGCGGGCGTGGCCCGCTCCACCCCCTCGGCCGCGGGGCCGAAGCTGAAGGCGCGGCGGTTCTGGGCGATGGCGCCGCAGCACTCGCAGGCCGCCATCTGCAGGCGCGTCCGGTCGAGGAGGTCGACCCGGCCGCGGGTCGAGCGGATCAGGCGCTCGCCCTCGATGATGTGGAGGGCGACCGTGACGCTCGCCCGGCGCACCCCGAGCATCTGGGCGATGTGATCGTGCGTGAAGGGCAGCGTGTCGCTCTCCAGGCGCTGATGGGCCTGGAGCAGCCAGCGGCACAGGCGCTTCTCCAGCGAGTGGCGGCTGTTGCAGGCGGCGAGCTGATAGGCCTCCTCCAGGCTCATCCGCACGTAGCGCAGGAGGAGCGAGCGGATCGCCGGCACCGTCTCGATCAGGCGGCGCACCGAGGCGGCGGAGGCCCGGTAGCCCGGCGCCCCGACCTGGACGACGGCCCGGTGCGCGGAGGGCTCCGCGCCGAGAAGGGCGGCGGCACCGACGAGATCGTGACGGCCGACCATCGCGACCTCGACCTCGGCATTCGCCGCCGGGCCGCTGCGCACCAGGAGCGAGATCAGGCCGCCCATCGGGAAGACGATGTGGGTCGGGCTGGCACCTGCCGGGAACAGCGTCTCGCCGGGCGTCAGGGAGACGAGCTCCAGCTCGTCCGCCCAGCCGACCGGCGCCTCGGCGAGGAGCCCGTCGAGGAGCGGATTGCAACCTGCGGGCACGGACCGGGGCGAGAGCGACTGGGCCTCGAGGGGCGAGACGAGCCCCGAACCGTTGAGGAAAGCGGCGTTGGATTCGGGGATTCGCACCCGGATGGAATTCTCGCTCATCGTCGCGACTCCCCTCGACGCACAGGCACGCATGGAATGCTAGCAAGCATCCTCAGAGCACGCACGGCTACCCAGGATCAGATCCTCGTTGTTCGAGCCCCATCGGCCCCACCCTTTTCGAGAAACCTTGCGATCCTTAACGAGCGGGATTTCGGCGCAGCGGGACCGCTACGCCAATAACATATGATGGTACTAGTGATTCGAGTTTCCGCCTTAGTACTTCTTTCTCTCTCTGTGTTTCGACTTGTACAGTTTCAAAAGATGATAATTTGTGCAGTTGCCGCCTGTCCGCGACGCGGCACAGGTCCTGTTGTCGCTCGGGCGCGCAATCGGCGGTTTCGGTGCGAAACGGGGTAGCAGGGACGCGCGGTTGTGGACGGCTCCCCCGTGCTTGGCTAAGGTTCGCCTTGCGCCGCGGCGGAACCCTGCGTGCGGCGCACCCGATCGCGTCGCGATGCGAGAATCGCGGGAGCCGGGAGGTCGTCATGCCGCGCGGTGCACGTTGCTCACTCGGTGCGGCCCTGCTTCTGGGCCTCGCCGGGATCCTCCCGGTCCGGGCCGAGGAGGCGGCCTCGCCGCCAGCCCGTCCCTGGACAGATCCTCCGGCCCGCGGCAGCGCCGCGACCCCGGCGCCCGCACCCCAGGCCGAGAATCCGATCAAGGCCGCCGAGCCCTCCGCTCCGTCCCGGCCCGCGGGCCGGGCGGCCGTGGCGCAGCGCAAAGCCGGGCCGAGCCGAGCCGCCCTGCGGGTCGGCGCCCCTGCGCACCGCCCCGTCCGGACGGCGCGGCTCCGCGAGCGGACGCCCGTGGTTCGGGTGCTGCACCCGACCCGCGCGCCGGTCCGGGTCGCCCGCGCACCCCGGTTCGCTCCCTACGCAGCGACCCCCGTCCGCTATCCCTACGCAGCCTCGGGGCCGGTCCCGGCCGTCTACGGCTACACCGTCGCGGACGAGCGCCTGCGCCGGATCCGCGAGGCGCAATCGGCGGGCTACATCGTTCTGCGCCAGCGCTCCGTGGTGTTCCCGGACGGCCGCTCGCTGCGCACCTACCGGCCCTACGAGGTCGAGGACGACGAGGAATAGCCCCGCCCGGCGCGTATCCGGACGGGACCGCCCGGCTCAGGTCAGGGTGAAGCGGAGTTCGCCGAGGCCCTCCAGGCTGCTCACCACCTCGTCCCCGGGCTTCAGCCAGGCGCGCTCGGCGCGGGGCGTCTTCTCGCCGAAGATCACGCCCTGCGGCGTGCCCGTGTAGAAGATGTCGCCGGGCTTCAGGGTCATGATCCGCGAGGCGAAGCTGATCAGCTGCCGGCAGTTGAAGATCATGTCGTTGGTGTTCCAGTCCTGGCGCGTCACGCCGTTCACCACGGTCTTCAGCTTGAGGTTGTTCGGGTCCTTCACGAGGTCGGCGCAGACGAGATGGGGGCCGAGCGGGGCGAAGCCGTCCGAGGTCTTGCCGATCATGAACTGCGAGGTCAGGTACTGCAGGTCGCGGGCGCTGAAATCGTTGCCGGTGGCGTAGCCGGCCACGTAGTCGAGGGCCTCCTCCTCCGACACGTCGCGGCAGGTCTTGCCGAACACGATCACGAGCTCGGTCTCGTAGTCGAATTCCCGCGCCACCGCGGTCGGCAGCTTGATGGTGCCGCCGTGGTGGTTGAGGGCGTTGTTGTACTTGTTGAAGAGCGGCGGGTTCTTGGGGATCGGCGTGCCGGTCTCCTCGGCATGCTCCCGGTAGTTGAAGCCCATCATCACGATCTTCTCGGGCCGGGTGACGAGGGGCGCGTAGGCGATCTTCTCCTCGCGCAGCAGGAACACGGCCTCGCGGTCCTTGCCCACGGCCTCGACGAGGGACGCGAGCTCCGCCCCGCGCCCGTTCTGGAGCAGGTCGTCCATGTCGGCGGGGGCCGGCAGCCCGAGGGCCTCGGAGGCCGCGCTCACGTCGAGGACGCCGCGCTCGAGCTTGACGCCGAGGCCGTAGCCCGGGCCGCGGCGCATGTTGAGGAGGGTGAGGCCGCGCGGCATCGTGGGGTTCATGGGTCTGTCCGGCCTGTCCGTCGCTCGTGTCGCGGCGGTGGCCGTACCACCGACCGTGGCGGAGGCCAGCCCCGTCGCCGCCGCTTTCAGGAAATCCCGTCTGCCCTGGCTCATATCGTCCTCCAAAGGGTCTCTCCCCGGCCCTTGCCCCGGCCCTTGCACGGAGAAGTAGAGCCGAACCCGGAGTTTTGGATCGAGACCACCCTCAGAGGTTGTCCGGCTGCATGAAGCGGAAGCTGACGTCGGGGCGCGAGGCGGATTCGGCCCCCGCCTTGAGGATCCCGATGCGGAAGGCCAGCCCGCCGCCGAGAACCGCGAGCGCAGCGAGCGTTCCGAGGCGCGGCGGCGACCTCCCGGCGAGGCGCGAGGCGGCGTAGAGGGCGAGCGGCAACGCCGCCCCGAGGCCGGTGCCCACGACCTTCTCCAGCGTTCCGCCCGGCCCCGACAGGGCCGGGGCGACGCCCGCGCGCCGATACGCGGCGGCCGAGACGGCATCGCCCGCGAGGTCGATCGCGAGCGCTGCCGCCGCCAGGGTCTCGAGACGGCGCGCGAGGCCGCCGTCGCGCTCGCCGAGCCAGAGGCAGGCGGCCCCGCAGGCGATGGCCGAGGCGCCGAAGCGCACGGACAGCGCCCGCGGCGCGGCGGCCCAGAGGGGCGTCGAGGTCGCGGCGAGGAGCGCGGCCGTGTAGGTCGAGAGCCCGGCCCCCAGCAGGGCGGCCGGCAGGCTCGCCGCCCGCGCGGCGGCGCGCGAGGCGCGGGGCGCCACGCCCCGATCTCCCGCGAACTGCGCCGCCGCGGCGAGCGTCGCTGCGCCCGAGAAGCCGATCAGGATCCAGGTGCCGATCGACATCGGCGAGGTCGCCTTGGCGACGCGGAACATGTTGTAGAAGCGCTCGGGCGTGTGCAGGTCGTAGACCAGGAGCGCGGAGCCGAGCGTCGGCGCGAGCAAGGCCGCGTAGCGGCCCCGGCGCACGAGGTCCTCCGCGCCCTCGCCGAGCGTCACGTCGGCGACCGCGGCGATCAGCGCGCTCGCCCCCGACAATCCGGCGAGGAAGACGTAGCCGCCGACGACGTTCGGCTCGAAGGGCGCGGGCTTGAGGGCGGGGCGCCCGTAATAGGTCGGTCCGTCCCAGGCGGAGTCGCGGCCGGGGGGCGGCATGTCCCGGTCCATCGCCGAGCCGGGCCGGGCCGGCGGATCCTCGGGGCCGCGGATCGCGACCGGATAGGGCACGCTCATGGCCGGCGCTCCGCGTCGGAGAACAGGAGGGCGGCCGCGAGGGTCAGGCCCGCCACGGCGGCGAGCCCGGAGAACAGGCTCGGCGCCACCCGACGCGAGGGCCGGGACGGCGCCGAGGGCAGGTTGTAGACCTCCGGCCGGTCGATGAGCAGGAAGAAGGCGTTGAGGTGGCTCATGCCGCCCGTGGCCCCCGGCGCGCCCGGCGTTCCGTAGAGGTAGGCCGAGGGCACGCCGCGGGCGTGCAGCTCCTCCACGCGCAGGGCCGCCCGCTCCTGCAGGTCGGAGAGTTCGCCGAACTGGATCGAGTCTGTCGGGCAGGACTTGGCGCAGGCGGGCTCGAGCCCGCCCTTGAGCCGGTCGTAGCATAGGGTGCACTTGTGCGCCTTGCCGTCGAGGGTGCTCACCTCGACGACGCCGAAGGGGCAGGCCGGCACGCAATAGCCGCAGCCGTTGCAGATGTCCTGCTGCACGACGACCGTGTCGAACTCGGTCTTGAACAGGGCCCCGGTCGGGCAGGCCTCCATGCAGGGCGCGTGGTGGCAATGCTTGCAGACGTCGCTCATCATCAGCCAGCCGCTCTGGAAGGGCTGCTGGACCGTGCCGCGCACGCCCTCCGCGCCGCTCTTCTCGACGAAGCTGACGTGGCGCCAGGTGTTGGCCGAGAGGGCGCCGGTATTGTCGAAGCTCTGGCCGGTCAGGCCGAGATTGTCGGCCGGCAGGGTGTTCCATTCCTTGCAGGCGACCTCGCAGGCCTTGCAGCCGATGCAGACGGTCGTGTCCGTGAAGAAGCCGTAGGACTTGCCCGGCTCGATCCGCACGCCGGCCGTCAGCTCGGATTCGTCCGGGATGACGCGGTCGAGGTCCGATTGGGGGTACTCGGCCGCGCGCGGATGCATGTGGACGATGGTGTCCATCTCAGATCCGCTCGATGCGCTGCGCGAGGTACCCGAGGATGTTGCGCGCGGCCTCGTAGGTGACGCGGATCCTGGCCTGCTCGCGCTGCAGGCCCTCGAGGTCGTCGCCCTCGGCCAGCATGTGCGGCGAGAGCACGAAGAGATGCGAGACGCCCTCCCCGTCGGTGAGCTGGAAGCGGCTCTCCTGGGCGATCGTGACGACGCCGCGAATCGTGGGCATGCGGGCTCCGGGCCTGTCTCTCGAAGGGCGCGAGCGACCCGCGCGCCAGCTTCGAAACGTTCCAGGCGGGGCCATGTTTCCGGGGCGCGGCGTCGCCGGCCCGATCGTGGCGCCTCGCAGACCGGCGGGCGAACGGGGCTGTGCGCAGCCCCCTCACGGCGGGTCATCACGGCGCCTGCCACGAGGCGATATCGCGATCGGGGCCGAGGCCCCGTTGGAGCGCCCAGGACGCGGAGACGCGGAACCCGCCCCGCTTCCCACGGTTGCCGCTCAGAGCACGGCGTTTCAGCGTGAGGGATTTCGGGATCATGGCGCGGGACGGACGGAACGGGGGAGGTCACCCCTGGGGCAAGCGCTCCCGCACGGTCGGCAAGGGGCTCGGCGCGCGCGTCGCCGGGTTCCTGCAGGATTGGTCCCTGCCGCGCCAGTTCGCGGGGCAGGACGTGCAGTCGACGGCCGCGCGCTCCTCGGCCTCCGAGCGGCTGCGCCCGCGCCTTGAGCAGGCCGACCGGGTCGGCACCAGCGTCTGCCCGTTCTGCGCGGTGGGCTGCGGCCAGCTCATCTACGCGAAGAACGGGCGGCCCATCCACGTGGAGGGCGATCCGCGCTCGCCCGTCAACGCCGGAACCCTCTGCCCCAAGGGCGCGGGCACGCTCGGCATGCTGCTCTCGCCGGAACGGATCACGAAGGTGCTCTACCGGGCCCCGCGCTCGCGGGACTGGGAGGTGCGCCCCCTCGACTGGGCGATGGAGCGGATCGCGCAGCTCACCCGCCAAGCCCGCGACGAGACCTTCGCGGAGACGCTGCCCGACGGGCGCATCGTCAACCACACGGTCGGGATCGGGTCGCTCGGGGGGGCGACCATGGACAACGAGGAGAACTACCTCATCAAGAAGCTGTTCGGCGGCGGCCTCGGCATGCTGAACATCGAGAATCAGGCCAGGATCTGACACTCCTCCTCGGTGCCCAGTCTGGGTACCTCCTTCGGACGCGGCGCCGCCACCATGGCGCTGTGGGACCTCGCCAATTCCGACTGCATCATCGAGATGGGCTCCAACATCGCGGAGAACCATCCGATCGCCTTCCGCTTCGTCACGGAGGCGCAGCGGCGCGGCGCGACCATCATCCACATCGACCCGCGCTACACGCGGACCAGCGCGCTGGCCGACATCTACGCGCCGATCCGCTCGGGCACCGACATCGCCTTCCTCGGCGGGATGATCCGCCACATCCTGGCGAACGACCTCTGGTTCCGGGATTTCGCGCTCGAATACACGAACCTCGCCCACATCATCGAGGACGGCTACGAGGATCCGGAGGCCCATGATGGGCTGTTCTCGGGCTTCGACCCGGACACGGGCGCCTACAGCCAGGACACCTGGCAGTACAAGGGCAAGACGGTGCCCTCCTCGATCGCCGAGCACCGCGAGCAGACGAAGGAGCAGGACGGCGGCGATTACGAGAGCATGACGGAGAGCCCGCCGCCGCAGGACCGCACGCTGCAGCACCCGAACTGCGTCTACCAGATCATGCGCCGCCACTACGCGCGCTACACGCCCGAGATGGTGGAGCGGGTCACCGGCTGCCCGAAGGAGACCTTCCTGACGATCGTCGAGACGCTGGCGAGGAATTCAGGCCGCGAGCGCACCGGTGCCTTCACCTACGCGGTCGGCTGGACGCACCACTCGACGGGCGTGCAGATCATCCGGGCCTGCACCATCGTCCAGGCCCTGCTCGGCAATGTCGGCCGGCCCGGCGGCGGCATCATGGCCCTGCGCGGCCATGTCAGCATCCAGGGCTCGACCGACATCCCGACCCTCTACAACATGCTGCCCACCTACCTGCCGCAGCCGAACGTCTTCCACGACCACGCCACCCTCGAGCGCTACCTGAAATCGGAGACGCCGACGACGGGCTGGTGGTCGAACATGCCGAAATATGTCGTGAGCCTTCTGAAGGCCTGGTACGGCGAGGCGGCGACGAAGGCCAACGACTGGGGCTACCCGTTCCTGCCGAAGCTCACGGGCGACTGCTCGCAGGAGCCGATGACCATGGCGATGGTCGACGGCGTGATGCGCGGCCAGTTCATGCTCGGCCAGAACCCCCTCGTGGGCGCGGTCAACGCCGATTTCGTGGAGCGGGGCCTCGCCCGCCTCGACTGGCTCGTGGTGCGCGATTTCGCCATGACCGAGACGGCGAATTTCTGGCAGAAGGGCCGCCTGATCGAGCGCGGCGAGACGCGGCCCGAGGATATCGAGACGGAGGTGTTCTTCCTGCCCGCGGCGATGCCCGGGGAGAAGGAGGGCACCGTCACCAACACGAGCCGCCTCGTGCAATGGCACGACAAGGTCTGCGAGGCGCCCGGCGACAGCCGCTCAGACCTCTGGTTCATCTACCATCTCGGGCGTCGCCTGAAGGAGCTCTACGCCGACAGCCGGGAGCTTCGCGACGGCGCGATCCAGGCGCTGACCTGGGACTACCCGACGAAAGGAGAATTGGCCGAGCCCGACGCGGAGGCGGTGCTCGCCGAGATCAACGGCTACACCGTCTCCGACGGCGAGCCGGTCGCCACCTACAAGGACCTGAAGGACGACGGCACCACCGCCTGCGGCGGCTGGATGTATTGCGGCATCATGCCGAAGAAGGGCCACAACGTCGCCCGCTCGCGAAAGCCCGACGGGCCGGACGGGCCGGGCTCGCATCTCGGCTGGGCCTTCGCCTGGCCCTCGAACCGGCGCACCCTCTACAACCGCGCCTCCGCCGATCCCGAGGGCAGGCCCTGGTCGGAGGCCAAGAAGCTCGTCTGGTGGGACGAGGCGAAGGAGACCTGGACCGGCCTCGACGTGCCGGATTTCGTGGAGACGAAGCGCCCCGATTACCGGCCCGACTGGTCGAAGCGCCCGCACGGCATGGACGCGCTCGGCGGCAACGACCCCTTCATCATGGAGGCGGACGGCAAGAGCCAGCTCTTCGTGCCGACGGGCCTGCGCGACGGGCCGCTGCCGACCCATTACGAGCCGATCGAGAGCCCGGTGCGGAACCCGCTCTACGGGCAGCAGATCAACCCGACGGCGAAGCTCTGGAACCGGCCCGGCAACACGCTGCACGAACCGGGGGACCCGCGCTTCCCCTACGTCTTCACCACGTTCCGCCTCACCGAGATCCATTGCGGCGGCGTGCCGACCCGGGTGATGCCGCACACGGCGGAGCTTCAGCCGGAGGCCTTCGTCGAGGTCTCGCCGGAACTCGCCGACGAACTCGGCATCCGGCATCTCGACTGGACGGTGCTGTCGAGCCTTCGCGGCGAGATCGAGGTGCGGGCGATGGTGACGGAGCGGGTGCGGCCCTTCATGATCGACGGGCGACAGGTTCACCAGATCGGCATGCCGTGGGTCTACGGGCGCGAGGGCTACGCGCGCGGCGCCATCGCCAACGTGCTGCTCGCGATCACGGGGGATGCGAATACCAGCATCCACACCACGAAGGCGCTCACCGTGAACCTGCGGCGGGGACGGCTGACGCATCTGAAGCGGGAGGCGCGCCGTGGCCGGTGAGGCGCGGCCGGGGCGCGCGGCGCTGGCCGCGCTCGACCAAGTCCTGGCTCACCGCCCGAAGAAGGACGACCCCGCCTTCGCCCGAGCGACGGCCTGCCTCACGGCATTCCGCGACGAGCTGATCGCGGGGCACAGGCGCCAGACCTGCACGCGGGAGCGGCTGACCCACCTCAACGGGGTGATCAGCGTCGTGCTCGCCGGCCATTTCCCGCTCGGGGACGTGCCCTGGGACGAGCTCGACAAGGCGCGCGGCTGGCTGAGCGACCTCGTGGACGTGATCGAGCCGGCGTGATCCTCAGCGGATCCGGCCGGGGCGGGCCGGTTCGAACACGATGCGGCGGTGGAAGGCGCACCAGCTCTTGCCGTCGGCGACGGGCGCGCCGCAGCAGACGGCCGCGTCGTTCGGCTCGCCGATGATGAACTTGCAGACGAACGCTCCCGACTGCGCGAAGGGTACGCGCAGCTCGGCGGATGGCTCGGCGATCTGCTCGGCGTCGCCGATCTGGGACATGCGGACGAGTTGATTCATGAAACGGGGACTCGTGGAGCGAACATGGATGCGCGGGTTCGAGGCCCGGCGGATTGTGATTGCGCGCGACGCGCCCGGCGAGCCGCCCCCTGCCCGCACGTCGTCGTGTGCCGAAATCAGGATGCAGACCCGTGCGATCCCATGAGGGAGGCGCATCAACGTCATGCTGCTGTTATAACTGGTGTTCTGGGCGCCCGAAACAAGTCCCGCATGCGCATGGCGCAACCGCGCACAGACATTTCGCGGGAGCAAAACGAGGGATTCTCAAGCGTCGCCGCGCCGATCGGAGTGGAGACGCGCCCGTGAACAGAGGATGGCGGCGGTCGCGACAGTCGTTATGCCTGCCGGGATCGGTGAAGGCCGGGATCGTCGCTGCCGGGATGCGTTTCGTCTCGGGCTCCGGTCTATCCCGGACTGACCGGATGCGGAGCCTCCGCGATGGTGGATGAGGAAACATGCGCGTCTTCGTGACCGGCTCGGCCGGCTTCATCGGCTTCCACCTGAGCCGGCTGCTGCTCGCCGAGGGGCACGCGGTGATCGGGCTCGACGGCTTCTCCGACTATTACGATGTCGGGCTCAAGCGCGCCCGGCACGCGGAGCTCGCGCGCGACGCGGCGTTCGAGCCCGTGGAGGGCCGGCTCGAGACGCCGGGCCTGCTGCGCGACCTCATGGCGCGGGCGCGGCCCGACATCGTCGTCCACCTCGCCGCCCAGGCCGGCGTCCGCTACAGCCTGGAGAACCCGCAGGCCTATGCCGACGCCAACCTGATGGGCAGCTTCCAGCTGCTCGAGGCGGTGCGCGCCCACCCCGTGCGCCACCTGCTGCTCGCCTCGACCAGCTCGGCCTATGGCGGCAATACGGAGCTGCCCTTCCGCGAGACCGACCGGGCGGTGAGCCCGCTCACCCTCTACGCGGCCTCGAAGCTCGCGATGGAGGCGATGGCCCATTCCTACAGCCATCTCTTCGCGATCCCGACCACCGCCTTCCGCTTCTTCACGGTCTACGGACCCTGGGGCCGGCCGGACATGGCGCTGTTCCTGTTCACGCGGAAGATCCTGGCGGGCGAGCCGATCGAGGTCTTCTCCGGCGGCTCGGCCGAGCGCGACTTCACCTACGTGTCCGACCTCGTCGACGCGATCCGCCGGCTCGTCGACGTGCCGCCGCCCCTGCCCGGCGCGGCCGCTCCCGCCGGCCCCTTCGACACGCTGAGCGCCAGCGCGCCCTATCGCCTCGTCAATCTCGGCGGCGGCCGCCCGGTGCGGCTCGACGCGATGATCGACGCCCTGGAGGCGGCCCTCGGGCGGAGGGCCGAGCGGATCCTGAAACCGCTGCCGCCCGGCGACGTGGCGCGGACCCACGCGAGCACCGAGCTCCTGCAGGCCCTGATCGGCCGCGTGCCCGAGACGCCGATCGAGACCGGCATCCCCGCCTTCGTCGCGTGGTACCGCGGCTATTACGGGATGTGAGGCGCACCCGTGCAACCGCGCTCAGGATATGGTTGAGTGCGCTCCCTCGATGCCCGCAGGATGACTGGATTCATGGCGACAACGTCCCTCGTCAGCCCGGAATGGCTCCATGAGCGCCTCGCCGCGCCGGACCTCGTCGTCCTCGACGGGTCCTGGTACCTGCCGGCGGCGGGCCGCGACCCGGAGGCGGAGTATCGCGCCGCGCACATCCCGGGCGCGATCCGCTTCGACATCGACGCGGTGAGCGACGAGGGATCCGGGCTGCCGCACATGCTGCCGCGGCCCGAGGTCTTCGCCTCCCGGATGCGGGCGCTCGGCATCGGCGACGGCGCGCAGATCGTGGTCTACGACGGGATGGGCCTGTTCTCCGCCCCCCGGGTCTGGTGGATGCTGCGCACCTTCGGGGTGCGCGACGTCGCGGTGCTCGACGGGGGGCTCCCCGCCTGGGTCGCGGCCGGCTACCCGACCGAGGAGGGCGAGCCGCGCCCCCGCGACCGGCGCCACTTCACGGCCCGGCTCGACAACGGCGCCGTGGCCGATGCGGGCGACATTGCCCGCGCCCTCGACACGGGGAGCGCCCAGGTGGTCGATGCCCGCTCCGGCACGCGCTTCCGCGGCGAGGAGGCGGAGCCCCGCCCCGGCGTCCGTCCCGGCCACATGCCGGGCGCGCTCAACGTCCACTATGCCGCGCTGCAGACGGACGGCCGCATGAAGGATCCGGATTCGCTCCGCGCGGTCTTCGCCGAGAACGGGGTCGATCCCGACCGACCGGTCGTGACGACCTGCGGCTCGGGCGTCACCGCCGCGATCGTCTCCCTGGCCCTCGAATCGATCGGCCGCCCGGCCCGCGCCCTCTACGACGGCTCCTGGTCCGAATGGGGCGCGGACACGAGCCGCCCCGTCGAGACGGGGCCGGCGAAGGGCCGCACCTGAGCGGGGCGCGGATCGAGCCGGCCTGATCCGCCCCTCTCCGCCCCATCATCCCGCCCCCTGTCATCCGCCCGTCATCGATGGCGGGCTGGTTCATTTTTGCAACGCGTCCGGGGCGGCGGCGGGGTGGCCGGCCCGCGCGATTGCCGCCCCGGCCGCTTTTGCTATGCGTCGGAGCGGGGCGGAGGGGAGCGGAGTGCGGCGCGACCGGGCGAGGATGGGGGATCGGTGCCGGCTGGCCGCGGCTCTCGCGGTCGGCTTCCTGCCGGGATTCGCCCGGGCGGCGGATGTGGCGCGGCCCGCGCCCCCGGCCTTCATCGACTGGTCGGGGCCCTATCTCGGGCTCGAGGGCAGCGCGGGCGCCTCCTTCGGCGCGCTCAACTTCGATGCGACGACGGTCGGCGGCCGCCCGGTCCCGCCCTTCACATCGGGCGACGCCACCGGCCGCTTCGACATCGGCCGCGACGCGACGAGCGTGGTCGGCGGGGCCTTCGCCGGCTACAATTGGCAGTCCGGGCCCTGGCTCTACGGAATCGAGGCCGACCTTGCCGGCGCGAACCTCAAGCGGCCCATCGCCTCGACCGTGCCGGGCTTCGGCTACGAGGCCGTCGCCCCCCCCTTCGGCCTGATCCGCGGCAAGACCGACCTCTACGGGACGCTGCGCGCCCGCCTCGGGATCGGGTTCGAGCGCGCCCTCGTCTACGCGACGTTCGGGCTGGCCGGCGCCGAGACCCGCATCCTGGCCGAGTATCCGGACCTCGCGGGAGGCCCCGGCGCGCGGGCCCGATACGACCTGACGCGGCTCGGCTTCACGCTCGGCGCAGGCGTGCAATACGCCATCGGCGATCACCTCGCGCTCGGCCTCGATTACCGCTACCTCGATCTCGGCCGCAGCGGGCGGTTCGACCTCGGCACCGTGCCCGGCCCGAACGGCGGACCCGTCTCGACCCGGGTCGGGGCCGTCTCGAACCAGATGCTGGCGCGCCTGTCCTGGTATCCGCAGGGCCTCGCGCTTCCCCCCGAGGCGGACGAGGGCGGTCCCGACGCCGCCGCGCTCGCCGAGCGGTTCTCGCTCCACGGGCAGACCACCTTCTTCAACCAGGCGGTGCCGGGCTTCCGCTCCCCCTACCGCGGCCCCAACAGCCTCGTGCCCCATCAGGCGCAGGCCACGACGACGGCGACCCTCTTCCTGGGCCTCAAGCTCTGGGAGGGGACCGAGCTCTATTACAACCCGGAGTTCAGCCAGGGCTTCGGCCTCTCGCGCACGCTCGGGGTCGCCGGCTTCGTCAACGGCGAGGCCCAGAAGGCCGGCGCGCCCTTCCCCAAGCTGCGCTCGAACCGCTACTTCCTGCGCCAGACCTTCGGCCTCGGCGGCGAGACGGAAGACGTGGCGGACGGGCCGAACCAAGTCGCCACCCGCCGGGATGTCGAGCGCGTCACGGTGGTGGCCGGCAAGTTCGCGCTGGGCGACTTCTTCGACGGCAACGCCTATGCCCACGACCCGCGGGTCGATTTCATGAACTGGTCGCTCTGGGCCTCGACCGCCTGGGACTTCCCCGCCAACCTGCCGGGTTTCACGCAGGGCGTGATGGTCGAGTACAACCGGAAGGAATTTGCGATCCGGGCGGCCTACACGCAGGTGCCGAAGGAGCCCTCGAACGACGTGCTGGACCCGCGCGTCTTCCGCCGGGGCGGCGCCACGATCGAGTTCGAGGAGCGCCACGTCCTGCCCGGCCTCGACCAGCCGGGCAAGCTGCGGATCGGCCTGTTCTCGAACGTCGGCAACTCGGCGAATTACCGCGAGACCGTGGCCCTGACGCAGGCGGGCCTCTTCGCCGATGCCAGCGAGGCCGCCGACGCGACGCGCCGCCCGCGCCGCAAGAGCGGCCTCTACCTCAACCTGGAGCAGGCCGTGACCGCCGATCTCGGCGTGTTCGCCCGGGCGAGCGCCGCCGACGGCCGCAACGAGAACCTGTCCTTCACGGATGTCGACCGCTCGCTCTCGGGCGGAATCTCGCTGAAGGGGACGGCCTGGGACCGGCCGGCCGACACGGTCGGCCTCGGCGCCACGGCGAACGGCCTCTCCCCCGCGCACCGGGCCTTCTTCGCCAACGGGGGCCTCGGCCTGCTGATCGGCGACGGGCGGCTCAATTACGGGACCGAGCGCGCCTTCGAGGCCTTCTACGCGCTGAGCCTCGCCAAGTCCGTGACGCTCACGTTCAACTATCAGTTTGTCGTGAACCCCGCCTACAATCGGGACCGCGGCCCCGCCAACTTCTTCGGGACCCGGATCCACGCGGATTTCTGAGGCGCGCCTATCCGGCCTCCCGCTCCTCCGCGTGGAGCGCGTCGAGGTCCGGCAGCACCACCACGCTCTCCTGCTCGTTCGGGTCGGTCCGGGCGATCACCGCGATGCAGGGCTCCGTCGCGCTGAGGTTGTAGGGCCGGTGGGGCATGTTCGCCGGGATGTAGACGAAGTCGCCGGGGCCGGCGACGAGGTGGTGCTCCAGCCCCTCCCCGTACCACGTCCCGGAGCGCCCGCTCAGGATGTGGATCGCCGTCTCGTGGTTCTCGTGCTTGTGCGCCTTCGCCCAGGCCCCGGGCGGGATCGTCACGATCTGCATGTGGAGCCCGCGCGCGCCGACGGTCTCGGCCGAGATCGCGGGCGCGTAGGTGAGCCCCTGCTTGCCGATGAAG
Source organism: Methylobacterium sp. BE186 (assembly GCF_031457035.1). Lineage (NCBI taxonomy): Bacteria > Pseudomonadati > Pseudomonadota > Alphaproteobacteria > Hyphomicrobiales > Methylobacteriaceae > Methylobacterium > Methylobacterium sp. BE186. The sequence continues at coordinate 225,219 of NZ_JAVDVV010000002.1, forward strand.
GCGGCGCCGGCCCCGACGACGCGGCAGGTCGGCACGAGGACGGTCGGGAGTTCGGGATCGGTTCGGTCTTCGGGATCGGTCGGGAGTTCGGGATCGGTCGGCATGGCGTGGCCTCCGGTGCCGGCCGGGGACGAGGCCCCCGCGCGGCCCGCCCCACTCTACGCTCCGGCCGGGCCGCGTACAGGGCGCCGCGCGTCGCAACCTCTTGGCGCCCCGCGAGTTCAAACCCCATCGCGATCCGGTCTTGCGGGACCAGTCTTGCCGGATCGTCCTGAGCCGGGCGGGTCACCGACCCGCCTCGGCGCCACTCGGACCCCAGATCCCGCGCGCGTTCCTCAGTGCAAGCTGACATCGGGCAGGCCGAATCGGGCGGGCCAGACGGAGGCGGCGATGACGCGGTCTCAGAAGATGAAACTGAAACGCTGGATCATGCGTGAGATCGATCGGACGCTGACACGAGGGGGACACGGCCCCGCGTGCGATCGAGCGATGCCGGAGACGGACGGTCGAGACGGGCACGGCCCCGTCCGATGATGCGCTCGCGCTCGCGCGGGACGCCCTCTTCCCGGGCGATCGACAGCCGCGCCGGGCGGCGCACTTCCAGGAGGATGCTGGCGCCGCCGACGACCGCGCCCGTCCGGTCCCGCAGGAGCGTCGGATAGGGCATGAACGTCACCCGCGTCCCGTCCGGCCGCTCGAGCACCGCCTGCGCGCCGCGCACCTCGCGGCCCTCCCGCAGCGTCAACGCCATCGGGCAGCGCTCGTGCGCGAGGGGCGCCCCGTCCGCGTCGTAGAGGCGCCACGCGCCGCACCAGCGGTCGAGCCCGAGCACGGGCCGGCGGCCCCACAGGGCGGCAGCGGCCTCGTTGTAGTAGGTCAGGCGCCCGTCCGGATCCGTCGTGTAGAGGGCGGCGTCGACCTGCCGGAACAGCTCGGCCCGCGACGGCTCGTAATTCCAATCGGAATCCGGCGCATCGAAATCATACTCGAAATCGGCTGGGTCCACGACGCTCTCCCACGACAGGCGGGCTCGAAATGCCCGCTCTAGCATTTCGCCTGCCCCCATCTGTCGCGGGTCCCTGGGAGCCGCCCGAGCCCGCATGGTGCGGGAAGGGCCGCCCTTCGGTGGGCGCCGGACGGCGCCTCACTCCAGATCGTCCAACGATACGGGATTGTGCCTTGCAAGCTTCCGGGGGCGGTCGCTCGCGAGACGCCATAGCCGAATCGCTTCGGCCTGGGCTCTCCCGTATTGCCTTGTACGGACGATTGATCAGTGTCACGGCACGCGGCGCGATGCAAGTGCTCCGAGAGACAAAAAGTGCCCCCTCGACCTTCCGGCCCCGCAACGGTGCAGGGTTGTGCAGTGCAATAGCCTCACGGAAATTCTAAATACTGACCGGCGACGCGAATCATCGTCGGCTGAGCTCGCGCGTCGTCATCCCGCGAGGTGCAGGTAGCCGGGATCGAACTCGGCGAAGGCGCGAAGGCGGGCGACGTCCGGCACCGTGAGCACGTGCTTGCCGGACACGATGAGGCCGCTCGCGCGCAGGGATTGCAGCACGCGGTTGACGTGCACGAAGGAGATGCCCGCCGTATCCGCGAGATCGACCTGCGAGAGGCGCAGGTCGATGCTGCTGTCGCCGGCGAGGTCGACCGCCTGGAGGCGGACGAGGAGCTCGCAGAACAGGTGCGCGATCCGCCGGTCCGCCGGCCGGCTGTCGTTGGCGAGCCATTCCCGGGCGGTGCTGAGTTCGGTCAGCGTGATCCAGCGCAGGGCCCGATCGATGCCCGGATGCGCCCGTGCGAGCTCCGCGAGCCGCTCCCGCGGGATGTCGGCGATGGCGCAGGGCGTGAGGGTGCCGATGCTCCAATCCGCCGCCCCGGAGGCGCTCGCGTGGACGTCGCAGAGGTCGCCCGGCAGGAGGTAGGAGACGATGCGCCGGGTCCCGTCGAGCAGGATCTTGTAGCGGCAGGCGATGCCGCCGAGGACGAGGTGCACGCTCTCGGCGGCCGGAGGCATGGCGATGTCCCGCCGGGGCGCCACCGCGCGCGGGTTCAGCGTCAACTCCCGCAACACCCCCTGCTCCGTGTCCGAGAGGGGACCTGCGTGAGCGAGCCTTCTGGTCAGCGGATCAGGCACGAGCCCCTCGGTGCGGCTGCTCCGTACAGCCTAGGCCAAAGCCCGCTCCTGACAATATGTCACAACCCCGAGTTGATTTTTCTCGGTGAAAGGCCGGGCGGAGTGCGAACCGCTCACGGGCCGTACTGGTGTCCCGTCTCCGCGTAGACGTGCCGCTCGGCCTTTCCCACGATCGTCGCCGGATCGTGGCCCCGAAGACGGGCGAGGAGCAGCAGGTCGGTGATGAGATCCACGATCTCGCATTCCGAGACATCGTGGAGACGGCGCCCGCTGGAGCGCCAGCGAGGGGGGCTCGCGGTCTGGCGGGCGTAGGTGTCGAGAGCCTTCTGGGCGAGCTCGGCGCGTCGGTCCTCCGTCGGCATGAGCGTTCTCCACGATCCCCGCGGGCAACCTCCGCCCGGCAGGGCCGCCGCAGAGTACCAGCCTTCGCAGGATCCGCCGGCTCCGTACGCTGGCGGACGGGGCGTGGATATCAGATCGCCTCGTAGGCGAAGGCGACCGCGAGGGCCGTGAGCGCGATCAGGCCGAGGAGGAAGAACAGGTCGGCCATCCGCTCCAGGCGCAGGCTGACGGGGCGCCGGACCGGCATCCGCAGGGAGAGATAGGAGGTCAGCGCGCTGGCCAGGAACAGCAGCGCCGACAGCCCGACCCACTCGTCGACCCGGGTCATGCCGACCTGCCCCTCCGCGATCTTCACGAGCCCGATCAGGGTCGTGCAGATCCCGATCATCGTCGCCGCGCTCGGCAGGATGTGGTGGGACAGGGCGCTGTCGCGCCCCTGCCGCTCGCCCGCGCCTCTCCGCTCGCCGGCCGTGGGCGGCCGCTCCTCCGACGCCATGGTCTCCTCCCGACGGGTGCCCGGCGCCGGCGATGGTATCATCAGCTGGGCTTCTGCAACCGTCAGGCGAGCATCGCCTCTGCGGCGGGGCTGAAGCGCTCGACGAGGCGCCCCTCCTCGCGGGTGAGGAACCGGGCGGCGATGCGGTGTCGGCCCGCGTGGCCGGGGCCCGCCTCCGGCCCGAGCGCCATCAGGGCGGTGGCGAGCCCGTCCGCCATCATGCAGGAGGCGTGGAGCACGCTCACCGCGACGAGGTCTCCCGGGACCGGCCGGCCCGTGCGGGGATCGAGGCTGTGCCCGTAGCGGCGCCCGCCATGCTCGAAGAAGCGCCGGTACTCGCCGGAACCCGCCACGGCGAGGTCGTGGAGGGCGACGACGGTGCCCGGGCCGCCCGTTCCCTCCCCGCCCTCCAGCGCGACCCACCAGGGCTCGCGGCCGGGCTTCAGCCCCCGCCCGCGCAATTCGCCGCCGATCTCGACGAGGTGGTGGACGAGGCCCCGCCCGCTCAGGAGCTCCGAGACGCGATCGACCGCGTAGCCCTTGGCGATGGCCGAGAGGTCGAGGCTCAACCCGCCGGGCTGCAGGGCGCTGCGGCCCTCGCGATCGAGGGCGAGGCGTTCCCAGCCCGCCGCCGCCCGCGCCGCCGCGAGGGAATCGGGCGCCGGCGGCGCGGCGACGGGACCCGGCGGCCCGAAGCCCCAGAGGTCGACGAGGGCGCCGAGAGTCGGGTCGCAGGCGCCGCCCGTGTCCCGCGCGATGGCGCAGGCCGCATCGAGCACCGTGAACAGGGCATCGGGCAGGACGTGGCGGCTGCCCGGCTCGGCCCGGTTGAAGCGGCAGAGGGCGGAGGCCGGCTCCCAGTGGCTGAGCTCGGCCACGAGGCGGGCAAGCTCGGCCTCGATCGCGCTCCTCAGGGAGGCGCCCTCCCCGCCCGCTCCGGCGCAGCGGACGGACCAGGTCGTGCCCATGGTCCGCCCGGCGAGCGTGAGGACCGGGCCGGCGGGTGCGCCGCCCGGGCCGATCGGCGCCACCGTCGCGGGGATCAGGACGCGGCGCATGCGGGCTTATTGCGGAAGCACCTCGAGCGTCGCGTTGTAGGCGGCGCGGCGGCGGGCATTCGGGATCGTCGCCTTGTCGTCCTGCACCTCGGCGCCGAGCCAGTACATCCCGGCCTGGGGCCATGTCACGCTGAAGCTGCCGTCGGCGCCCGTCTTCAGGCGGATCTCGCCCGGCGCGTCCCGGTAGCGCACGCCGCCGCGGACGATCTCGACGTCGACATTGGCCGCGGGCGCGCCGTCGAGGAGGAGCGTGAAGCGGGCGGTCTCGCCGGAAGCGAGGTTGTTCGGGTGGGTCTCGGCCCGCAGGTCCAGCCCCTTGGCGGCGGGCGCAAGCGCCGGCGTGCTCGGCTTGCCGAGCGACACGAAGGTGTCGGTGCGCTGCTGCGTCTGCGTCAGCCTGAGGTCGGTCGCCTCCTTCGGGACGTCGCGCTCGAGCGCCTCGGGCCGGCCGCGCCAGCGCTTCGGCTCACCGTTGAGCTTGTAGGTCGCGAACAGGCCCTCGCCGACGACGCTCGCCCGGTAGGTGCCGGGCTTCGTCAGGTGCAGGTCGAAGGTGCTGCGGAACTTGCCCGTGGCAGCGTTCTCGGCCTTCACGGCCTCGCCGTCCGGCCCCGTCACGACGAGGTTGTCCAGCCGCATCGGCACGTGCTCGAACACGAACAGGTCGTTCGAGACCGCCGCGTCGACCGTGACCCAGACGTCGGCTCCCGACAGAACCGTCGAGGAGGGCAGCATCCAGGCCTTGTGGGCGGCGGCGGGCGCGGCCGCGGCGAGGGCGGCGAGGAGGGGGAGCGCGAGGCGGGCGAGATGGCGCATGGGATCTCTCACGGCGGGGTCGTGTCGGGGCAGTTCTGTCGGCAGGTCTGTCACGGCAGGTCTTTCGGCAGGTCTTTCGGCAGGTCTGTCACGGCAGGTCTGTCAGGGCTTGAGGCCGACCGAGACGGCGCCGAGCTCGCTCGTGCCCCTGGCCTCGGCGCGCGCCCCGGCCTGCGGCGGCCAGGAGACGGGCAGGCGCAGGACCTCGCGGCCGCCGACCTCGCGGGCGGCCTCGACCACGATCTCGTAATGGCCGGGCTTGAGGGCCGCGAAGGGGGCGGCGTCGGTGGAGAAGCTCAGCGCGTGGGCGCCGACGGGCTTCGTCGCGCCGCTGATTCCGTCGAGGGGCAGGTCGGTCTCGCGGCCGATGCGGCGCCACCATTGCCGCATGTCCTTCAGCCACTTGGCGCCGCCCTCCCCCTCCTTCTTGCGCACGTCGTACCAGACGGCGAGGTTGGCGAGCGCCGCCCCGTCCGCCCCCTCGAGCCAGACGGCAAGGTAGGGGCGATGGTACTCGGACACGTGGAGGCGCGGGATCTCCACGCTCACGGCGACCTCGCCCGCGAGTGCGGGGCCGGCGATCAGGGTCGGAAACAGGGCGGTGACGGCGCGGCGCATCGGATCTTCGCCTTTCAGGCGTGGATGAACAGGAGGGCGAGGCCGAGCGGTAGGGCGAGGCCGACCCCGACCACGGGCCACGTGGCGGGGCGCCGCCCGGCGTGGAAGTGCAGCAGGATCAGCCCCGTCAGGCAGAAGATCAGGCAGGCGCCCGCGAACAGGTCGATGAACAGGCTCCAGGCGGCCCCCGCGTTGCGGCCCTTGTGGAGGTCGTTGAGGTAGGAGATCCAGCCGCGGCTGCTCCGCTCGTAGAGGACGGCGCCGTCGCTCCGGCCGATGCTGACGAAGCCGTCGCCCCCGGGCCGCGGCAGGGAGAGCAGCACCTCGCTGCGGGAGAGCTCGGCCTCGCGACCCGCGGCCGCCACGCCGAGCGCGCCCTTCAGCCAGTCCGCCAGGGGACCCGGCAGGGCGGCGCGGCCGGTCGCCGGCAGGGCCGCCAGCGCTTCGCGCAGGTCCCGGGGCAGCACGGCATCCCGGCTCTCCACCGCGGCGCGCGCCTCGAAGCGGCCGGCATGGTTGAGCGTGAAGCCCGTCACCGTGAAGAGCAGCATGCCGACGAGGCAGAGGGCGGAGGAGACCCAGTGCCAGGCGTAGAGCTGCTTCAGCCAGAAGGCCCGGCGGCCGCGCGCGCGGCGGCGCGCCTCCTCCGCCCCGTTCTCCGGAGCGGTCTCCGCGGCGGCCTTGGTGGCGAGGCCCGCGCTCCTCACAGCTCGGCCCAGCGGCGCAGGAGGTTGTGGTAGGTGCTGGTGAGCGCGATCACGGCGGGGTTGTCGTCGGAGAGATCGCCGCGCACGCCCGTGATGCCGCGGTCGAGGTCGTAGAGGAGGGCGCGGGCGCCGTCGTCCTTGACCAGGGATTGCGACCAGAAGAACGCCGACCAGCGCGAGCCCCGGGTGATCGGCTCGACCCGATGCAGCGAGGTCGCGGGATAGACGATCATGTCGCCCGCCGGCAGCTTCACGGCGTGCGAGCCGAACGTGTCCTCGATGACGAGCTCGCCGCCGTCGTACGCGGCGGGGTCCGTCAGGAAGAGGGTCGTCGAGACGTCGGCCCGCATCCGGATGCCGGCGCCGGGCACCATCCGGATCGCCCCGTCGACATGGGCGCCGAAGCCCATGCCCACATCGTAGCGGTTGAAGAGGGGCGGCAGCACCCGCAGGGGCAGCGCCGCCGCGTTGAAGAGCGGGCTCCGCCCCAGCGCCCGCAGGATCAGGTCGCCGAGTTCGCGGGCAACAGCCGAATCCTCCGGGATCTGCAGGTTGCGCTTGGCGCGCGCCGCCTGGGCGCCGGCCGTGACGCGCCCGTCGACCCACTCTCCCCCCTCGAGCCGGCCGCGCATATGGGCGACCTCCTCGGGCGAGAGCACGTTCTTCACATGGACGAGCACGGTTTCCGACCCTCAGAAGCGGGTGCCGAGGCTCACCAGCACCGTCCGGCCCGAGAGGGGCACGGCGCGGGTCGAGAAGCCGGAACCGTAATTCAGCTCGTCCGTCAGGTTGTAGACGTTGACGGCGACCCGGTAGGCGTCGGTCTCGTAGGAGATCAGCCCATCGAGCGAGAAGGTCCCGGGGATGCGGGCGATGTTGTCGCTCGCCGGGAAGTAGCCGTCGTCGAAGGTCACTCCGCCGCCGACCGTGACCTTCCCCGGCAGGTTCCACCACGAGCGGCCGAGGGCCGTCAGGTCGTAGGTCGTCCAGAGGGTGAAGGCGTTGGCGGGCACGAAGGGCGCGACCCGGCCCGCATTGACGCCGGACAGGACCGTCCCGTCGAGGTGGGTGTAGCCCGCGATGATGTTCCACTCCTCGCTGAGCTTGCCGGTGATCGAGGCCTCGAACCCGTCGACCCGGCGGCGCTCGCCCGCGTCGAGGGCGCCGTTGATGATGTTGCCCGTGACGGGATCGATGTCGAAGCTGTTGCTCTTGTCGATCCGGAACAGCGCCGCGGCGAGGCCGAGGCGGCCGCCGAGCACGCTGACCTTGGCGCCGACCTCGTAGAGGTCGCTCTCCTCGGGCTTCAGCGCGGCGGCGTTCGGGATCTCGATGCCCGTCGAGTTCGCCACGTACTGCCCCTGCGGGGAGAAGCCGCGCGAATAGGAGACGTAGTAGGTCTGCTCGGGGGTCGGCTGCCAGATGCCGCTGACCTTCGGGCTGACCCCGGTCGAGGGGGCGATCACGGAGGGGGTGAAGACGGCGTTCGCGTTGGTGGCGGTGTAGCTGCTGACGAAGCGGTCGACGCGCACGCCGCCCAGGATCGAGAATTGCTCGGTCAGCCAGACCCGGTCGCTGAAGAAGGCGCCGAGATTGGCGCCTTGCGTCAGGCGGCGGCTGGCAGGGTTCGGCACCAGCGAGTAGCCGACCTGATCGTGGAGCGGGGTCAGCAGGCGCTGGTTCGGGCGCGTTCCGAGCACCTGGTAGTTGATGCGGTCGTCGTCCTGGTAGAACAGGTCGAGCCCGGTCACGACCTCGTGGCGCAGGAAGCCGGTGTGGAACTTGGCGATGGCCGTCGTGACGTTCTGCGCGCCCCAGGCGTCCTGTCCGAACGTCTGGCCGCCGCCCGCGCTATAGGTCACGAAGGGATTGCGGCCCGCGAAGAAGTCGGTGACGCAGGTGCCGGTGCAGATCGCGGCGGTGGTCGAGAAGTTCCGGTCGTAGAACGAGAGCCGGGAATCGTTGGTCACGGTCAGCCAGGGGGCGACCTCCCACTTCATCAGCGAGGTGAGGAGGTGGACATCCGCGACGTCGCGGTCGCTGGTGCGCACGTAGGAGGTGTTGCGCGCCAGCCCGAACTCGGTGATCGGCAGGGCGTTGCGGGCGCCCGGGCGCAGCACGGTCGGCACGCCGTAATCGGGCGTGCGCTCGCTGTGCTGGTAGAAGTAGTTGAGGTGCCAGGTCGTGTCCGTGCCGAGGCCGAAGCCGAGCGAGGCGGCGAAGCCGGCCCGGTCGGATTTCACGAGGTCGCGGTCCTGCACGTCCTGGCGATGGACCATGCCGGTGAGGCGGATCGCGGTGGTCTCGTCGATGCGGCGGTTGATGTCGAAGGTGCCCCGCGCCGTCGGCCCGCTGCCGCCGAGCGTGTCGATCGTCGTGAAATCGGTCAGCCCCGCCCGCTTCGAGACGATGTTGATGGCGCCGCCTGCGGTGCCGAGGCCGAGCGTCTCCGAGGCCGGGCCCTTGATGACCACCACGTCCTGGATGTTGAAGCTGTCGCGGGCGTAGACGCCGAAATCGCGCAGGCCGTCGAGATAGACGTCGTTCTTGGCCTGGAAGCCCCGGATGCGGAACTGGTCGCCGTTGAGGCCGCCATTGCCCTCGCCCGCCGAGACCGTGATGCCCGGCACGTTGCGCAGGGCCTGCTCCAGGGTGGTCGCCTGCTGCTGCCGGATGACCTCGCCCGGGACGACGCTGATCGCCTGCGGCGTGTCCTGGATGCGGCCGGGGAGCCGCGAGAGGCCGGTGCCTTCGTTCAGCACGTTGGGGTCGCTCAGGCGGAAGCCCTCGACGCTGAGGAGCGGCAGGTCGGCGGCGACGTCCTGCGCCTCCGCGTCGAACGGCACGAAGGCGCCGAGCGTCGCCGCGAGTCCGAGGCCGACCGCATTCGATCCGCTCGTGTCCCTCATCGATAGTTGGGCACGCATCACCGATACTCTCCGCTGAATGAGCGTCCATAGTGAAACTCTGCCGCCGGATGCAACGGTTATCCCGCGGTTTTCAGCGGAAGATACACAAGTGCAACATTTTAGATTTGCTCTAAATCGAGTTTGAAATCATTCTGAACTGCGATCGATTACACGCAATCGATGCTTTTCATCTGTGCGATGCATGGTATTGCGGCCGCTGAATGCGGCCCGCCGGGGTGCGCTCGCGGGATCGACGGCTCGGGCGTGGGATCGGACGTGCCACCTTCCGGATCAGCTGCCCGCGCGGGAAGCGGGATCGGCGGCGCGGCCCCGAACGTCTGGGATCTGCACCGGCATTCGGAGGCCGATTGGCGGGCCCTGTTCGCGCGACGCCCGCAGGAGGCGGCGTCCTGGATCCGCTTCGCGGCCGGCAAGGGATTCCGCGCGGCGCAGCTCGTGCTCGGCCAGATGCATCTCGACGGGACGGGCGTGCCGTGCGACGCGGGCGCCGCCTACGAGTGGTTCGCGCGCGCGGCCGCCATCGGCAGCCTGGAGGCCCGCAACATGGTCGGGCGCTGCCACGAGCTCGGCTGGGGCGTGCCGGTCGATCAGGCCGAGGCCCTGCGCCATTACCGGCGGGCGGCCGCGGGCGGCCTCGCCTGGGCGCAGTACAATGTCGGCTGCCTCCTCCTCTACGGCACCGGCGTGCGGCGCGACCATGCGGAGGCGGCCCGGCACTTCGCGGCCGCCGCCGCCACGGGCCACGCCAAGGCGATCGGCCTGCTCGGTCGCTGCCACGAGGAGGGCTGGGGCACGCCCGTCGACCGGGCGGCCGCTCGGGCCTGCTACCGGCGCGCGGCCGAGGGCGGCGATTGCTGGGGGGCGCTCAATCTCGGCCTTCTCCTCGCCGAGGGCGGGCGGCCGGACGAGGCGGGGCCGTGGTTCGAGACGGCGCTGGCCACCGCGACGCCGAACTGCCTCGCCACGCTCGCCGATGCCCTGGACAGCGGGCGGCCCGCCGGCTTCGAGGGGATCGCTCGGCGGGCACGCCGGGCGCTGGGCCAGGGCGGAGCCGAGCCCACCCGCGCGGAGCCCGACGTCGCCGCCGCTCCACCGGCCGTCCCGGCCCGCGCGCCAATGCGAGTCGCTCTCGCCGTGGCGGCCTGGCTCTGCCTGCGCCGGGCCTTGACGGCGCAGCGCGGCACCCTCCCCCGCCGGAGCGGGGATCTCCCGCGCCTCCCCGTCCGGACGAGGGTCCGGGCGGGGCGGCCGGGCCGGCCTCAGGTCAGGAGACGGCCCTCGTGGATCCCGTACTGGAGGTAGTGCTCCAGCGGGTCGATCTGAGCCTGGGCCACGTCCGGGTTCTGGGCGAGGTAGGCGTTGGTGTCGAACGCCTCGCTCGGGTTGCGGCCCTCCCGCCAGCCGAATTCCTGGTAGTGGATCAGCGGGTTGATGCCCGCCGCCGCCACGTCCGGGTTCTGGGCGAGGTAGTAGGTCGTGTCGAAGAAGGCGCTCGGATCCCGGCCCTCGCCCGCGCCGTAGGTGAGGTAGTGCTGGAGAGCCCAGCTCTCGGCTTCCCGGCCCGCCGGGGTCGCGGCCGCGACGTCCCGGTTGTTGGCGAGGTAGTAGCCGGGGTCGAAATCGCCGGTGACGTTGCCGGGGCCCTCGCCGGCCAGCACGCTGCGGCCCTCGTCCTGGCCGTAGGCGAAGTAGTGGGCAAGCGCGTTCAGGTTCGCCTGGGCCACGTCGCCGTTCTGCTTGAGGTAGGATTCCGCGCTGAACCCCTCGCTCGGGCTGCGGCCCTCGCGCTCGCCGTAGGCGAGGTAGTGGCTGAGCGGGTTGACGCCCGCCGCCGCCACGTCGGGATTCTCGGCGAGATACTCCGCCGTGTGGAAATAGGCGTTGGGGTCCCGGCCCTCCTTCCAGCCGAAGGTCGCGAAATGGTCGTCGGCGTCGACATGGGCACGCCAGACGTCGAGATTCTTCGCGTAGTAGTAGATGTCGTCCACCACGCGGTAATTGTCGTTGTTCTGGATCGTGCCGTCGCTGAAGCGCAGCGTGTCGATGCCCGTGACGTCGTGGACGATGCCGTCCGGCCCGACCAGGACGAGCTTCTCCCCGTCGAGGCTGACCTTGGCGTCCGTGAACGCGAAGCCGAAGCTCTGCTCGGCCCGCGGCACCTCGCCGACTACGGTCACGTCGAGCCGCGTCTGCGCGAAGCCGCCGTGGCCGTCGCTCACCGTGTAGTAGAAGGACTCGACCGCCGTGGCGCCGGCATTCAGGCTGTTCGCGCCGATCGCCTGGTAGCTGTAGCTGCCGTCCGCGGCGAGCCGCAGCGTGCCGAAATTGCCCACGACCTCGACGCTGCCGTCGCCCGTGACGGCGTGGCCGAGGCCACCCGCGAACTGCACCGCGGCCACCCGCAGCACGTCACCGGTGTTCACGTCCTGGTCGTTCGCGAGCACGTTGCCGGCGATCGCCAGGGCGTGGGCCGTGGTCCGCGCGCTGTCGACGACCCCGGTGGGCGGAATGTTGGCCGGGTCCGGCACCGCGTCGATCGTCAGAACCACGGGCGCCCCGCTGGCGCCGCGGTTGCCCTGGGCATCGGTGGCGTCCACCGTGAACGTGTAGGTGCCGTCGGGCAGCGGCGGCACCTCGACGCTCCAGCGGCCGTCGCTGCCCGTCGTGCCCGTCACCGTGGCGGGTCCCTGCGGGGTCCCGTAGGTGACGGTGACCGTGCTGCCGGGCTCGGCCGAGCCCGTGAAGACGGGCGAGGGATCGGCGCTGGTGCCGCCGCTCGTGCCGTCGACCGTGGGCGCGGCCGGCGCCACGCTGTCGATCGCGATCGGCTGGCCGCTCGCCGTCGCGACATTGCCGGCCGCATCGGTCGAGACAAGGCTCGACGTGACGGTGCCGTTGAGGCTCGACAGGTCCGCCGTGTAGCGCCCGTCCGCCCCGGCCTGCACGGTGACGCTGCGCGTGCCGTCCGTGAAGGTCACCGCCGCGGTGGCGTCGGGGTCGAGCCCGCTCACCGTGAAGGCCGTGTTGGCGGCCTCCGCCGCGCCCGCGACGCTATCCGCGGGCGGAGCGACGGCGAGGGCGACCGGTGCGCCGGCATCGGCCACCGTGTCGATCACCACCCGCAGGGGCTGCGATGGCGCAGAGACGTTGCCCGCCGCGTCGCGGCCGGTGGCGACCACGTCGTAGGTGCCGTCGGGCAGCGTCGGCAGGTCGACCCGCCAGCTCCCGTCCGAGGCGACCGGCACGGTCAGGTCGTGCGGGCCGGCGGCATCGGTGTAGCGGAGCACAACCGTGGTGCCGGGCGTGCCGAGACCCGTGACGGAGGGCGAGGTGTCGCTGGTGATCGCGTCACCCGGCGTGCCGGTATCGGCGTCGATGCCCGCGATCAGCGGCGTCACGAGGTCCGAGGGCTGCGCCCCGCCCTGGTCGACATCCACGGCGTTGCCGCTCCCGGTCGCCCGGTTGCCGGCCACGTCCGTGATCACGACCGTCGATGTCACGGTGCCGCTGAAGCTCGACAGGTCGACGGTGTAGGTTCCGTTGGCCTGCGCCACGGCGTCGACGCTGCGGATGCCGTCCGTGAAGGTCACGGTGGCGGTGGAGCCGGCGTCGAGCCCGGCGAGGGTGAAGGCGGCCGCGGCCGCCTCCTGGGGCGTCAGCGCGCCGCTGGCCGGCTCCGCCACCACGAGGGTCACGGTCGGCGCGGCGTCGGCCGTCGTGTCGATGGTGAGGGCGAGCGGCGCCGAGGCGCGGCCCGTCTCGCCGTTCGGTCCAGTCGCGCTCGCGGTGAAGCTGTAGCCGCCATCCGCGAGGCTCGGGAGCGCGAGGCTCCAATTGCCCTGCGGGTCGATCGCGCCGGTCAGCGTGTGCGGGCCGGCCGCGTCGGTGTAGCTCACCGAGACCGTTCCGCCCGCGATGCCGGTGCCGGTCAGCACCGGCGCGGGATCGTTGGTGATGCCGTCGCCGACGAGGCCGGAATCCTCGCCGAAGCCGGTGATCACCGTGCGTGCCGGCTCCCCCGGGACCGGGACGTCGACGGCCCGCGAGGCCGGGATCAGGCTCGCGAGGTTGCCCGCGGCATCCGCGATGTCGGAGCCCGGCGCCAGCGAGAGCGTGAGCGTGCCGCTGCCCGTCACGTTCGCGACGGTGACCGTGTAGCTGCCGCCCGATCCCGCCACCGCGCTGATCGTGCCGGCCGAGTCGCCCGTGCCGCTGAGCACGAAATCCTCGGCGCCGAGGCCGGTGACGGTCTCGGGGAAGGTCACGGTCACCGTGAAGCTCGTGGCGGCGGGGCCGCCCGCGGCGGAGGCGGCGGCGGTGCCGGCCGGTGCCACGGTGTCGAGGCTGAGCGTCGGGCCCGTGATGGTGGCGCCGTTGCCGGCCGTGTCCGCGAGGACGAGGCTCGAGGTCACCGCCCCGTTGAGGGCCGACAGGTTGGCGCTGTAGGTGCCGTCCGCGCCGACGGCGACGCTGACCGTGCGGGTGCCGTCCGTGAAGAGGGCCGTGCCGCTCGTGCCCGGGTCGAGACCGACCACGGTGAAGCCGGTCACGGCCGCCTCGGCCGCGTTGAGCACGCCGTCGGCGGTCGTGTTCACGCTGAGGGCGGCGGGCGTCCCCGTGTCGATGGCGGTGTCGACGACGACGTTGAGCGGTGCGGAGGCCGCGCCGACATTGCCGGCCGCATCCGTGAGCTGGACGGTGAGGCTGTGCGCGCCCTCCGCCAGCGGGCTCGTCGGGCTGACCGAGAAGGTGCCGTTCGGGCCGACCGTGGCGGTGCCGATGGCGTTGGTGCCGTCGAGGAGCGTCACGGTGGCGCCGGCCTCGCCATTGCCGGTGATGGCGGGCGTGGTGCTCGCGGTCGGCCCGCCCGGGCTCGTCAGCGTGGGTACGCCGGGTGCGGCAGTATCGACCACGAAGCTGACCGGGGCCGAGGCGACGCCGGTGTTGCCGGCCGCGTCGCGTGCCGTGGCGGTGAGGCTGTAGCTGCCGTCGCCGAGGGTGGCGGGGGTGAACGTGAAGTTGCCGGTGCCATCGGCGGTCACGGTGCCGAGCGGCGTGCCGTTGTTGCTGATCGTGACGACCGCGTTGGGCTCGGCCGTGCCCGTGAGCGTCGGCGTGTTGTCGTTCGTCGGCCCGGCGACCGGGGCGAGGCTCGGTGCCAGGGGCACGCCGGTGTCGACGGTGAGGCCGAGAGCGGCCGAGGCCGGGCCGGTGTTGCCGGCCGCGTCCCGCGCCGTGGCGGTGAAGGTGTAGCTGCCGTCCGGCAACGCGCTCCCGGGCGTGAAGGACCAAGCGCCGTTGCCGTCGGCCATGGTGGTGCCGAGGGCGCCACTGGCATTCGACACGGTGATCATGGCACCCGCTTCCGCGGTTCCGGTGATGGTGGGCGTGCTGTCGCCCGTCGGGCCAGCCGCCGTGGTGATCACGGGCGCGGCCGGGGGCAGCGTGTCGACGACGACGTTGAGCGGAGCGGACGCCGCGCCGACATTGCCGGCCGCGTCCGTGAGCTGGACGCTGAGGCTGTGGGTGCCCTGCCCCAGCGGGCTCGTCGGGCTGACCGAGAAGGTGCCGTTCGGGCCGACCGTGGCGGTGCCGACGGCGTTGGTGCCGTCGAAGAGCGTCACGGTGGCGCCGACCTCGCCGTTGCCGGTGATGGCGGGCGTGGCGCTCGCGGTCGGCCCGCCCGGGCTCGTCAGCGTGGGCACGTCGGGTGCGGCGGTATCGACCACGAAGCTGACCGGGGCCGAGGCGACGCCGGTGTTGCCGGCCGCGTCGCGTGCCGTGGCGGTGAGGCTGTAGCTGCCGTCGCCGAGGGCGGCGGGGGTGAAGCTGAAGTTGCCGGTGCCATCGGCGGTCACGGTGCCGATGGGGGCGCCGTTGTTGCTGATGGTGACGACCGCGTTCGGAGCGGCCGTGCCTGTGAGCGTCGGCGTGTTGTCGTTCGTCGGCCCGGGGACCGGGGCGAGGCTCGGCGCGGCCGGTGCTGCCGTGTCGACGGTGAGACCGAGAGCGGTCGAGGCCGGCCCGGTGTTGCCGGCCGCGTCCCGTGCCGTGGCGGTGAAGCTGTAGCTGCCGTCGCCGAGAGCGGCGGAGGTGAAGCTGAAATTGCCGTTGCCGTCCGCGGTCACGGTGCCGACCGAGGCGCCGTTGCTGCTGATCGTGACGAGAGCGTTGGCCTCGGCCGTGCCCGTGATGGTGGGCGTGCTGTCGTTCGTCGGGCCGGCTGCCGTGGTGATCACGGGCGCGGCCGGGGGCAGCGTGTCGACGACGACGTTGAGCGGAGCGGAGGCCGCGCCGACATTGCCGGCCGCGTCCGTGAGCTGGACGGTGAGGCTGTGGGTGCCCTGCCCCAGCGGGTTCGTCGGGCTGACCGAGAAGGTGCCGTTCGGGCCGACCGTGGCGGTGCCGACGGCGTTGGTGCCATCGAAGAGCGTCACGGTGGCGCCGAGCTCGCCGTTGCCGGTGATGGCGGGCGTGGCACTCGCGGTCGGCCCGCCTGGGCTCGTCAGCGTGGGCACGCCGGGTGCGGCGGTATCGACCACGAAGCTGACCGCATCGGAAGCCGGGCTCACCTGCCCGGCCGCATCCGTGGCCGTGGCGGTCAGGCTGTAGCTGCCGTCACCGAGGGCGGCGGGGGTGAACGTGAAGTTGCCTGTGCCATCGGCGGTCACGGTGCCGATCGGGGCGCCGTTGTTGCTGATCGTGACGACCGCGTTGGGCTCGGCCGTGCCTGTGAGCGTCGGCGTGTTGTCGTTCGTCGGCCCCGCAACCGGGGCGAGGCTCGGTGCCAGGGGCACGCCGGTGTCGACGATGAGGCCGACAGCGGCCGAGGCCGGGCCGGTGTTGCCGGCCGCGTCCCGCGCCGTGGCGGTGAAGGTGTAGCTGCCGTCGCCGAGGGCGGCGGAGGTGAAGCTGAAATTGCCGTTGCCGTCCGCGGTCACGGTGCCGACGGACGTGCCGTTGCTGCTGATCGTGACGACGGCGTTGGCCTCGGCCGTGCCGGTGATGGTGGGCGTGCTGTCGGTCGTCGGACCCGCCGCCGTGGTGATCACGGGCGCGCCCGGCGCCGTCGTGTCGATGCCGAGCGTGACCGCGGCGGAGGCGCCCGAGGCGTTGCCGGCCGCGTCCCACGCCGTGGCGGTGAAGGTGTAGCTGCCGTCGCCGAGAGCCGCGGGGGTGAAGCTGAAATTGCCGTTGCCGTCCGCGGTCACGGTGCCGATGGGGGCGCCGTTGCTGCTGATGGCGACGAGCGCGTTGGCCTCGGCCGTGCCGGTGATCGTCGGCGTATTGTCCGCGATCGGACCGGGCGTGTTCGTGATGGTCGGGACCGGCGGCGGAGCGGTATCGATGATGGCCGTCACCGGCGCGGAGGCCACCGAGACGTTGCCGGCCCCATCCTGCGCGGTCGCGGTGATGGAGACGGAACCCGTCTGGAGCGGAGTGCTCGGCGTGATCGTGTAGACGCCGTTCGCATCCGCCACGGCGCTGCCGAGCACGAGGCCGCCGGCCGTGAGCGTGACGGTCGAGCCGATCTCGGCCGTGCCGGTGATGGTCGGCGTGGTGTCGTTCGTCGGGGCGATCGGGTCGATGGTCGGCTGGCCGGGCGGCGTCAGGTCCACCTGCACCGTGATCGGGGCCGAGGCGGCCGACACGTTGCCCGCGACGTCGCGGGCCGTCGCGGTCAGGGATGTCGGGCCCTGCGGCAGGTCCGTGGCCGGCGTGAAGGAGAAGGTTCCGTTCGCGTCGGCGACCGCGGTCCCGATCGGGTTCGTCCCGATGCTGATGGTGACCGTGGCGCCGGCCTCCGCCGTGCCGCGGATGATCGGGCTCGCGTCGTTGGTCGGCGCCGAGAAGGCGACGAGGGCCGGTGCGTCGGGGGCTATGGTGTCGACGAGGACCGCCAGGGTCGCCGTCGGCGAGACGTTGCCGGTGGAGCCCCGCGCGACGACGGCGAGGGTGCTCGCGCCCTCGGGCAGTTCCGTGACCGTGATGTTGAAGACGCCGCCCGGGCCGGCCGTCCCGCGGCCGATCTCGGCGCCGTTCAGGCTGATCGTGACGAGGTCGCCGGCGGCCGCGGCCGTGCCGGTGATGACCGGCGTGTCGTCGTTCGTCGGTGCGAGGTAATTGACGATCGGGGCACCCGGCACGCGGGTGTCCACGGTCACCGTCACCGTCGGGGAGGCCGCGGAGAGGTTGCCGGCCGCGTCGCGGGCCGTCGCCACCAGCGGGGAGGTGCCGTTCGGCAGCGGCACCTCGGGCTCGATCGTGAAGTTGCCGTTGGCGTCGGCCGTCACGGTGCCGAGCACGAGTCCGCCGCTCGTCACCGTCACCGAGGCACCCGCCTCGGCCCTGCCGGTGATGGTCGGCGTCGCGTCGTTCGTCGGGGGGATCGCGTTGATGGCCGGCGTGCCCGGCGCCACGGTGTCGACCGTCAGCGGCACCGGCGTGGACGGTGCCGAGAGGTTGCCGGCCGCGTCCCGCGCCGTGGCGACGAGCGGGGCGGTCCCGTCCGCCAGCGCGGTCGTCGGCGTGACGCTGAACGTGCCCTGCGCGTCGGCGACCGCCGTGCCGATGACGGCTCCGCCGCTCGTCACGGTGACGGTGGCGCCGGCCTCGGCCGTGCCGCTGATCGTGGGCGTGCTGTCGCTGGTCGGCCCGAGCGGCGTGATCACCGGGGCGCCGGGCGCGGCGGTGTCGATCGTCAGCGAGACCGCCTGGGAGGCGGGCGAGACGTTGCCCGCGAGATCGAGCGCCGTCGCGGTGATCTGCGCGGTTCCGGTAGCGAGCGGCGTCGTCGGTGTGAAGCTGAAGCCGCCGTCCGGCCCGGCCGTCGCGGTGCCGATGGCGGCGCCGTTGCTGAGGATGGTCACCGTAGTGCCGGCCTCGGCGGTGCCGGTGATGGTGGGCGTGGTGTCGCTCGTCGGCGCGAGCGGGTCGAGCGCGGGCGCGGTCGGCGCGGTCGTGTCGATCGTGACGCCGACCGTCGCCGAGACGGGCGAGAGGTTTCCGGCGGCGTCGCGCGCGGTGGCCGTCAGGTTGGCGGTGCCAGCGGCCAGCGCGGTGCCGGGCGTGAAGGTGAAGGTGCCGCCCGGCCCGGCCGTCGCGGTGCCGATGACCGCGCCGTTGTTGAGGATGGTCACCGTGGCACCGGCCTCGGCGGTGCCGGTGATGGTGGGCGTGGTGTCGTTCGTCGGGCCGAGCGGGGTGATCACGGGCGCGGCGGGCGCCGCGGTGTCGACCGTGACGCTGGCGGTGGCCGAGACCGGCGAGAGGTTGCCGGCGGCGTCGCGCGCGGTGGCGGTGAGGCTGGTGGTGCCGTCCGTGAGCGGGTTCGCCGGGGTGAAGCTGAACGTGCCGTTCGGGGCGGCGGTGACGGTGCCGAGCACGGTCGTGCCGTCCGAGATCGTGACGGTGGCGCCGGGCTCGGCGGTGCCGCTGATGGTGGGCGTGCTGTCGCTGGTGAGCGGGATCGAGGCGAGGGCCGGGGCGGCGGGTGCGGCGGTGTCGATCGTCAGCGAGACCGCCTGGGAGGCGGGCGAGAGGTTGCCGGCGGGATCGCGCGCGGTGGCCGTGAGGCTGCGAGTGCCGTCCGTCAGCGGAGTCGTCGGGGTGAAGCTGAACGTGCCGTTCGCGCCCGCCGTCGCGGTGCCGATGGCGGCGCCGTTGCTGAGGATGGTCACCGTGGTGCCGGCCTCGGCGGTGCCGGTGATGGTGGGCGTGGTGTCGCTCGTCGGCGCGAGCGGGTCGAGCGCGGGCGCGGTCGGTGCGGTCGTGTCGATCGTGACGCCGACCGTCGCCGAGACGGGCGAGAGGTTGCCGGCGGCATCGCGCGCGGTGGCCGTCAGGTTGGCGGTGCCGGCGGCCAGCGCGGTGCCGGGCGTGAAGGAGAAGGTGCCGCCCGGCCCGGCCGTCGCGGTGCCGATGACCGCGCCGTTGTTGAGGATGGTCACCGTGGTGCCGGCCTCGGCGGTGCCGGTGATGGTGGGCGTGGTGTCGTTCGTCGGCCCGAGCGGGGCGATCACGGGCGCGGCGGGTGCCGCGGTGTCGACCGTGACGCTGGCGGTGGCCGAGACCGGCGAGAGGTTGCCGGCGGCGTCGCGCGCGGTGGCGGTGAGGCTGGTGGTGCCGTCCGTGAGCGGGTTCGCCGGGGTGAAGCTGAACGTGCCGTTCGGGGCGGCGGTGACGGTGCCGAGCACGGTCGTGCCGTCCGAGATCGTGACGGTGGCGCCGGGCTCGGCGGTGCCGCTGATGGTGGGCGTGCTGTCGCTGGTGAGCGGGATCGAGGCGAGGGCCGGGGCGGCGGGTGCGGCGGTGTCGATCGTCAGCGAGACCGCCTGGGAGGCGGGCGAGAGATTGCCGGCGGGATCGCGCGCGGTGGCCGTGAGGCTGCGCGTGCCGTCCGTCAGCGGTGTCGTCGGGGTGAAGGTGAAGGTGCCGTTCGCGTCGGCGGTCGCGGTGCCGAGCACCGTCGTGCCGCTGGAGATCGTCACCGTGGCGCCGGCCTCGGCGGTGCCGGTGATGGTGGGCGTGGTGTCGCTCGTCGGCGCCAGCGGGTCGAGCGCGGGTGCCGCCGGACCGAGGGTGTCGATCGTGACGCTCACCGCAGTGGAGGGGCCGGAGAGGTTTCCGGCGGCGTCGCGCGCGGTGGCGGTCAGGCTCGCGGTGCCGTCGGGCAGCGCGGTGCCGGGCGTGAAGGAGAAGGTGCCGTTCGCGGCCGCCGTCGTCGAGCCGAGGATCGTCGCGCCGTTCGAGATCGTGACGACCGAGCCGGCCTCGGCCGTGCCGGTGATGGTGGGGGTGCTGTCGTTCGTGGGCGCGAGCGGCGCGATCGTCGGGACGCGGGGCGCGGTGAGGTCGAGCTGGAGCGACAGCGCCGCCGAGGCCGGCGAGGCGTTGCCGACCGCATCGCGGGCCACCGCCGTGAGGTTATAGGCGCCCTCCGTCAGCGGCGTCTCGGGCGTGAAGGTGAAGACCCCGTTCGAGCCGGCGATCGCGGTGCCGAGCACGGTCCCGCCATTGGAGATCGTCACGGTCGCGCCGGCCTCGGCGGTGCCGGTCACCGTCGGGGTCGAGTCGTTGGTGAGGCCGCCGCCGGAGAGGAAGACGGGCGTCCCGGGGGCCGTCGCGTCGACCCGGAGGCTGATCGCCCCCGAGGCGGGGCCGAGATTGCCGGCCGCGTCCCGCGCCGTCGCGGTGAGGGTGTAGGTGCCGTCGGCGAGGGCGACCGTCGGCGTGAAGGAATAGGCGCCGTTCGCGCCCGCCGTCGTGGTGCCGATCGCCGCGCCGTTGCTGAGGATGGTGACGGTGGCGCCGGCCTCGGCCGTGCCCGTTAGGGTGGGCGTGTTGTCGGCGGTGGCCGCGGTGCCGGCGCTCAGCGTCGGGGCGGTCGGCGCGGTGAGATCGACGGTGACGCTCGTCCCGCTCGAACGCCCGCTGACGTTGCCGGCCGCGTCGGTGGCGGTGGCGGTCAGGCTCGCATTGCCGGCGGGCAGCGGGCTCGTCGGCGTGATCGTGTAGGTCCCGTTCGCGGCCGCGGTCCCGGTGCCGATCACCGTCGTGCCGTTGTAGAGCGTCACCGTGGAGCCGGCCTCGGCCGTGCCCGTCACGGTCGGCGTCGGGCTGTTCGTCAGGCTCGGCGCGGTCACGGTCGGCGCCCCGGGGGCGGCCGTGTCGATCCGCAGGCCGAGCGGTGCGGAGGTGACGCTGGTGTTGCCGAGGCCGTCGCGGGCGGTGGCAGTGAGATTGTAGCTGCCGTCGCCGAGGGTCCCGCTCGTCACGCTCCAGGCGCCGCTCGCATTCGCCGTGGTGGTGCCGACGAGGGTGGTGCCGTTGAAGACCGAGACGGTGGCGTTGGCCTCGGCCGTGCCGGAGACCGTCGGGGTGTTGTCGTTGGTCAGGCCGCCGCCGGCCGTGAAGACGGGCGCCGGCGGGGCGGTCGCGTCGATCCGCAGGCTGATCGCCGCCGAGGCCGCGCTCGCATTGCCGCTGGCATCCGTCGCCGTGGCGGTGAGGCTGTAGGTGCCGTCGGCGAGGGCGACCGTCGGCGTGAAGGAGTAGGCGCCGGTCGCCCCCGCCGTCGTGGTGCCGACCAGCGTGCCGTTGCTGAAGATCCGAACCGTGGAGCCGATCTCGGCGGTGCCGGTCAGGGTCGGGGTGTTGTCGGCCGTGGCCGCGGTGCCGGCGCTCAGCGTCGGGGCGGCCGGCGCCGTCGTATCGTTCGTCACGACGTCATCGATCGCGAAGCCGACGCCCAGGTTCACGTTGGCGAGGCTGCGGGAATAGACGCGCACCTCGGTGACGCTGTCGAAGGCGGAGCCGAGCTGGATCCTCTGGTCGCCGACGCCGAGGATGTTGCCGAAATCCGCCGAGGCGACCTGGACGCCGTTGCGATACCCGACGAACAGCGTGTTGCCGAAGAGAGAGATGTCGCGGTCGATCGTGAGGGCGTCGAGGTCGAAGACGCCGCCGGAGGCCTGCGCGATCGAGAGATAGCCGACCGCCGTGGTCGAGAGGTCGAGGACCGCGTCGTTGAACTCGTTCTCGACCGCCAGGGTCCCGATCGATGCGCCAGTGCTGGACCGCAGCGCGTAGGTGTAGCCACCGATCGTGACGGGATTGCCAGAGGTGCCGACGAACCCATCGAAGGTCTGGTTGATGGTAGCCATGGGGGGACCGACGCTCCGTACCGACGCTGACGACTGGGGCGGGAGCTTCGGGAGCTCGCGCTGCGAGTGCATCCGCGGACGGGCGGCCCGATCAGCGAGCTTCCGTGTCGGACAGATCAACCTGTCCGCGTGCCGGGCTTAAACTGATCATCAATGAAATGATGGAAAGCATTGATTGCAGAAAGCACTTTTCCATCAGAGCAAAAGTCGAGTTTCTGCCAGTCAAGCTGCCAGATTTTGTATTGAGAATATGTGGCGCTGGCAGGCGTTGCGACAATTTGACTGGGCCGAAATTCGGGATGATGACAAAATCCTGTCTCGGCGGCAGAAAACATCTGTGTCCGGCTGAGGCCAGCCAGGGCCGCCGCAATGCGGCGACCCGCGTTCCCGCTGCGAAAAGCACGGTGCGGGGAAAGTCTAACCACAGCAGATCCGGGCCTCGAGGAAGGATCTGCTTGGCGCTCCAAGTCGTCCCTCAGCCCTCGTCAGGACGGGCAATTCGGGAAAGTGTTTTTCCAAAATCTCGTCTGTGTCCTGTGCTGCCTCGGGTTATGTCCGATGGGACGGCAGTCACAGTGAGGTTGCTCATGTTCGCGATCATGATGGCGGCGCTCGTCGGAGGTCCCCTGACGTCGGCGATGCTCTGGGACAACGGCGCCCTCGTCGCGCTCTCGGCCGCCCCGTTCGGCGGCAGCGTCTCCGGCCTCGCGGCGGCATGGCTGATCGCGTCCCTGCGGAGCCGGGCGGAAGCCGGGCCTCGCCGGGCCGCGCCGCTCCCGCGCAACCTGCGCAGCACCTGGTAGGCCGCTCCCGGGCGCGGCCGGCGCGAGGGCGCCGGCCCAAGGCGCGGCGCGGGCGCGAGGCCCGCAAGGCCGCCGTTTGTGTGGAACGTCTCTCCGCGACTGCTCAGGCTATAAGCCAAGACAATCGAATTTTATCTAAAATTTGACGAAGAAAATGCAGCGTCGATATTAAGCATATGACGCTGGAAAACTCTTTTCCGTGGCCAACTCTGTTGCGGAATACCTTGACGGGGGCGGCGGTACGTCTATCTAGGGTTGTGTCCGCGGTGGAGGAGGAAACCTCACCTCGGCAAACTCGGGGGAAGAGAGCCAGAGGATATGCCGCAGCCTCAAGTCTTGCGCGATATGGCCCTTTTCGTTGAGGTGGCGAAACGCAAGAGTTTCAGCCAGGCGGCGGCGGCTCTCGACATGCCGATCTCCTCGGTCTCCCGCCGGATCACGCAATTCGAGACGGCCGTGGGCCTGCGCCTCCTCGACCGCACCACCCGCAAGCTCGCCCTCACCCCCTACGGCGAGGCCTACCTCGCCCAGGCCACCCGCATCGTCGACGAGGCCCAGCGCACCTTCGACGACATGATCGCCCAGGCGAAGGGTCCGTCCGGCTTCCTCAAGGTCGCGGCGCCGCCGGATTTCTGGGTGCTGCGGCACCTGACGGACATCGTCTGCGCCTTCTCGGAGAGCCACGAGCACATCCACGTCCATCTCGACCTGCACGCCTCTCAGGTCGACCTCGTGCGGGAGGATTACGACCTCGCGATCGCCGTGGAGGAGCCCCGGCAGACCTCGCTGATCGTGCGCCGGATCGTGGAGACCGAGAACGTCCTCGTCGCCGCTCCCGCCTACCTGCGGTCGCGGGGCCGGCCGAAGCATCCGAAGGATCTCGCCGAGCACGACGTGGTGCTCTCGGTGCCCGGCGCCAGCGACACCTGGCAGCTCACCCGCGGCGACGAGATCGTCTCCGCGCCGGTGTCGGGCCGGATCTCCTGCAACAATCTCAGCCTCGCGCGCCGCCTCGCGGTGACGGGCCGCGGCATCGCGGCGGCGAACCTCGTCAATGTCGAGCGCGACCTCGCCAGCGGACGCCTCGACCGGGTCCTGCCGGACTGGCGCCTGCCGGCGACCTCGATCTACATCGTGACGACGTCCCGGCTCCTGCCGGCCAAGACCCGGCGCTTCATCGACTTCGTCTCGAAGCGTCTCGCGGGCGTGTTCTCCGGCGCGCTGCGCGGCGAGGTGATGACGCTTCCGGAGCGAACCCTCGCGCCGTCGGCCTGCCTCGTCGCCAGGTCCTGACGCGGGCGGGCCGGCCGCCGCAGCCGCCCGTCCCCGACGCTCATTCCCCCTCGAAGGGCAGGGCCCGCACCGGCCGCTGGCCGCTCCCTACTGGCGCGCCGGGGGGATCGAGGCGCCCTGCACGTAGGCGAGGCAGCGGGCCCGCGTCTCGGAGTCCTCGATCGCCAGGAAGGCCTGAAGCAGGCTCGCGGCCTCGGCGAAGTTCGATGCCTCGCCCTCGAAGGCGGGCCGGGCCGACGCCTCGGGCAGGGTCAGCGCCGTCGCGACACCGAGCGCTCCCGCGAGCTGGCGCAGGGACAGTTCGGCCTGGACCGGCAGGCGCAGGGCGAGCAGCTCCTGCTCCGCCTCCCGCTCCGCCGTCGCCGCACCGGAAGCCTTGTCCGCCTGAAGCCAGATCATCGTAGCGCCCCGTTGGGTCCTTGCCGCCGCACCGCCGTGATCGCTTTTCGCCACGAGTATGCGCAACCCTGAGTCTGACCATATGAATATTGCATACTTATAGGATATCCGTTGCGATCACGTATGGAAAATGGGGCTTCGTGCAGACCGTACGTTAACCGCGGCGTTTCCGTTTCCCGGCCGCGGTCCCGCCCCGCGCGCGGCCCGCATGCGCGGCGCCGGGCTGTGCGGATCGGGCCACCGCTCTAATACAAGCGGTGCGCGCCGGGCCTTGAGACCTCGTGGTGCTGCGGCCTCGAGGAGGATCTGCGTGACGGGCGACGAAACCCGATACTGGCTGGCGACCGGGCTCGCCGTCGCGGCCGCCCTGGCCGCTTGGTATCTCCTCCCCGTCGATGCCTGGCTCGCGGCCTTCAAGGCGTGGACGCAGGGGCTCGGCCCCTACGGGCCCGTCGCCTTCGCGGCCCTCTTCGTCGTCGCGACGCTCCTCGTCGTGCCCTGCACGCCCCTCACCATCGCGGCGGGCGTCGCCTTCGGCTGGTGGTCGCTGCCGATCGTTCTCGCCGCCGCCACGCTCGGCTCGGTGCTCGCGTTCGCGGCGGGGCGCACCCTGCTGCAGGACCGGGTCCGCGCCCTGATCGAGCGGCGGCCGGCCATGAAGGCCACCGTCGAGGCGGTCGGCGAGGGCGGCTGGCAATTGCTGACGCTGATGCGCCTCAGCCCCTTCGTCCCCTTCAACGCCCAGAACTACATCCTCGCCATCACCGACGTGCGCCCGGGGGCCTTTCTCGTCTCAACCATCCTCGGCATGCTGCCCGGCACGCTCGTCTGCGTCTATCTCGGGGTGATCGGCCGCGCGGCGGGCGGGGACGCGCCGGAGCACTGGATCTCCCTCGGGCTCGGCCTCGTTGCGACCTTCGCGGCCGTCGGCCTGACCCGGCGGCGCGTACGGGCCAAACTGAGGATGCGGAGAGCCGGCGCGGGCGCATGAGAGATCTATCGAGCATCGAGACCCCGGACGCGGGCTGGCTGCGCCCCGGGGAGACCTGCTGGCGCCGGGAGCCGGCCGCCCGCATCGCCCTGCTCCACGACGGGGCGGCCTATTTCGCCGCCGCGCGGCGCGCCCTCCTCGCGGCGCGACGCTCCATCCTGCTGATCGGCTGGAGCTTCGATCCGCGCGTGCGCCTCGATCCCGTCGGCGAGGCCGAGCGGGAGAGCATGGCCGACCTCCTGCGCCGCCTGAAGGCGCAGCGGCCCGACCTCGCGATCCGGCTGCTGATCTGGGACATGCCCTGGCCGATCTCGGCGGGCAACGACCACACGCCGGACACGGTGCGGGCGGCGCTCGGCCCGCAGATCGATTTCCGGATCGACGGCACCCTCCCCTACGGCGCCTGCCAGCACCAGAAGATCCTGGTCATCGACGACCGCGTCGCCTTCTGCGGCGGGGGCGATTTCGAGGTGAACCGCTGGGACACGCAGGCGCACCGCGACCGCGACCCGCGCCGACGCCTGCCCTCGGGGGAGACCTACCCGCCGCGCCACGACGTGATGATGGCGGTGGACGGGCCTGCCGCCGCCGCCCTCGGCGACCTCGCCCGGCGCCGCTGGCTGGACGCGACGGGCGAGCGGCTCGGAACGCCGGAGGCTGGGCCGGAGGGCTTCGGCGACCCCTGGCCCGACACGGTGACGCCACTCCTGCGCGACGTCGAGGTCGGCATCGCCCGCACCGAGCCGGCACGGGCGGGCCGAGCGGCCCTGCGCGAGAGCGAGGCCCTGTATCTCCGGGCGATCCGGGCCGCGCGCCGCATCATCTACCTGGAGAACCAGTATTTCACGTCGCCCCTGATCGCGGCGGCGCTGGCCGCCCGGCTCGCCGAGCCGGACGGGCCCGAGATCGTCGTGGTGCTGACCGAGCGCAGCCCAAACGGCTTCGACCGGCTGACCATGGACAGCGCCCGCCGCGGCCTGATCGCGCGGCTGCGTGCGGCCGACCCGCACCGTCGCCTGCGGGTGCTGGCGCCCCGCACGCCGGCCGGCGGCCCGATCCTCGTCCACTCGAAGGTCGCGGTCTTCGACGACCGGCTGCTGCGGGTCGGCTCGACGAACCTCAACAACCGGTCGCTCGGCCTCGACACGGAGTGCGACCTCGCGATCGAGGCCCTGCCCGGTGAGCCCTACGACCTGCGCCGGGAGGCGATCGCGCGCGTGCGCGACGGCTTCGTCGCCCACCATGCCGGCTGTCCGCGAGACCGGTTCGAGGCGGTGGTGCGGCAGCGCGGCTCGGTGCGCGCCGCCCTCGACGACCCCGCCCTCGTCTCGCCCGAGCGCCTCTGCGCCGTCGTCGCCTCCCGGCGGGGCCTCCTCGCCCGGTTCATCGAGGCGTGGCATGTCGGCGATCCGGTCGGCACCGCCGACCTCTGGCGCCCGTGGCGCCGCCGGCGCGCCCTGCGCGTCCGCACGGAACCCGCGGCGCGCGGGGATGCCGCGCGCGTCCCATCCCGGTCCGAGAGGGAGGCGGTGAGGGAGGCGGCCTCTCCGGACAGGGCGCATCCCTCGCCCCACTCATCTCCCGCCCGGGAGAGGGAGCCCGTCGTGCCCTCCGGCCCGGACCGCTAGACCGTCGCCGACGCCCGCGCGGCGATCCCGGCCGGTGCCGGCACGAGGCAGAGCTCCGTGAGGAGCGGCAGGTGGTCCGAGGCGAGGCGCGGCAGCGCACCCCGGACGACGCCGGCCCGCTCGGCCGTGACGCCGTCGCTGACGAAGACGTGGTCGAGGCGCAGCACCGGGAAGCGGCTCGGGAAGGTGGCGCCGCGCCCCTGCCCGCCCGCGAGGCCGCGCACGTCGGTGAGCCGGGCGGCGAGCCGCCGGTAGGCCCGGGACAGGGGCGTCGCGTTGAGGTCGCCCACCAGAACGAAGGGCGTGCGCGCCCGGTCCCCGCCGAGCCAGTCGGGGCCGAGCAGCGCCTCGACCTGCGCCAGCCGCTCGCGCCCGGACAGGCCGAGATGCGTGTTCAGGATCTGCAGGCGGCCCCCGCCCACCGCGATCTCGACCCAGAGGGCGCCCCGCGGCTCCAGGCCGGGCCGGCGGGCGAGGCCGGGCAGGGCGCCGGCCTTGACGAGGCTCGCGGGCCGCGTCGTCAGGATGGCGTCCCCGTAGCGCTCCTCCAGGATCTGCAGGGCGGGATGGAAATGGTGGCGCATGTCGAGGAGCCGCGCGATCTCCTCGGCCTGATCGAGCCCGCCGGTGCGGGCGCGCCCGACATCGACCTCCTGGAGCGCGACGACGTCCGGCTCGCAGGCCGCGATCACCTCGGCGATGCGGGCGGGCGAGATCACCCCGTCCACACCCCGGCAGTGGCGGATGTTGTAGGTCATCAGGCGCAGCCGCGCCGGCCGGGGAAGCGGGAGATCCATGCGGGACGCTGGTGGGGCGATCGGCGGATCGCGGGCGAAGGGATCTAGGGCGGTGCGGCCCCCTCTGGAACCCGCGCGGCGCCCCTCTCCCCGACCGGGGCGGCGATCCTCACACCGACAGCCAGCGCCGCACGTCCGCCTCGACCATGGTGGCGCGGGGTCCCGCCTCCACCACCTGGCCTCGGTCCATCACCGCGTAGGTGTCGCAGAGGTCGCGGGCCCACTCGAAATACTGCTCGACGAGGATGATCGCGATCTTCTTTTGGGAGCGCAGAAACGTGATCGCTCGGCCGATATCCTTGATAATCGAGGGTTGTATTCCCTCGGTCGGCTCGTCGAGGACGAGAAGGCGCGGGCGCGTCACCAGTGCCCGGCCGATGGCGAGCTGCTGCTGCTGGCCGCCCGAGAGGTCGCCGCCGCGCCGGTGCAGCATGTCCTTCAGCACCGGGAACAGGTCGTAGACCTCCCCCGGCACGTGGCGGTCCGCCCGCCGGCAGGGGGCGAAGCCGGTCTCCAGGTTCTCCTTCACGGTCAGCAGCGGGAAGATCTCGCGCCCCTGCGGCACGAAGGCGACGCCCGCCCGCGCCCGGTCGTAGGGGGCAAGGCGCGAAATGTCCTTGTCCCCGAGCCGGATGGCGCCCTTCGAGATCGGCTGCTGGCCGACGATCGCCCGCATCAGCGAGGTCTTGCCGACGCCGTTGCGGCCGAGCACGCAGGTCACCTGGCCCGGCTCGGCGGTGAGCGAGACGCCGCGCAGGGCCTTCGCCGCGCCGTAATGGAGATCGACGTCCTCGACGGCCAGCATGCTCAGCGCCCCAGATAGACTTCGACGACCCGGGGATCGCCCGACACGGCGTCGATCGAGCCCTCGGCCAGCACGGCGCCTTCGTGCAGGCAGGTGACCCGGCAGGCGAGCGCCCGCACGAAGTGCATGTCGTGCTCGACCACCATCACGGCGTGGTCCCGCGCGATGGCCCGCAGCAGCGTCGCCGTGGCCTCGGTCTCGGCATCCGTCATGCCGGCGACCGGCTCGTCGACGAGGAGCAGCTTCGGGTCCTGCGCCAGCAGCATGCCGATCTCCAGCCACTGCTTCTGCCCGTGCGAGAGGTCGGCCGCCGGGCGCCCGCGATGGGCGATCAGCCCGACCGTCACGAGGATCTCCTCGACGCGCGCCGCCTCCACCCGGTTGCGCCAGCCGAACAGAGAGGCAAGCGCGCGGCGCGGCCCCTTGAGCGCGAGCACGATGTTGTCGGTCACCGTGTGGCTCTCGAACACGGTCGGCTTCTGGAACTTGCGGCCGATGCCGAGATCGGCGATCGCCGGCTCGTCGAGGCGGGTGAGGTCGTGCACCCCGTCGAAGACGGCCGCCCCGGTATCGGGCCGGGTCTTGCCCGTGATCACGTCCATCATCGTGGTCTTGCCGGCCCCGTTCGGGCCGATGATGGCGCGCATCTCGCCCCGCTCGAGCGTGAGCGAGAGGCCACGCAGCGCCCGGTAGCCGTCGAAGGTGACGCGGACGTCGTCGAGGTAGAGGAGCGCCCGGGTCAGGCGGCGCTCGGTCGCCGGGCCGACCGCGGGCTCGGGGCTCAGGAGATCGGCCTCGCTCATCAGCCGCGCCCTTCCTCGGCGAGCTTGCCCGGGATCTCGGGCTCGGGCGGGAGCCTCGCCGCCGCGCGCCGGCTGCCGAACCGCTCGATCGCGGTGCCGACGATCCCCTTCGGCAGGAAGAGCGTCACGAGGACGAACAGGGCGCCCAGCGCGAAGAGCCACGCGTCCGGCAGGGCGCCGGTGAGCAGCGTCTTGGCGTAGTTGACGAGGATGGCCCCGAGCGCCGCCCCGACGAGGGTGCCGCGCCCGCCGACCGCGACCCAGATCACCGCCTCGATCGAGTTCGTGGGCGCGAATTCGGAGGGGTTGATGATGCCGACCTGCGGCACGTAGAGGGCGCCCGCCACCCCCGCCATCATGGCCGAGACCACGAAGGCGAGCGTCTTGTAGGCTTCCGGCCGGTAGCCGAGAAAGCGGGTGCGCGGCTCGGCATCGCGCACCGCGATCAGGACCTTGCCGTAGGCCGAGACCGTCATGAACCGGGCGATCAGATAGCCGATGGCCAGGGCCGCCGCGGTGGCGAGGAAGAGCGCGACGCGCACCCCTTGAGCCTGGACGGGGAAGCCGAGGATGTCCTTGAAGTCGGTGAGCCCGTTGTTGCCGCCCAGCCCCATGTCGTTGCGGAAGAAGGCGAGCATCAGCGCGAAGGTCATCGCCTGCGTGATGATCGAGAGGTAGACCCCCGTCACCCGCGAGCGGAAGGCGAGCCAGCCGAACACGAAGGCGAGGAGGCCGGGCACCGCGAGCACCATCAGGGCCGCGAAGGGGAAGCGGTCGAAGCCGAGCCAGTACCAGGGCAATTCCGTATAGTTCAGGAACACCATGAAATCGGGCAGGACCGGGTTCCCGTAGACGCCGCGGGGGCCGATCTGGCGCATCAGGTACATGCCCATCGCGTAGCCGCCGAGGCCGAAGAAGGCGCCGTGGCCGAGCGAGAGGATGCCGCAATAGCCCCAGACGAGATCGAGGGAGAGGGCGAGCAGCGCGAAGGCGAGGTACTTGCCGAACAGCGAGACGAGGTAGGTCGGCAGGTGCAGGCCCGAGCCCTCGGGCACCGCGAGGTTGAGGAGCGGGACGGCGAGGCAGATCGCGGCCAGCACGCCGAGGAAGATCCGCCCCTTCAGGTCGATGAGGGCGGGCCTCGGCAGGGTGGCGCCCATGCTCACGACTCCACCGCCCGGCCCTTGAGCGCGAACAGGCCGCGCGGGCGCTTCTGGATGAACAGGATGATGAAGACGAGGAGCGCGATCTTCGCGAGCACCGCGCCGAGATACGGCTCGAACAGCTTGTTGGCGACGCCGAGGGTGAGCGCCGCGACCAGCGTGCCCCAGAGGTTCCCCACGCCGCCAAACACCACGACGAGGAACGAGTCGATGATGTAGCCCTGGCCGAGATTCGGCGAGACGTTGTCGATCTGCGAGAGCGCGACGCCCGCGATCCCCGCGATGCCCGAGCCGAGGCCGAAGGTCAGGGCGTCGACGAGGGGCGTGCGGATGCCCATCGCCGCGGCCATGCGCCGGTTCTGGGTCACGGCCCGGGTCTTCAGGCCGAAGGAGGTCCTGCGCAGCACGAAGAGCAGGCCGAGGAAGACGCCGAACGAGAACACGACGATCCAGAGTCGGCCCCAAGTGATCGAGAGGCCGAAGAGGTCGAAGGCGCCCGTCATGAAGGCGGGCGCGCTCACCTCGCGGTTCGTCGGGCCGAAGATCGAGCGCACCCCCTGCTGCAGCACGAGGCTGATGCCGAAGGTGGCCAGCAGCGTCTCGAGCGGCCGTCCGTACAGGTAGCGGATGACGCTCCGCTCGATGAGGACGCCGACCGCGCCCGCCACCAGGAAGGCTGCCGGGATGCTGGCGGCGAGCGACCATTCGGACAGGGCGGGGGCGTGCGCGCGGATCGCGCCCTGGACGAGGAAGGTCGTGTAGGCGCCGAGCATCACCATCTCGCCGTGCGCCATGTTGATGATGCCCATCACCCCGAAGGTGATGGCGAGCCCGATCGCGGCGAGGAGCAGCACGGAGCCGAGGGAGATCCCGTACCAGACGTTCTGCGCCGCCCCGATCAGGGCGAGCCGCGTCTCGACCGTCCGGACGCCGCGGTCCGCGGCGGCGCGTACCGCCTCGCTCGAATCGGCGGAGAGGGCGCGAAGCAGGCCCAGAGCGTCGCCGTCGCCGCGGCCCGCGATCGTCTGGATGGCCGCGAGGCGCTCGGGCTCCGCCGCGCCGGGCCGGGCCAGGATCACGGCGGCGCGGGCTTCCGTCAGCGCCCGCCGCACGCTCGCATCCGCCTCCTTCGCGAGGGCGGCGTCGAGGGCCGGGAGCGCGCCCGCGTCGCGGGCCTTGAACATGGCATCCGCCGCCTCGTGGCGCTTGCCCGGATCCGGGCTCGTCAGGTTGAGGCCGCCCATCGCGGCCTCGATCGCCCGGCGGACCTTGTTGTTGGCGCGCACGGACTTCAGGCCCTCGGCGCTCGCCGGGGCGCCGGTGCGGGCCTCGACGAGACCGGATCCGTCGCGGATGAACAGGGCCCTGTCGGCGGGCCGATAGAGGAGGCGCCCGTCGGCGAGCGCCCCGATCACGGCCCCGGCGCGCGGGTCGCCGCTCGCCCCGAGCCCGACGATTCCGGCCTCGATCTCCGCATAGCTGTCGCTCGCGAGCCGTGCATAGGCCGCGTCGCCCGGCGCCTGCGCGAGGGCGGGGCCGGCCAGGAGGCAGAGGAGGAGAGTGAGAAGGCGGATCATCGCGGTGCCTCGACGCGCTCCCTCCCCCGTTCGGGAGAGGGCCGGGGAGCGGGATGCGCCCTCCCCCATGCGGGAGAGGTCGGGCGCGCCCTGCCGGGCGGGCGCATCACGCCCCACCGCACTTCTTGGTCTTGGTGTTGTAGTTGCCGCAATTGAGCGTCACCCAATCGGCCTCGAGGTCCTTCGAGCCGTCGAGCTGCTTCGACCACGCCTCGCCGGGGATGAGACCGTCCGTCTTCCAGACGACGTCGAACTGGCCGTCATCCTTGATCTCGCCGATGAAGACCGGCTTGGTGACGTGGTGGTTCGGCAACATCTTCGCGGTGCCGCCGGTGAGGTTCTTCTGCTCGATGCCGGGCAGCGCCGCGATCACCTTGTCGGGCTCCGTGGTGCCGGCCTTCTCCACCGCCTTCACCCACATGTTGAAGCCGATGTAATGGGCCTCCATCGGGTCGTTCGTGACGCGCTTGGCGTTCCTCGTGAAGGCGCGCCACTGCTCGATGAAGGCCTTGTTCTCGGGCGTGTCGATCGACTCGAAATAGTTCCAGGCGGCGAGGTGGCCGAGAAGCGGCTTGGTGTCGATGCCGGCCAGCTCCTCCTCGCCGACCGAGAAGGCCACGACCGGGATGTCGGTCGCCTTCACGCCCTGGTTGGCGAGTTCC
Organism: Methylobacterium sp. BE186; assembly: GCF_031457035.1. Classification (NCBI taxonomy): domain Bacteria; kingdom Pseudomonadati; phylum Pseudomonadota; class Alphaproteobacteria; order Hyphomicrobiales; family Methylobacteriaceae; genus Methylobacterium; species Methylobacterium sp. BE186. The sequence continues at coordinate 257,912 of NZ_JAVDVV010000002.1, forward strand.
TTGTAGAAGGGCACGTTGGCGTCGCCGTTGATCGTCGAGACCACCGCCGTCTTCCTGCCGGCCGTGCCGAAGGCCTTGATGGCGGCCACCCGCGTCTGCCAGTCCGACTGGCCGAACGGCGTGTAGTTGATCGAGATGTCGGCGGGCGCGACGCCCTTCGCCTTGAGGTAGGCTTCGAGGATCTTGTTGGTGGTGCGGGGATAGACGTAATCCGTCCCCTCGAGCACCCAGCGCTCGACCTTCTCCTCGCTCATCAGGTAGTCGACGGCGGGAATCGCCTGCTGGTTCGGGGCGGCGCCCGTGTAGAACACGTTCCGCTCGCTCTCCTCGCCCTCGTACTGGACGGGGTAGAACAGGATCGAGTCGAGTTCCCGGAAGACCGGCAGCACGGATTTGCGCGACACGCTCGTCCAGCAGCCGAACACGGCCGAGACCTTGTCCTTGGCGATCAGCTCGCGGGCCTTCTCGGCGAAGAGCGGCCAGTTCGAGGCCGGATCGACCACGACCGGTTCGAGCTTCTTGCCCAGGACGCCCCCCTTCCGGTTCTGCTCCGCGATGAGCATCAGCATCGCGTCCTTGAGGGTCGTCTCCGAGATCGCCATCGTGCCGGACAGCGAATGCAGGATGCCGACCTTGATCGTCTCCTGCGCGCGCGCTGCGGACGCGCTGGCCAGTCCGAGGGCGAGGATGCCGGCCAGCGCGGCGGCGCGGGTCCAGCGTCCGACGGGCGACGGATGCTCCGGTCCGGTCGAGAGGGCTCTGCTCATCGTCGAGGTCTGCCGTTTCCCTGCCCGTTCGGTGGGCGCGAAGGACTGGCAAGCGATGTGCCAAGCGCCGCCGCGACCGTCGCGCCGAGCCCGTCCGAACGCGGCGCGCCCTCATCCGCCCCTGCCGAGGCAGGCGCCCCGTCGCGCGTGCGGCATCGGCCGTGCATGAGCGCCCGAGCGCGCCTTCAGCGCGTCGCCCGGGCGGGCTAGAACGCGCTGGGGCCTCGCAGGATCGGCTGGGAGCGGCGCATGAGCGGGCGACAGGCGGGGGCGGCCCGCATCGAGATCATCGGCGCGCCGATCGAGGTGGGCACGAGCGAGCCCGGCGCCCTGATGGGGCCCGCGGCGCTGCGCACGGCCGGCCTCGTGCGGACGCTGGCCGATCTCGGCCACGCGGTCGCGGATCTCGGCGACGTGGTGCCCGGCTGCCCGGCTGAGGCTCGGGGCCTTCCGGCGGTCGCGGCCTGGACCCGGGTCCTGTCCGAGCGTGTCGGGGCGAGCCTCGCGGGAGGCGCTCTGCCGGTGGTGATCGGCGGCGACCACAGCCTGTCGCTCGGCTCGGTCGACGGGGTGCTGCGCCATCGCGAGGGGACCGGCCGGCCGCTCTTCGTGCTGTGGCTCGACGCGCACGCGGATTTCAACACGCCGCAGACCTCGCCCTCGGGCAACATCCACGGGATGCCGCTGGCGGCGCTCTGCGGGGAGCCCGGATTCGAAGGTCTGTTCGCGCAGGGCCCGCGCCCGCTCCTCGATCCCGGACGCATCCACCTGTTCGGTCTGCGCTCGATCGATGCCGGCGAGCGCGCCCTCGTGACGGATCGGCACGTCGGCGTCACCGACATGCGGGCCATCGACGAGTTCGGGGTGGTTGCGCCCCTGCGCCGGGTTCTGGAGCGGGTCGCGGCGGCCGGCGGCCACCTGCATGTCAGCCTCGACATCGACTTCCTCGATCCCGGCATCGCGCCGGGCGTCGGCACAACGGTGCCGGGGGGCGCCACCTTCCGCGAGGCGCATCTGATCATGGAGATGCTCCACGATTCCGGCCTCGTCGGCTCCCTCGACGTGGTCGAGCTGAACCCGTTCCTCGACGAGCGCGGGCGCAGCGCCCGGGTGCTGGTGGAACTCGTCGCGAGCCTGTTCGGCCGCCGCATCCTCGACCGGCCGACACCCGTGATCGAGGCCGTGCCGCGGGACCCGACGCCGTGAGGCGGCGCCGCGCTGACTGTCCCCTCGCCCTGTCCCCTGCCGGAACGGGCGCGCGGCCCCCGCGAAAGATCCGTTAGTCCATGCGGCCCCTCCCCCCGCCCGAGGCGGTGCAAGCCCCCGCCCCGCTGCGCCAGCGCTCCCGCGGCTGCGTCCGGCTCCGGATGGCGCGGGCGGGTGCCGCAACGGTCGTCGCCGACCTTTCGGAATCCGGTCCCTCGCGCCTGCGCTTTCCGAGAACCCACGGGCCGGTGCCGGAGGCCGTCCTCGTCAACACCGCGGGCGGCATCGCCTGCGGCGACCTGTTCGAGATCGGCATCGAACTCGAAGCGGGCGCCGGCCTCGTCCTCACCACAACCGCCGCGGAGAAGGTCTACCGCTCGGACGGGCCGGCGAGCTTGATCCGGAACCGCCTCTCCGTCGCGCCGGGCGCACATCTCGCCTGGCTGCCGCAGGAGACGATCCTCTACGACCGGGCCCGGCTGGAGCGCCGCTTCGAGGCGGATCTCGGCGCGGGTGCGGGCCTCCTCGCCTGCGAGATCGTGATGCTGGGGCGCGCCGCCCGAGGCGAGACCTTCGCTTCGGGCGCGATCCGCGACCGCTGGTTCGTCCGCCGCTCGGGCCGCCTCGTCTACGCGGATGCGCTGCACCTGTCCGGCCCGGTCGCCGACATCCTCGCCCGTCCTGCCACCGGAGGGGGCGCACGCGCCTTCGGCACGATCCTCGACTTCGCCCCCGGTGCGGAGAGCCGTGTCGAGGAGGCACGGGCGCTCCTCGACACGCCGGGGGACGGCGTCGAGGCCGGCGCCAGCGCCTGGAACGGGCACCTCGCCGTGCGCCTCCTCGGCCAGGATCCGGACGGGCTCCGGAGCCTTGCGGCCCGCTTCCTCGCGGGTTACCGGCGCGCGCCCCTGCCCCGGGTCTGGCAAGGGTGATCTCCGGCTTCGCGGGCCTGCCTCCCGCTCAGGCCGCCTGCCCCGAGAGCCAGGCCCGCGCCAGGGCGAGGTCCGCCTGGCCGAGTCCGTGGCCCGTGGGGAGCGTGCGGTGCTCCACCCGGGCGCCCGCCCGCTCCAGCATCGCCGCGAGGGAGGCGGCATTCTCCGCCGGCACGATCGGGTCGAAGGCACCCGACAGGATCATCACTCCGGCTCCCGCGAGATCCGCCGCCGGCGGCGCGGCGAGCGGCACCATCGGCCGGATCAGGACGGCGCCGGCAAGGGCCTCGGGGTGCAGCAGCAGCGTCGCGGCGGCGATGTTCGCCCCGTTCGAGAAGCCGAGGGCGACTGGCGCGGGCAGGCCGTAGATCCCGCGGGCCTCGGCGACGAAGCGCGCGAGGTCACCGGCCCGGCGGATCACGTCGGCCTCGTCGAACACGCCCTCGGCGAGGCGCCGGAAGAACCGCGGGCTCCCGTTCTCCAGGACCTGCCCCCGCGGCGAGAGCAGGGCGGCGCCCGGCGCCACCATGCGTCCGAGCGGCAGGAGGTCGGCCTCGTCGCCGCCGGTGCCGTGAAGGAGCAGGAGCGGCGGCCGGCTCGGATCGCTGCCCGGCTCGAAGCGGTGGACGAAGCGTGCGGTGTCGGTCGTGGTCGTCATCGGAACCTCCTCGATCTGGGGCGTGTCACGCGATCTTCGGCAGGACCTCCTCGATCCCGGCCCGGTGCGGCTCCAGGAAGTCCGGGAGCTTGAGCGCCTGCCCCAGCGCCTCGACCGGCTCGTCTGCGGTGAAACCCGGCGCGTCGGTAGCGATCTCGAACAGGACGCCGCCCGGCTCGCGGAAATAGACCGAGCGGAAGTAGTTGCGGTCGCGCTGCTCGGTCACTGTGAGGCCGTGCCGCTCGCTCAGGCGCCCGGCCATCGCCGCCTGGGCCGCGTCGTCGGCCGCCCGGAAGGCGATGTGGTGCACGCTGCCCGCTCCCGGCCGGCCGGGCAGGAAGCCGCCGACTGCGCGCAGGGTGACGAGCCCGCCAAGCCCCGCGCTGCCCGAGAACCGCGTCGCCGAGCCCTCGCGGCCGGACTCGGTGAAGCCGAGCACGTCCGTCAGGATCGCAGCGGTCGGGCCGGCTTCCGCCAGCAGCAGCGTCACGCCGTGGAAGCCGCGAATGGCGTGCTCTTGCGGCACCTCGCCGCCGCTCCAAGCTGCCGCCTCGCCCGCATCCTCGATGCCGACGAGGGCGAGCGCCATCCCGTCCGGATCGCGGAAGCGGAGCGTCGACTCGCCGAAGACCTGCACCAGGGCCTCGTGGCGCACGCCGTGGGCGAGGAGGCGGTGCGTCCACCAGCCGATCGAGGCGCGCGGGACCCGGAAGGCCGTCTCCTGCGTCTCGCCGATCCCGACGCGCCCCGGAGCGGCGTGGGGGATGGGGAAGAAGGTGAGGATCGTGCCGGGCCGCCCCGTCTCGTCCCCGTAATAGAGATGATAGGTGCCCGGATCGTCGAAGTTCACAGTCTTCTTCACGAGGCGCAGCCCGAGGACGCGGGTGTAGAAATCAAGGTTTCGCAGGGCGGGGCCGGAGAAGGCGGTGACGTGGTGCAGGCCGGTCTCGGACATGGCGTGTCTCCTGTGGCTCGCCCGGAGCGGGACCGGGCGGCGTCGTTCGATGGGGCGAATGTGAGCCTTGTCTTCGTCCGCGAAAACGGAAACAAAGGAAAACCATCGTTTCCGGATTGATCGATGAAGCTTCCCGATTTCGAGGCCTGGGCCATCTTCGCGAAGGTCGCCGAGTCCGGCTCGTTCGGACGGGCGGCGGCCGATCTCGGCGTGTCGCCGGGCACGGTCTCGAAGGCGGTGGCGCGGCTCGAGGCGCGGATCGGCGCTCGCCTGTTTCACCGCACCTCACGCCGCCTCAGCCTGACCGAGGCCGGCCGCTCCGCACGCGACGGCGCAGCCCGCCTCCTCGCGGAGGGCGAGGCCGCGGAGGCCGAGGCGCGCGAGGCGGCGGCCGCGCCCCAGGGGCTGGTGCGGCTCGCCGCGCCGATGTCCTTCGGCGTCACCCACGTCGCCCCGCGCCTGCCGGATTTTCTCGCGGCCCATCCGGGGATCTCCGTCGATCTGCACCTCAGCGACGCCCTCGTCGATCTCGTCGGCGGCGGATTCGATCTCGGCCTGCGGATCGCCGCCCTCGCCGATTCCTCGCTGCGGGCACGCCGGCTGTGCGGGATCCGACGCTCCCTCGTCGCGGCGCCGGCCTATCTCGACCGCTGCGGGCGCCCGGACTCGCCGGAGGATCTCGCCCGCCACGCCTGCCTCGGCTACGCCTACCTGCCGACGCCGGACCGCTGGCATTTCCGCGGGCCGGACGGGGCGGAAGCGACGGTCACGCCGGCCGGACCGCTCCGGGCGAACAATGCCGACGCGCTCGGGCCGGCCCTCCGCGCAGGCCTCGGCCTCGCGGTCCAGCCGGATTTCATGATCTGGGAGGACCTGCGGGCGGGCCGCCTGGAGCGCGTCCTGCCCGAATGGTCCGCCCCGCCGATCGCGCTCCACCTCGTGACGCCGCCCGGCGACCCGCGACCCGCCCGGGTGACGGTGCTGATCGCCTATCTGGCCGAGGCCCTCGCGGCCGCTCCCTGGGCCGAAGGCGCGCGCTGAGGCGAAGGCCGGATTGCGCACGGATGTCCGCTCCCGGGGCGAGCGCATCGCGGCCCCTGCCCGGCCGGACCTCGCCGCTGCCCGGCTGGCGCCGGGCTTGCAGAGCGTCGCCGGATCCTGAAGATCGGCGCCCGATACCCTTGGAGCGAACGCGACCCGATGCGACCGAACCGCCTTCTCGCCCTGCCTCTCGCTCTCGTCCTGTCCACGGCCGCACGGGCCCACGACCTCTGGCTCAGTCCGTCGCCCGGCGGCGTCGCGGTGCAGTTCGGGCACGTGCACGAGCCCGTACTGCCGAACGCCGACAAGCTCGTCCACCTCTCCGCGCTGACGGGTGCCGGCACCACGCGCCTCAGCGCCCGGCCTGAGGGCACGGTGCTGGCGGCGGCGCTGCCGGCCGGGGCCGACGGGGCGCTCGTCTCGGCCGCCTACGACAACGGCTTCTGGGTGCGCCTGCGCGAGGGCGGGGAGCGCAATGCCGACCGGCGTTCGGTGCCGGATGCGCAGCGCAGCCAATGGTCGATGAAGTTCGCGAAGGCCGTGATCGGCGCCGGCGCGCCCTGGGAGCGGGTCCTCGGCCAGACCCTCGAGATCGTGCCCCAGGAGGCGCCGGGCGCGGCCGCGGGGGCGATCCGGGTGCGCGTGCTGTTCGAGGGCCGGGCGGTCGCCGGCGCCGAGGTCGTGGCCACCAGCGGCGAGGCGCCGGAGACCCGCGTCACGACGGATGCGAAGGGCGCCGCGCGCGTGCCCCTGGCGCAGGGAGGCCGGCAGATCCTCGCCGTCTCCCACCGGGTGAGGCCCTCGCGTACCCCGGATCTCGCGGATGCCGACGCCTACAGCGCGACGCTCGCCTTCGCGACCGCCGAGCCGCGCACCAACTGATCGTCCTACCCAGGCCCCGCCCCTCGGCCCCTCGGCCTCTCACCCGAGGCCGCCCGCCTCCTCCACGAAGCGGGCGATCGCGTCGGCTCCGCGCCCCTCGCGCAGGGACGCGAAGACGAAAGGACGCTGCCCCCGCATCCGGCGGGTGTCCGCCTCCATCACGGAGAGGTCCGCGCCGACGAGCGGGGCGAGGTCCGTCTTGTTGACGATCAGGAGATCGGAGCGGGTGATGCCGGGGCCGCCCTTGCGGGGGATCTTCTCGCCGCCCGCCACGTCGATCACGTAGAGGGTGAGGTCGGCGAGTTCCGGCGAGAACGTCGCGGCGAGGTTGTCGCCGCCCGACTCGATCAGAACAAGGTCGAGCGTCGAGAATCGGCGGCGCATCTCGGCCACCGCCGCGAGGTTGATGGAGGCGTCCTCGCGGATCGCCGTGTGCGGGCATCCGCCGGTCTCGACCCCCAGGATGCGCTCCTCCGGCAGGGCGCCGGCCACGGTGAGGATGCGGGCATCCTCCTTGGTGTAGATGTCGTTCGTGATCGCGCAGATCTCGTAGCGGTCGCGAAAGCGCTTGCAGAGCTGCTCCATCAGGGCGGTCTTGCCGGACCCGACCGGGCCGCCGATGCCGACGCGGAGAGGGCCGTTCAGGGAGGTCATCGTCTCAGCTCCGGAAGAGGCGGGAATATTGCGTCTCGTGCCGGAACGAGCCGAGATCGAGCCGCAGGCAGGCCGAGCCGAGTTCGTCGAGCCCCGCCCCGCGGAGGGACTCGGCGAGATCCGCGACGCGGGGGCTCAGGTCGGCGATCACCCGCATCCCGGCGCTCTGGCCGATCGGCGCGACGCGCAGGGCGGCCGAGACGAGGTTCTGGACGAAGGCGAGGCCGTAGGCCGCGACCGTGACGTCGCGCGCGAGGCCGTGGGCGCCCGCGGCCGCACCCACCGCGACGGGGTAGGCGACGGCGCCCGGCAGGGCGGCACAGACGGCCGGAAGCGCAGGGCTGGGCCAGGCCGCCGCCGTCGCGTCGAGGAAGCTGCGGCCCTGCTGGCTCGTCTCGAGGTGCAACTCGCGGGAGGGCGCGAGCGCGAGCGCGAGGTCGTTCGTCTCCGCGAGCGCGGCCCCATCGCCCTCCGCCGTGGCCCGGTGGGCGGCACTTGCCAGGATCATGTCGTTGCGGCCGGCGCCGCGCTCCAGCGCGTCCGAGAGCCACGCCTCCAGGCTCGCGGCGTCGGTGACGTCGCCCGCCTCCACGGCCCCTTCGAGGCCGTGCGAGTAGGCGTAAGCCCCGACCGGATAGGCGGGAGAGAGCCATGCCATGAGGCGCAGGGTCTCAACCGTGGGCATGGTGGCCGTGGCGGTGCCCATCTTCATGCCCATGCCCATGCCCATGCCCTTGCCCGTGTCCATGCCCGCCCGCATAGGCGCCGCCTTCGGGGCGGAAGGGGCGCTCCACCGGCTCGGCGGTGCCGCCGAGGCCGCGCACCATCTCGGCGAGCACGTGGTCGTCGGCGATGAAGACCGCCTCCTCGCCGATCTCGGCCGGGATGTGGCGATTGCCGATGTGCCAGATCAGGCGCTTGAGGGCGAGCGGGCTCGGCGCCCGGATCTCGAGGAGGCGCTCGGCCGCGGCCTCCACCCAGACGAGGCGCCCGTCCTCGAGGACGAGGGCGTCGCCGTCCTCCAGCACGGCCGGTTCGGCGAGGTCGAGGAGGAACGGCAGGCCGCCGACGCCCCGCATCGCCACACGGCGGCGGTGGCGGTCGCCGTGGTCGAGGACGACGCGGTCGACGATCTCGCCCGGGCCGATGGCGCGGGCGCGCAGGATGCGGGTGGCGCGGATCATGGGCTCAGAACGGATGATGGGCTCAGAACGGATGATGGGCTCGGAACGGATGATGGGCTCGGAACGGATCATGGGCTCAGAACAGGAAGTAGCGCTGCGCCATCGGCAGCACCTCCGCGGGCTCGCAAACGAGGAGTTCGCCGTCGGCCCGCACGTCGTAGGTCTCGGGGTCGACCTCGATGACGGGCGTGGCGTCGTTGAGCACCATGCTCGCCTTCGAGATGCCGCCGCGCACGTTCTCGACGGCGACGAGCGCCTTGCCGACGCCGAGGCGCTCGGCGAGGCCGTCCTCTACGGCCGCCTTCGAGACGAAGGTGAGCGCGGTGGCGTGGGGGGCGCGGCCATAGGCGCCGAACATCGGGCGGTAATGGACGGGCTGGGGCGTCGGGATCGAGGCGTTGGGGTCGCCCATCGGGGCGGCGGCGATCATGCCGCCCTTCAGGACGAGGTCGGGCTTGACCCCGAAGAAGGCGGGCGACCAGAGCACGAGGTCGGCGAGTTTGCCGGGCTCGACCGAGCCGATATGGCGGGAGATCCCGTGCGCGATCGCGGGGTTGATCGTGTATTTGGCGATGTAGCGGCGCACGCGCAGGTTGTCGTTGCCGGAGGCGTCGCCGGGCAGCGCGCCCCGCTGGCGCTTCATCTTGCAGGCGGTCTGCCAAGTGCGGATCGCGACCTCGCCGACCCGGCCCATCGCCTGGCTGTCCGAGGACATCATCGAGAGCGCGCCGATGTCGTGCAGGATGTCCTCGGCGGCGATCGTCTCCCGGCGGATGCGGCTCTCGGCGAAGGCGAGGTCCTCGGGGATCGACGGGTCGAGGTGGTGGCAGACCATGAGCATGTCGAGATGCTCGTCGATCGTGTTCGTCGTGTAGGGCCGCGTCGGGTTGGTGGACGAGGGCAGGACGTGGGGCAGGCCCGCCACCTTGATGATGTCGGGGGCGTGGCCGCCGCCGGCCCCTTCCGTGTGGAAGGCGTGGATGGTGCGGCCCCGGAAGGCCGCGATCGTGTCCTCGACGAAGCCCGACTCGTTCAGGGTGTCGGTGTGGATCATGACCTGCACGTCCTGCGCGTCGGCGACGGTGAGGCAGGTGTCGATGGCGGCCGGGGTCGTCCCCCAATCCTCGTGGAGCTTGAGGGCGCAGGCGCCCGCCCGCACCATCTCGTCCAGGGCCTCGGGGCGCGAGGCGTTGCCCTTGCCGGCGAAGGCGAGGTTCATGGGGAAGGCGTCCGCCGCCTCGATCATGCGGGCGATGTGCCAGGGGCCGGGCGTGCAGGTCGTGGCGAAGGTGCCGTGCGCGGGGCCGGTGCCGCCCCCCAGCATCGTGGTGAAGCCGGCGCAGAGCGCCTCCTCGATCTGCTGCGGGCAGATGAAGTGGATGTGGCTGTCGAAGCCGCCGGCGGTGAGGATTTTTCCTTCCCCCGCAATGACTTCCGTGCCCGGCCCGATCACGATGTCGACGCCCGGCTGCACGTCCGGATTGCCGGCCTTGCCGAGCCGGGCGATGCGCCCGCGCACGAGGCCGACGTCGCATTTCACCACGCCCCAATGGTCGAGGACGACGGCGTTGGTGATGACGGTGTCGACGGCGCCGGCCGCGTTCGTCGCCTGCGACTGGCCCATCCCGTCGCGGATGACCTTGCCGCCGCCGAACTTCACCTCCTCGCCGTAGGTGGTCAGGTCCCGCTCGACCTCGATCCAGAGGCTCGTATCGGCGAGCCGGATCCGGTCGCCGGTGGTCGGGCCGAACATGTCGGCATAGGCCGCGCGCGGCAGGGCGGCGGGGCTCGGCGCATCGCTCATGGGGTCAGAGCCTCCCCATCACGGCGCCGCGGAACCCGTAGACGGTGCGCCCGCCCGAGAGGGGCACCAGCGTCACCGAGCGGGTGGCGCCGGGCTCGAAGCGGATGGCGGTTCCGGGGGCGATGTCGAGGCGCCGGCCGCGCGCCTGCTCCCGGTCGAACTGCAACCCCGGGTTGACCTCGTAGAAGTGATAATGCGAGCCGACCTGGATCGGGCGATCACCGGAATTGGCGACCGCGATCACGATTCGCGGGGCCCCGACGTTGATCGCGATCCTGCCCGGCGCGGTCTCGATCCGGCCCGGAATCTCCTCGGAGGGCGCCCCGCGGATCGGGTGGTGGACGGTGACGAGCTTGGTCCCGTCGGGAAAGGTCGCCTCGACCTGGATGTCGCGGATCATCTCGGGGATGCCCGGCATCACCTGATCGGCGGTGAGCACCTGCGCGCCCGCCCGCATCAGGTCGGCGACGCTGCGCCCGTCCCGGGCGCCCTCGACGACGACATCCGTGATCAGGGCCACCGCCTCCGGATGGTTCAGCTTCACCCCCCGCGCCAGCCGGTTGCGCGCCACCTGCGCGGCCATGGCGATCAGAAGCTTGTCCTTCTCCCGGGGCGTCAGGAGCATGGGCGGGTCCCTCTTTTTCGTGGGGGCCGGTGCGGGCCGATCCGTGCGGGGGCGGAGCAAGGATCGTGCGCGGCTTCGCTGCCGCTGACGACGTGTTCTAGCGAAGCCTGAGTCAGGAGCCGGCGAGTTTTGCCTCAGAGGCAATGCGCGAAGCAATGCCACGGTCAAGGTAGACAGACGTCGGTGACGCAAATTTCTGATCATTCGGTCCGTTGAACCAACGCTTCTTTTACGCCGATGCTTTCGCCTGATCGTTGCGCTGCATTTTCTGATTTGTCATTGCAATCCAACCGAGAACGCCGAACCGCTAGACATATGTAGCCGAGGGACGCGAGCCGATAGGTAACGCTGATAGCCGCGTCCACTGGTTAGGATGTGCAGAAATGCGTGCTGCGCTTGCCTTTCGCGCATGCGAAGCATTTATGTACCGGTTTCATCGCGCTCTTAGTCGAAAGAGCCCCGCGTGACTTCATCGGTGGGCAGGCTGTTAGAAGATAAACTGATTGGCATTGGAATGCCTCAGGCACATGCGCGTACCTTCGGCGCGCGAAAGGATCAGTCGGTTACGAAAATGCAGATCAATAGGGATTGCTCATCTAAAACCAAATGAGGTCGCCTTCGATTATTGCAGTTGCGGCGGCACCAGAGCGGAGCGTGTCGCTCATGCCCTCGCGAGCCAAAGAACGGTCTTTCTAGAGCTGTTCCCGACCAGGTAGCGATGGCCAAATCTTCTTCGCACCCAGCTGCGGCGAGGTCGTTGCGGCACTCCTCCAGAGTGACACGCGGTCGTAATCTGACGCCTGTTACCTGTTCTGAAGGTCGGCAACGGGACCGCGAAGGAGCCAGATGATGAGGCCGGTGACCCGAACGATGATCCTCAGCGTCGCGTCAGCCGCACTCATGCTGCCGCATTCTGCCTTGGCGCAGACGTTGCCGAAGCTTTCGCAACAGCTCGCCGGGAAAAGCCTTCAATGCGGCCTGGGGTCGGACTTGTATTTCGATCCCAGCATGCGCACGGCCTCGGTCGTGGACTGGGAGAGTGGCCTTTTTCCGATCGTCGAGAGCCAGACCACGATCGAGCCCTCGCGGATCAGTTCCGATGACGTTCAGCTTTTCGAGGTGGTTCTGAAGACCAGGGAGGGAGAGACCCGCCACAGATTCGAGCGCCGGGGCCGCATCTTCCTGCGCCTCGGCGACAGCGCGGGGGACGACGAGTGCGTGCTCGCGGATGGCCGCGCCGCTTACGTCGAGACCCGCTTCAACATGATACGCGAGGGCATCTGCGGGAACGACCCGAAGCCGTCCTGTGAGGAGGGCTTAGCGCAGACCTGTGGTCCGCACCCTGACGCGGCGTGTGTCCGTCGGGTTGCTCCGGGCCAAAGGTAGGAAGCAGACCCATACTTCGGATATCAGGCGTCAGATTACGACCGCATGTCACTCCGCAGGAGCGCCGCACTAACCTCGCCGCGGCTGGGTGCGAAGAAGACTTGGTCGTCGCTACCTGACCGGGAACAGCTCTAGCCTGCGCTTGGCCGGGAGGCTCTACGACTTCAACTCGCAGACCATGCGGCGGGCACGTGCGACACTTGCGGAGCTGGCCCTTGCCCGTGGCAAAGACCCGCCCTTCGCCGCCCGCCCGCCGCCAAGCTCATCCCAGCGCGCGGCAAGCAAATTTTCCTGAAACGACAAGAATTGCTCAGTTTCTGTGCGAAACAAACATAAAAAATAGCCAGATTGACAGATCTGACATCAGAAGAGCAGCTTCGCCCCCCTGAGTTGTCCCCCCCACGGCACGGCCCCGTTGCTGGGCGGCCGCTCCTCTCGTGACGCGTCCCGCGGCGGGGTCCGACATCGCGTTCGGACGACATCTCGGCTCGTCGATACGTCTCACCCAGACATCTCCGGAGGACGAAGCCATGGCGCTGTTCATCGACAAGGCACCGGCATCTCTCGACGCCTTCACCCAGGCCCTCGAGGCCATCCAGACGGGCGAGATCGTCCGGGACACGGAGGAGGTCTTCCGCGTCCGCACGGACGATCTGATCGTGACCCTGCGCGGCAGCAATTTCGACTATGACGAGACCAGCGGACGGCTCGTCGCAGGGGATCTCGACTCCTACAAGGTCTCGGACGGGGACAACACCCTCTACGCCGCGCGCGACCTCGGCGCGGACATCGCCCAGATCGGCGAGCTCACGACGCCGCTTGCCGTGCTGCGCTACCTGTCGAGCGGGGACGACCGCATCATCGCCAACCAGCACGAGGCGAACGACGACGACCTCGCGGGATTTGCCGGCGACGACGTGATCTTTGCCGGCCCCGGCAACGACACGGCGCGCGGCGGGCGCGGCGACGACAGGCTCTACCTGCAGGCCGGGGACGATGTCGGCCGCGGCGGGCCCGGCGACGACCTCCTCGACGGCGGACGGGGCGACGACACCCTGACGGGCGGGCGCGGCGACGACACCTTCGTGTTCAAGCACGGCTACGGCACCGACACGATCACCGACTTCCACACCGGCACGCCGGCAGCGGCCCCGGTCGAGACGGCGGCCCCGGTCGAGACGGCGGCGGCGGACGACGCGGCCGCGGCCGACGGGGCGCCGGGGGACGATTCGGGCACGGACGGGACCGACGACACGCCCGGCCCCGTGGATCCGGGCGATACCGGCTCGCGGGCGGGCGAGCGCGACGTGGTCCGCCTGTCCGAGCGCGACTTCGCCGATTTCGACGCCGTGATCGCCGCCGCGAGCCAGGAGGGCCGTGACGTCGTGATCGTGATCCCGCCCCATGACGGCGGCGACGACCATCACCCTGCCTGGCATCACGACGAGCGCGGCGGGGACGAGGCAAGGGGCGCGGATCCGGCCCCGGATCACCCCACCACGCCCGAGACGCCCGACACCCCCGACACGCTGATCCTGAGGGACGTGGTGCTGGCCAATCTCACGGCGGAGAACTTCGCCTTCGTCTGAGGCAAGGGCGCCCGGGCATCCGCGCCCGCCGCCTCGCGCCGGCGAGGGGGCGGGCGGCGCACCCGACGCCTCGCGCGCCCGGCCCCGCTGCGGGCCGGGCCGCACCATGCGGCAAACTCTCCCCACGGGTTGCGGGGGAATCGGCGTTCCGGTACAAGAACAGAACAGGAACACACAGGGTGGCTCCGGCGTCAACGGAGCCGCCGCCCGCAAGCGACCGAAACCTGTGGAGAGGTGTGGATGAAGCCCCGGTCCTACCGCTTTCACTGCACGGACGGCCACGTCGCCATCATCGACACGCACGGCGTGCGCGTGCCCTCCGAGATGCAGGTCTGGACCTATGCCGAGCAGGCCGCGCGGCTCGCCATGGAGCGGGTCGGGCGCGCCCTCGACTGGTCGGACTGGATCGTCGACGTGCACGACGCCTCCGGGCGGCGCGTGCTGACGCTCCCGTTCCGGGACGTGCGCGACCCCGCCCTGGCAGCCTGACGGAGACCGGAGACAGCGATGCGACGCAAAGCCTTCCGCGCGGCCGAACCCCGCGCCGCGACCCTGCCCGCCTACGTGATCGAGCCGATGGAATACGGCTCGGCGAGCCTCGTGCGCCACGGAGACACCAAGGCCGCGATCCTGTTCGCGCCGATGGCGCCGGGCGAGCCCTACCAGCTCTATCCCCATCCCGACACCTACCGGAGCCTCGACTTCGCCGGGCTGCCGGCGCCGCTGCGGCCGGAATTCATGGCCTTCGCGAGCCTCGACGCCGTGCGCCTGTTCCTCGGCATCGCGGAGGCGGCGGCGCAGGAGGCGGCGGAGGCGGATCACGCCGAGATGGCGCTCGCCGCCTGAGCGGCCGCGTCTGCAGCGTTATCGGCACGGTCTTCCGGTATCCGCGGCTCACAGACCCGCGAGATGCAGGATTTCCCAGGCCGACCAAGCGGTGATCCCGAGCGAAGTCTTGAGAACGACGATCACCATGACCCACGAGGCTTTGCCGAGCATGGCTGGAGAACTCCGATGCGTGCCGGACTGATTGCCGACGTCTGAGGAGATCGGTGTCGAGGTCTTGAGGGGCGTGGAGCTTTGTACGCTGGCTGACGCCGCTTGGGAATCATCCCTTCGGATGGGCCGGCCGCGCATCGGGGCTATGGCGAGGCTCGGGCCGAGGGCTGGGCCGAGCGCTGGGCCGCGGGCGGGATCACGGGTCGCGGCGGGCGGCGCGGCGGGGTGCCGGAGATCCCGGAACTCGGCCGAATCGGGCGGCGTTGCCGGTGTGGGACCGACACGAACCGGAGGGATTCCATGGCGCTCGACGATCTCGGCCTCGATGCCGGCAGCGACGCGGTCGGGGCCGCGAACCTCATCGGCAGCGACCGCGTCGAGGGGACGGCCGTGCGGCGCAGCGACGGCAGCCCCGTCGGGACGATCGCGCGGCTGATGATCGACAAGCCGTCCGGCCGCGTCGTCTACGCGATCCTCGACCTCGCCGGCTCCGGCCACCAGCACGCCCTGCCCTGGCGCCTCCTGCGCTACAGCCCGGATCTCGGGGCCTACGCGCTCGACCTCACCGAGGAGCAGCTCCGGGCCGCGCCCCGCCGGGAGGCCGGCCCGGGCGACGGCCCGTTCGACCGCGCCTGGGAGGAGCACGTCCACAGCTACTTCAACACCGAGCCCTACTGGGAATCCGAGACCGGGCGGGCGACCGACGTGCCCTTCGGCAAGGACAGGCCGTGATCGCGGCGGGCGGCTGAAACCCGGCCGCTCGCTCCCTCGGGCCCTTCCCGCGCGGGGGCCCTCCCCCGCGGCGGGGGCGCGCCTTCAGTTCTGCACGGAGGTCGGCAGGCTCGCGCAGATGCCGCGGGCCTTGATGTCGATCAGGCGCACGAGCTTCTCGTCCGCGCCCTCCGCGCGCCAACCGCTGAGCGCGGCCTCGAGATAGGCCGCGAAATCCTCCCGCCGCATCACGCCCTGCTTCTCGAGGAAGGCGATCAGCGCGTTCAGGATCGCCATGGTGGCGTTGTCCGCCGCGGCGACCGCCTCGGCCTGCTCTGGCGTCATCTCGCAACTCCGCAATGGGTGGGCTGACGGGCCACCCTATCGCGGGCGCGGGCAGGCGCAAGCACCCCGCGCGGATCACGGCCCAGAACGCGGACGGGCCCCGCGCACCGGTCTCGATGCGCGGGGCCCGGATTCAGGCGCGATGCGGGTGGCGGTTACGGGCAGGGATGCCGACGACCGTCATTGCCGAGATAGGTGCCGGTGCGGACGTCGTAGGACCGGAAGCGCTGGCGGCAATACTCGACCTGATCGGCGCTCCCGTCGCCCTCCTGCGCCACCGGGACCTCGGCGTAGCCGTAGCCCACCGGCGCGTAGCCGCCGTAATCGGCACCGCCGTAATAATAGGGGTCGTAGCCGTAGGCGCCGTAGCCGTAGCTGCCCGCGGCGAGGCCGAGCCCGAGGCCGAGACCGAGGCCCCCGTAGCCGTACCCGTAGCCCCGGCGCCACCCGCGATTGCCGTTCCAGCCCTGGCGATAGCCGTAATTGCCGCCGGCCACCCGGCCGGGGCCGGCCCCGATATTGCCGCCCCGGAAGGCGCTCGAGCCGAGGCCCGCCTGGGCGCCGATATTGCCGCGATAGCCGCCGCCGCCAAGGCCCGCTCCGCCGCCGCGGAAGCCCCCGCCGCCGATCCCGGCGCCGCCGCCGCGGAAACCGCCGCCGCCGACGCTGGCCCCGCCGCCGCGGAAGCCGCCGCCGCCGATGCCGGCACCGCCGCCGCTGAAGCCGCCGCCCCCTCCGCCACTGAAGCCGCCCCCGCCTCCGCCCATCGGGGCTCCGGCGGTGCTGAAGCCGCCCACGCTGCGGCCCTGCGCCAGCGCGGCGACGGGCGACAGCGACAGGGTTCCGACCAGGACGGTCGAGGCGAGAAGGATTCTATTGGTCGACAGGCGTCCCATCGGCATTCTCCCGACATCAAGATAATATTCGTTCCCTCATCAAACGCGCCGGGCGGGCTTCGGTTCGTGCTACCTTCCGTCCCACCGCGCGGCTGCGCCCTGGGGAACGCCTCACCCGGAATCGGCGTGCGAACCGCGCGGCTTCATCCGCGCGCCGCAGGATCGGCGGCGCATTCGTACGAAAGCGCACGCGGGCTGAACCGCTCATGACTGGTATCGGCAACATCAGTCCGGCGGGATGATCGGAACGGAGACTTCGGGCTCCCGCGAAAGACGAGGTTCGGCGGGACTTCGCAAATGTTAGGGCCGGGAGCGCACCGGCTGCATCCTTCCGGCAACATGGTCATCGAAGTGTTCCCGTTCGCTACACGTTCCCGTTGTGGAAAACTCGCGAAGCAGACAGTCTGCCTATAGGGTTAAGGGGCACATCATGCATTTGCGAGCCGGGAACCGGCTGCGCCTCACGCTGTGGGGCGCGGGAGGTCGCGCTATGGTCAGTCTCAACACCTACGCGGTGACGCAGCCGGCGCTCGAAGGGCTGGAGCCCTCCCTCGACGGCTTCACCTACGACGTCACGGCCTGGCTGCACGAGGGGCGCAACACCCTGACGGTGGTCCTGATCGGCCCGCCGAGCGGCCGGCCCTTCCGGATGAGCGTCTGCGCCGACGGCGAGGCCGCCTGGACCCTCGACGAGGACGAGTTCCTGCCCCTGTCGGCGCCCTGGCGGCTCTGGACGATCGGGATCGAGCGGCAGAGCGAGGCGGCGTCCACGGGGCGGCGGGCCGGCCGGCGCCCGCCCCTGCGCCTGCGGAGCTGAGGCGAGGCACCCGCCGCGG
This sequence comes from Methylobacterium sp. BE186, assembly GCF_031457035.1. Lineage (NCBI taxonomy): Bacteria > Pseudomonadati > Pseudomonadota > Alphaproteobacteria > Hyphomicrobiales > Methylobacteriaceae > Methylobacterium > Methylobacterium sp. BE186. Next base: position 275,382 of record NZ_JAVDVV010000002.1, read on the forward strand.
CCGCGCTGTGCGCGGCCAGGATTGCGCGAGACAGTAAACAGCGCTTAGATGAGCGTGCTGCATGATACAATGCCAGTACGCCGATGGATGTTTCTGCAACGAGACCAGATGATCGACCGGGACCGTACGGTTGGAGACAATCGAGTTCCGGGGCGACATCGGTCGCCGGACACCTAGCCGCCGCGCTGATCCTGATCGTTTCTGTTTCCGCGGGCCTCGCGGGCACGGAGCCCGCGGCCGCCCAATCCTTCCTCGATGCCTTGAGCGGCAAAAGCCAGGCGCAGCCGGCGCCCCGGGCTCCCGCCGCCCGCGCCCCCGCCCGGCCCGGCCCGCGCCCCTCCGCGCCCGCCATCCGCACCGTCACGCTGGTGGCGGGCGAGCCCGGCAGCACGGCGCTCGACACGGCCTACGACCTCATGACCGCGCTCGGCGGCGAGGGCCCGCGGCTCCAGGTCGTCCTCGGCTCGGGGGGCGAGCGGGCGGTCGCCGACGTGCTGCGCAGCCGCGGCGTGGACATGGGCATCGTCACGACCGCGGACCTGAAGCAGGCCGAGGCACCGGGCAGCGGCGTGGTCTACATCGCCAAGCTCCACAATGTGGAGCTCCACCTCCTCGCGCGGCGCGACGTGGCGGACCTGACCGACCTCGACGGACGGCGCGTCAACCTCGGCGAGAGCGGAAGCTCCACCCAGCAACTCGCCCGGCGCCTCCTGCAGCAGCTCGGCATCCGCGTCACCGAGGCGAATCTCGGGCCGGCGGAGGCGGCGGCGCGCCTGCGCGGGGGCGAGCCGGAGGCGATCGCCGCGAGCTTCTTCCTCACCGGCAAGCCGGCCGCCCATTACGCCGGCCTGACCGAGGCGGACGGGCTCCACTTCCTGCCCATCCCCTACGAGCCCGGGCTCGGCGACATCGTCTACCCGGCCAATCTCGGGCGCGCCGACTATCCGGGGCTGATCAAGGCGGAGGCCGGCATCGACACGGTCGCGGTCTCGGCCGTCCTCGTCGCCTTCGCCTGGCCGGAGACGTCGGAGCGCTACCGGCAGCTCGCCGCGTTCACGGCCGCCCTGTTCTCGGGCTTCGACCGGATGCGGGCGCCGGGGCGGCACCCGAAATGGCGGGAGGTCAACCTCGCGGCGAGCCTGCCGGACTGGCGCCGCTTCAAGCCGGCGCAGCAGGCGCTCGACCGTCTCGCCTCCGCGGCCGGACCGGGGCCGGCCGCGGGCTCGGCGGTGGCGGGGGCGAGCCGGTGAGCGGGCCGGGACCGCGGAGGGTGGGGCGCCGAGGGCGCCAGGGAGGACTTGCGGATGTCAGCGTCGTTCAGGAAGCCGCCGGAGCCGAAGGGCGAGGTCCGCGCCCTGTTCCCGGAGCAGGCGGCCGGGCCGTTCCAGAGCACGGGAGGCGATGACACGGACCTCGATTTCCTGAGGCGGTTCGGGCCGAAGGACCGGCCCGTCGACATGCGGGGCTTCGTGGAGGAGCCGCCCGAGGCCGCCGCCTCGGCCCTGTCGGCGCCCGACAATTTCATCGCCGACGGCGCGACCCGCCGCCTCGTGCGGCACATGTTCGGCCGGCGCCGCTGGCCGCTGGTGCTGATCGCCACCGCCCTCGGCGGGATCCTGGCGCTCGGCGCCCACCGCCTCGGCCTCGTCCCGTTCCTCCGGCCGGCCCCCGAGCGCCCGGCGCCGGAGGCCGCCAGGGGCGCGCCCGCGGGCGATGCCCTCGCGACCGCGACGCACCCGCCCGCCCCCGCCCCGGCGAAGGCCGCCCGCGCCGCGCCTGCCGAGACCGAGCCCTCGGCCACCGCCGAGGAGGCCGCCGCACTGGCCCGGCGGATCGCGGCGGGCGGACCCATCGCCGGCGAGGGCGAGGCGGCCGCCTCGCCGAAGGTCACCGCCTTCCCGCCGCTGCAGGCGGCCGAGCCCGAGCCCGCGGCGAACCCCCCGGCCGCCGCTGCCCCTGCGCCGAACACGAAGCTCGACGCCCTCGTGGCGCGGGGCGAGCAGCTCCTCACGGCGGGCGAGGTCGCGGCGGCGCGCCTGTTCTTCCGGCGCGCGGCCACGGAGGGCGACCCGCGCGGGGCGCGGGGCCTCGCGCGGAGCTACGACCCGAGCGTGCTGCGCACCCTGCCGGTCGTCGGCCTCGACGGCGACCGGGCGGAGGCCGAGCGCTGGTACCTGAAGGCGGCCGAACTCGAGGCGCGGCGGCGCTGAGCCACCCTCACTCCGGCGCCCCATCGCCGGCGCGCGGGGGGCGCCGGAGCGGGCCGGCGGGCACCGTCTTCGGGATGGTGGTCACGTTCGCCTCGGCCGGGCGGATCGTCGGCACGGGCGCGGGCGGGCCGCTCGCGAGGCGGCCGAGAGCGAGCGCGGCGGCGAGGGCGAGGAGGCCGGCGAGGACGAGCGTGCGCCGCCGCTTCCGGCTCGGCCGCGCGACGGCGCAATGCGGGCAGCAGCGGGCATCGTGCAGGATCGGCTGGCGGCAGCGGCGGCAGCGCGTCAGCGTCATGGCCCCGGCAGCTCCCCGTCAGCGGCCGGAGCCCGGCGCGCCGGCTCCCTCCGGCCCTTCCGCCGCCCCGGCGAAGCAGCGGCGGACGGCCTCCGCGAAGGCGGCCCGCTGCTCCGTCGTGAGGCGCTGCAGCCGTTCCTGCAGCAGGGCCTGCCCCGCCACCGCGTCGGGATGGCGGGCGGCCTCGGCCTCGGTCGGCGCGGGCGGTCTCGTCCGGTTCGGCATCGCGGTGGCGGCCTTCCTCCCGTCCGGGGCCCTCGCGGCCCGGGCCGTCCAGCATCGTGCAATCCGTGCGGGAAGGCCAGTGCCGGGCCGGCGGCGGCTCCTCCGGGCGCCTTGGACGCAGACTTGCTAGGCTGGGGCTCATGGACCTCAACACGATCACCAGCGTCGTCGTCCCCCGCGCCTCCGAGGCGCTGCCGCCGTGGCGCGCGGGCGATGCGTGGCTCGCGGGCGGCACCTGGCTGTTCTCGGAGCCGCAGCCCGACGCCAGCCGCCTGATCGACCTGACGGGCCTCGGCTGGCCGGCGGCGGAGGTGACGGAGGCGGGCCTCACGCTCGCGGCCACCTGCACCATCGCCGCCCTCGACCGACTCGACCTGCCGCCGGACTGGAGCGCCGCGCCCCTGATCGGGCTCTGCTGCCGGGCGCTCCTCGGCTCCTTCAAGATCTGGAACGCGGCAACCGTCGGCGGCAACCTCTGCCTCGCGCTGCCGGCGGGGCCGATGATCGCGCTCGCCGCCGCGCTCGACGGGACCTGCCTCGTCTGGAACGCGGACGGCACCTGCCTGAGCCTGCCCGTCCTCGACTTCGTGCAGGGGCCGCAGGCGACCGTGCTGCGGCCGGGCGACCTGCTGCGCTCGATCGCGATGCCGGCCGCCGCCCTGAGGCGGCGGGCCGCCTTCCGGCGCGCATCGCTCAGCCCGCACGGGCGCTCGGGCGCCCTCGTGATCGGCACGCGCGACCCCGGCGGCCGGTTCGCGCTCACGGTGACCGCCTCGGTCCGGCGCCCGGTCCGCCTCGCCTTCCTCGAGCCGCCCGACGCGGAGACGCTGGCACGGGCGCTCGCCGCGATTCCCGAGGGGCACTGGTACGACGACGTGCATGGCACGCCCGACTGGCGCCGGCACGTGACCCGCGACCTCGCCGAGGAGATCCGCGCGGAGCTCGCCCGATGAGGCTCACCGTCAACGGCCTCGCCCAGGACGCCGCGCCGCGACCGGGCCAGTGCCTGCGCACGCTCCTGCGCGGGCTCGGCTGGTTCGGGGTCAAGAAGGGCTGCGACGCGGGCGATTGCGGCGCCTGCACGATCCATCTCGACGGCGAGCCGGTCCATGCCTGCCTCGTCCCGGCCTTCCGGGCGGAGGGCCGCGCCGTCACCACGATCGAGGGCCTTGCCGGCCCCTGCGAGCCCGGCGCCGCGGCCCCGGCCGAGCTCCACCCGGTGCAGGACGCCGTCCTCGCCGCGCAGGGGTTCCAGTGCGGCTTCTGCACGCCCGGCCTGATCATGACCGCCTGCGCCCTCGACCAGGGACGGCGCCGGGATCTCGGCGACGCCCTCAAGGGCAATCTCTGCCGCTGCACCGGCTACGGCGCGATCCGCGACGCCCTCGACGGGACGAGCCGGGTGGCGGATGCGGCCGCCGCCTCCGGCACGGACCCGGTGGGGCTGAGCCTGCCCGCGACCGCGGCCCGGGCCGTCGTCTCCGGCACCGCGCCCTTCACCCTCGACCTCGCCGTGCCGGGCCTCCTCCACCTCAAGGTGCTGCGCTCGCCCCACGCCCATGCCCGCATCGAGCGGATCGAGACGGCGGCCGCCCTGGCATCGCCCGGCGTCGTGGCGGTGCTGACCCACGCGGACGCGCCGGACGGGCTGTTCTCGACCGGCCGCCACGAGATCCCGGAGGACGACGCCGCCGACACGCGCCTCCTCGACCGGGTGGTGCGCTTCGCCGGCCAGCGGGTCGCCGCCGTCGTGGCCGAGAGCGAGGCGGCGGCAGAGGCCGGCTGCCGGGCGCTCGAAGTCACCTACGCGCTCCGTCCCGCGGTGCTCGATCCCGAGGCGGCCCTGCGGCCCGGCGCGCCCCTCGTGCACGATCCCGCCGACCGGCCGATCGCGGAAGCGGGGATCGACGCGCCGCCGCTCCACGCCCACCCGAACCTCGCGGCCGAGGTGCACGGGGCGATCGGCGACGTCGAGGCGGGCTTCGCCGAGGCCCACCGGACCTACGAGGCGACGTTCCGCGCCCAGCGCGTGCAGCACGCCCATCTCGAGACCCACGGCGCGCTCGGCTGGCTCGACGAGGCGGGCCGCCTCGTGATCCGCTCCTCGACGCAGGTCCCCTTCCTGACGCGGGACGCGCTGGCCTCCCTGCTCGGCCTCGACCGGGACCGGGTGCGCGTGCTCTGCGGCCGCGTCGGCGGCGGCTTCGGCGGCAAGCAGGAGATGCTGACCGAGGATCTGGTGGCGCTCGCCGTCCTGAGGACCGGCCGCCCCGTGCGATGGGACCTGACCCGCGCCGAGCAGTTCGCGGCCACCACCACGCGCCACCCGATGCGGGTGCGGGTGCGCCTCGGCGCCAGGGCCGACGGCACGCTGACCGCGATCGTCCTCGACGTGCTGGCGAATACGGGGGCCTACGGCAACCATGCGGGCGGCGTGATCCATCACGGCTGCAACGAGGTGATCGGCGTCTACCGCTGCCCGAACAAGCGCGTCGACGGAGCCAGCGCCTACACGCACACCGTGCCGGCCGGCGCCTTCCGGGGCTACGGCCTCAGCCAGACGATCTTCGCCCTCGAATCCGCGATGGACGAGCTGGCCCGCCGGCTCGGCCTCGACCCGTTCGAGATGCGCCGCCGCAACGTCGTGCGCCCCGGCGACCCGATGGTCTCGACGAGCCTGGAGCCTCGGGACGTGGAATACGGCAGCTACGGGCTCGACCAGTGCCTCGATCTCGCCGCGTCCGCCCTCCGGGCCGATCCGGGCGAGGCGGCGCCTGGCCCCGAATGGCGCACCGGCACCGGCATGGCGCTCGCCATGATCGACACGGTGCCGCCCCGCGGCCACCGGGCCGAGGCGCGCATCCGGCTCGAGCCCGACGGGCGCTACGGGCTCGCGGTCGGCACGGCGGAGTTCGGCAACGGCACCGCGACGGTGCACGCCCAGATCGCGGCGAGCGTGCTCGGCACCCATCCCGACCGCATCCGCCTGCACGCCGCCGATACCGACGCGGTCGCCCACGACACGGGCGCCTATGGCAGCACCGGGATCGTGGTGGCGGGCCAGGCGACCCTGCGCGCGGCCGAGGCGCTCGCCGCGGCGATCCGCGACCGGGCGGCGCGGAGGCTCGGCGCGGCGCCGGCTGCCTGCCGCCTCGGACCCGAGGCGGTCGCGGGCGGCGGCGCGCGGGTGCCGCTCGCGGAGATCGCGGGCGGTGGCGCGCTCGAGGCGCGTGGATCCGCCGACGGCACCCCGCGCTCGGTCGCCTTCAACGTCCAGGCCTTCCGCGTCGCCGTGCACCCGACGCGCGGCGAGGTGCGCATCCTGAAGAGCGTGCAGGCGGCCGATGCGGGCCGCGTCGTCAACCCGATGCAGTGCCGCGGCCAGATCGAGGGCGGCGTCGCGCAGGCGCTCGGCGCCGCGCTCTACGAGGAGGTGCGCATCGACGCGGCGGGCCGCGTCGCGAATGCGAGCTTTCGCGGATACCACGTGCCCGCCTTCGGCGACGTGCCGCCCACCGAGGTGCTGTTCGCGCAGACCCACGACCGGATCGGCCCGCTCGGCGCGAAATCGATGAGCGAGGCGCCGTTCAACCCCGTGGCGCCCGCCCTCGCCAACGCGATCCGCGATGCCACCGGCGCCCGGCTCGCCGCGACGCCCTTCGCGCCGGACCGGATCTTCCGCGACGTGATGGCGGCGCTCGAAGCGGGGGAAAGGGCGGACGGGCGCGCATGAGCGGTCCGGGGCGGGCGGTCACCCCATCGCGAAGGGCACCCGGAACACCGTCGTCCGGTCGCTGTACTGCACCTCGACCCACCAGGAGGTCCAATCGAAGCCGGTCGCGTTCGGCCCGCTCAGCATCTGGCGGACCATCTGCTGCGCCTCGCGATAGGCGAGCCCGACATTGTTGCAGAACGAGCCTTCGAGATCCGAGATCCTCTCGTTCTCGGAACACACGTCGAAGAAGAAGCGCGCCATGTCTCCGCAAGCCCCCACGAGATCGAGTCGAGACCTTCCGTCTCGACGCCGGGGTGGTAGCAGCAACGGCGAAGGAGACTCATTAACATTTGCCGAGTCGCAGCGTATTCGACCGAACGTTCCACTGCTGCGAAACAGCATATCTCGGGATTATTGTGCGCAATCTCATCGCGTAAGACCGTATTCGGACATCCGTCTCGGACGAATACGATGTATGATCCATGTTGTTGCGAGCGCTGCGAATCGGGCCCGGGCGGCCGCGCGGTGCGGCCCGGCATCGGCGGTCGCCCGCCGCCGTGACCGGCCCGCATCGTCCGTGGCATGATGGCTGCCTCGCCGAGCTTGAGCCCCCGAGGGGGCTCTTGCGGGCCTCCTGCCGCGAAGGATCCGATGACGAACCCCGCGCCGCTCAACCGCTTCTCCGTCGCGCCGCTCGCCGTGATGACGCGCCGCCTCGCCGACGTCGCGGCGGGCCGCGCCGAGCCCGACCGCGTCATCACCGGCGCGCGGGTGCTCTCGACCTATTCCGAGCGGATCCTGCCCGACCGCGAGGTCTGGATCGCGGGCGGGCGCATCGCCGCCGTGAAGCCGGCGGGCAGCCACCGGGGCGGGGCGCCCCGCTACGACGCGCGGGGAGGCCTGATCGCGCCCGGCCTCGTCGACCCGCATCTCCACATCGAGAGCAGCATGGTCACGGCCTGCGCCTACGCCGAGGCCGCGCTCCTCAACGGCACCACGACGATCGTCTGCGACAGCCACGAGATCGGCAACGTCCTCGACGCCGAGGGCGTCGCCTGGATGCTGGAAGATGCCCGCGAGGCGCCGCTCAACATCTTCCTCACGGTGCCGAGCACGGTGCCGGCCACCAGCCCCGACATCGAGACGGCGGGCGGCGACCTGACGCCCGACAAGATCGCCGCCCTGTTCGACGCCTGGCCCGAGGCGCTGGCCCTCGGCGAGAAGATGGATTTCGTGGCGGTGGCCGAGGGCGATCCCCGCGCCCACGCCATCATCGCGGCGGCGCTCTCCCGCGGGCGCCCGGTCTCGGGCCACATCTACGGGCGGGATTTCGTCGCGCCCTACGCGGCCAGCGGCGTCACCGACACGCACGAGGCGATCGACCGCGACATCGCCGACGACCTTCTGGAGGCCGGCCTCTGGATCTTCCTGCGCGGCGGGCCGCCCGGGACGCCCTGGCACAGCCTGCCGCGGGCGATCGGCACCGTGACCGAGTACGGCGCCGCCTGGAAGCGGGTCTGCGCCTGCACCGACGACCGCGACGCCGACGACCTCCTCGCCTTCGGCCTCGACTGGGTGGTGCGCGAGGCCCATCGCCACGGCATCCCGAAGCCCGCCGCCTGGGCGATGGGCTCGCTCCACCCGGCGACGCGCTTCGGGCTCGACGGGGAGGTCGGCGGCCTCGGCGGCGGCCGGCGGGCCGACCTCGTCCTCCTCGACGACGACCTCGTCCCGCAGGCGACGTGGTACGGCGGCGAACTCGTGGTCGAGGATCGCCGCATCACGCCGCGTCTCGAGGCGGCGCTCGCCCGGCCCTACCGCTACCCGGCCGCCGCCTACGCGACCGTGCACCTGCCGGACCCGCTTCCCGGCCTCGTGCCCGCCCTGCCGGCCGGCCCCTGCGCCGTCAACGCCATCCGCACGACGCTGCCGGGGATCGAGCTCGTCCACGAGCGCGTTGCGCTCACCCCCGGCGCCGACTGGGCCGAGACGCTGCGGGCGCACGATCTCTGCCACGTCGCCGTGGTCGAGCGGCACGGGCTCGGGGCCCGCGTCGCGCACGGGCTCCTCAGGGCCTTCGGGCTGAGGCGGGGCGCGGTGGCGAGCAGCGTCGGCCACGACGCGCACAACCTCGTCGTGACCGGGCTCGACGAGGCCGACATGCGGGTCGCGGTGGAGGCGCTCGCCGCCGAGCAGGGCGGCGTCTGCGTGGTGGAGGACGGCAGCGTCGTCGCGATGGTGCCGCTGCCGGTCGCGGGCCTCCTCTCGGACAAGCGCGTCGGGCCGGTCGCGGCCGAGATGCGGGCGCTGAAGGAGGCCTGGGCGCGGGCCGGCTGCGCCATCCCCTACATGGGCTTCAACCTGATCCCGCTCTCGGTGATCCCGCAGATCCGCCTGACCGACAGGGGCCTCGTGCTGGTGCCGGAGATGCGGCAGGTGCCGCTGTTCGAGCCGTGAGCGAACAATCCCCGATGGACCCGACCTACCCGCGCGACCTGATCGGCTACGGCCGGCACCCCCCGCAGGCGCGCTGGCCGGGCGGCGCCCGCATCGCCCTGCAGATCGTCCTGAATTACGAGGAAGGGGGCGAGAACTGCATCCTGCACGGGGACGCGGCCTCGGAGGCCTTCCTCAGCGAGATCGTGGGCGCCGTACCCTGGCCGGGCGAGCGCCACATGAGCGTCGAGTCGATCTACGAATACGGCTCGCGCGCCGGCTTCTGGCGGCTCTGGCGGCTGTTCACGGCCCGCGCGATCCCGGTCACCGTCTTCGGCGTGGCGCAGGCGCTCGCCCGCAACCCGCAGGCCGTCGCCGCCATGCGCGAGGCGGATTGGGAGATCGCGAGCCACGGCCTCAAGTGGATCGACTACGCCCATCTCTCCCGCGAGGAGGAAGCGGAGCAGATGGACGCGGCGATCCGCCTGCACGCGGAGGCGACGGGCGAGGCTCCGCTCGGCTGGTACACGGGGCGCTTCTCGGTCCATACCCGCGACCTCGCGATGGAGCGGGGCTTCACCTATCTCGCCGATTCCTACGCGGACGACCTGCCCTACTGGATCCCCGGCCCCCGGGGGCCGGGCCTCGTCGTGCCCTACACGCTCGACGCCAACGACATGCGCTTCTCGGCGCCGCAGGGGTTCAATTCCGGCGACCAGTTCCTCGCCTACCTGCGCGACACGTTCGACGTGCTCTATGCGGAAGGCGCGGAGGTGCCCAAGATGATGTCGGTGGGGCTGCATGGCCGCCTCGTCGGGCGGCCGGGCCGGATGGCGGCGCTCATGCGCTTCCTCGACCACGTCGCGGCGCACGAGCAGGTCTGGATCGCCCGCCGCATCGACATCGCCCGCCACTGGATGACCCATCATCCGCCGCCCGGATGAGCGCGATCGCGCGGGCCGCCGTAGACGCGGCGGGTGACCGCGGAGACGGAGCCGGGGAAGCGCCCCGCGTCGGGCTTGGAGCAACGAGGACCGGATGACGGCAACGCGCCTCTGGATCAGGAACCCGCTGGCGATCCTCGCCGAGGGGGCGGGCGCCGGCCTCGTGGTGGAGGGAAGCCGCATCGCCGAATTGGTGCCCGCGGGCGGGCGCCCCTCGGCCGCCGTGGACGAGACCGTCGACGCCTCCCGCCACGTCGTGATCCCGGGCCTCGTCAACACCCACCACCACTTCTTCCAGACCCTGACCCGGGCGCATCCGGCCGCGATCAACAAGCCGCTGTTTCCCTGGCTGAAGGCTCTCTATCCCGTCTGGGACAAGCTGAACGAGGAGGCGTTCCGGCTGGCCACCCGGCTCGCCTACACCGAACTCCTGCTGTCGGGCTGCACCACGGCGGGCGACCACCACTATCTCTATCCGAAGGGGCTGGAGGCCGCGGTCGACATCCAGGTGGAGGAGGCCCGCGCGCTCGGCATCCGCGCCGTCGTCACCCGCGGCTCGATGAGCCTGCCCGAGAGCGAGGGCGGCCTGCCGCCGGACGCGCTGGTGCAGGACGACGACACGATCCTGGCCGACAGCGAGCGGGTGCTCCGCCTGTTCCACGATCCCCGCCCCGGCGCCATGGTGCAGATCGGGCTCGCCCCCTGCTCGCCCTTCAACGTGACGAAGCGCCTGATGCGCGAGAGCGCGCGGCTCGCCGACGTCCACGATTGCCGCCTGCACACCCATCTCGGCGAGACGCTGGACGAGGACGCCTATTGCCTGGAGGTGTTCGGGCAGCGCCCGGTCGACTACCTGGAGGAGGTCGGCTGGATGAACCCGCGGGTCTGGCTCGCCCACGGCATCCACTTCACCGATCCGGAGGTGGCGCGCCTCGGCCGGGCGGGGGTGGGCGTCTGCCACTGCCCGACCTCGAACATGACGCTGGCCTCCGGCCGCTGCCGCACCTGCGAGCTGGAGGCCGCGGGCAGCCCGGTGGGCCTCGGCGTCGACGGCTCGGCCTCGAACGACAATTCGAACCTGATCGAGGGCGTTCGCCACGCCTTGATGCTCAACCGCCTGACCTACGGGGCCGAGGCCGTCACTCATCTCGACGCCCTGCGCTGGGCCACGGACGGCTCGGCGCGCTGCCTCGGGCGCGCGGATATCGGCCGTATCGCACCGGGGCGCGAGGCGGATCTCGCCCTCTTCACCCTCGACGAATTGCGCTTCTCGGGCGCCCACGACCCGCTCGCCGCCCTCGTCCTCTGCGGCGCCCACCGGGCGGACCGGGTGATGGTGGCCGGGCGCTGGCGCGTCCTCGACGGGCAGCCCCTCGGCGTCGAGACGGGGCGCCTGCGCGAGGAGCATTCGCGCCTCGCCCGCACGCTGTTCGGGGGCTGACGGCAATCAGCGCAGGAGGTGCGGCGCTCCCGCTCCTGTTTGGGAGCGGGCGTGCGGTGCGCTTCGGTCATCGCACGGGGTCCCTCGCCAGCGCCCGCAGCGTCCGCAGCATCACCCGCGCGCCCGCCTCGATGTCCTCGAGGCTCGCGAACTCGGCCGGGTTGTGGCTGATGCCGCCGCGGCAGCGCACGAAGATCATCGCGATCGGGGCCAGGGCGGCCACCGCCATGCCGTCGTGGCCCGCCCCGCTCGGCAGGCGCAAAACCGCGTGGCCCTCGGCCGCGATCGCCGCCGCGACCGCCCGGGTGAGGCGCGGGTCGCAGGCGGCGGCGCCGGCCTCGTGGGTCCGCGCCACCGCGAGGTCGAGGCCGCGGCGTCCGGCGATGGCGCGCCAGGCGGCCTCGATGTCGGCGAGCGCGGCGAGCCGGCGCCCATCCTCCGGGGCGCGCAGGTCGAGGCTGAAGCGAGCCTCCCCCGGGATCACGTTGACGGCGCCGGGGCGCGCGGCGATCTCGCCCACCGTGCCGACGAGTTCGGCCTCCGCACGGCAGCGCGCCTCGACGGCGAGGACGCATTCGGCGGCGCCGGCGAGCGCGTCGCGCCGGCCCGCCATCGGCACGGTGCCGGCATGGCCCGCCTCGCCGCGAAGCGTGACGGCGAGGCGCGTCGCGCCGCTGATCGCGCTCACGACACCGACGGGCAGGCCCGCCCGCTCCAGCATCGGCCCCTGCTCGATATGCAGTTCGAGGTAGCCGAGGAGGTCGCCCGGCCGGCGCGCCGCCTCCCCGATCCGGCCCGGGTCGAGGCCGAACGCACGCAGCGCCTCGGCGAGGCTGATCCCGGCGGCGTCCGTGGCGGCGAGGAGCGCCGGGTCGAGGCGGCCGGCAAAGGCCCGGCTGCCGATCAGGGTCGAGCCGAAGCGCGTGCCCTCCTCGTCGGCGAAGGCGACGACCTCGACGGCGAAGGGCGGCCGTCCGTCTTCGGCGATCCACGCCGCGACGCAGGCGAGGGCCGTCAGCACCCCGAGCGGCCCGTCGTAGCGGCCGGCGTCCCGGACGGTGTCGAGGTGCGAGCCGATCACGAGGACCGGCCCTCCGGGCTCGCGCCCCTCGGCGCGGCCGATCAGGTTGCCGGCGGCATCGAGCCGCGCGCGCAGTCCCGCCTCCTGCATCCAGCCCGAGACGAGGGTGTTGGCGCGGGCCTGTTCGGGGCTGAGAGAGACGCGGGTGAGCGCGCCTTCGTCGGCGCTGATCAGGGCCAGCGCGTCGAGGCGGGCCTGGATGCCGGGAGCGAAGCGCAATCCGTCAGCTCCCCCGGTAGGTCTGGTAGCTCCAGGGGCTCGCCACCAGGGGCACGTGGTAATGCCCCTCCGGATCGGCCACGCCGAAGCGCAGCGTCACGACGTCGAGGAAGGGCGGCTCCGGCAGGGCGTGCCCGGCCGCGCGGTGATAGTCGCCGAGGCCGAAGCGGAGTTCGTAGGTCGCGATCGGCACCGGGCGCCCGCCGATCAGCGGCGCCTCGGTGCGCCCGTCGGCATTGGTGCGGGCGCGGGCGACGACGACCGATTCGGTGGCCGAGACGATCTCGGCCAGTTCCAGAAAGACGCCCGCCGCCGGGCGCCCGTTCGCGGTGTCGAGGACGTGGGTCGAGAGGCGCCCGGCCGTTCGGAGCGCCCCCTCCCCGCTCACCAGGGCACCGAGCCGGATCGCGGCGATGCGCAGCACCTCGGCCTCCGCGTTCCGGCGCTCGGCCTCGGGCGTGCCCGCGAGCCGCGCCTCGAAGCTCCGCAGGAGCGAGGCGCGCCCGTGGCGCTTGACGCAGACGATGAACGGGAAGCCGAAGCGCGCGCGATAGGCCGCGTTGAGTTCGGCAAAGCGCGCGTCTTCGGCCTCCGACAACCGGTCGAGGCCGGCCGCCGCCTGCTCGGCGATCGAGTCCGGGGCGATGCGGCCCGCGCGGGCGGCCCGCCCGGCGAGTTCGGGGTGGCCGCTCAGCAGGGCGAGGCGCCGCTCCTCGGGCGCGGCGGCGACGGCCTCGCGCATCGCCGCGAACAGCTCCTCGACGCGGCCGAAGGGCCGGCGCCCGGCGGCCTCCTCCGCGACCCAGGGCGCGTGCTCGAACACCGCGCCGAGCGCCGAGACGAACGCGGCGCGGGACGCCGCGTTCAGGGTGCCGAGATCCCAGCCCATCGCCCGCAACGCTCCTCCGGTGACGCGGCCTCCGAGCGTAGCAGACAATGGGCCAGGGTTGGGGCCAGGGTTGGGGCCAGGGTTGGGGCCAGGGTTGGGGCCAGGGTTGGGGCCAGGGTTGGGCCCAGGATGCGTCCGGGCCGGCGCGGCACGGGGCTTGCCGATCCGCCGCGCGGGACCCGACAATCGCCGCCGGAGGAACGACCATGCCCCTGACCGCCTCGCGCTACGGCAAGGCCCGCGTGCGGGTGATGCGCCTCGCCCGGGACGGCGACCACCACACGCCGCGCGAGCTCGACCTCACGGTGCTGATCCGGGGCGCGTTCGACGCCGCCTGGACGGAGGGGGACAACCGGGCCTGCATCGCCACCGACAGCCTGCGCAACATCGTCAACGTGACGGCGGCGCGGAACCTCTCGGCCGGCGCGGAGGCCTTCGCGGGGATCCTCGCCGGGCACCTCCTCGAGACCTACCCGCAGGTGGAGGAGGTGAGCCTCGAGGTGCGGGAGACGCGCTGGATCCGCCACGCCGTCGCGGGCGAGCCGCACGGCCACACCTTTATCCGCGACGGCAACGGCTTCGGCTATGCCGGGCTCGTGGCGGAGCGGGGTTCGCGCCGCCTTTCCTCGGGCCTGCGCGGCTTCACCTTCATGAAGACGACGGGCTCGGGTTGGGCCGGCTTCGTGGACGATCGGTACCGGACGCTGCCCGACACGACCGACCGCATCGCCGCCACCAGCATGGACGCCACTTGGACCTGGGCGCGCTCGCCCGCCGATTACGCGGCGGCGAACGCGGCCGTGCTCGCCCGCCTCCTGGAGGTGTTCGGCACCACCTACAGCGCCGGCCTCCAGGACAGCATGTACCGGATGGGCGAGGCGGCGCTCGCGGCCGTGCCGGAGATCGCCGAGATCCACTTCGCCCTGCCGAACAGGCACTACATCCCGCTCGACCTGAGCCCCTTCGGCCTCGCCAACCCAGGCACGGTCTTCCTGCCGACGGACGAGCCGCACGGCCAGATCGAGGCGACGATCGGCCGGGGCTGACGCGCCCTACTCGGCCGGGGCGAGGCTCTTCGCAGCGTCGCTCCGGGTCAGCGCGAGGAAGCCGAGGGCCGAGGCGAAGATCACGAGCCCGAACAGGGACGCCGTCCCGAGGACGAGGCCGAAGCCGCCGCGCTCGTGCATGAGCGCGATCATCGGCACCACGAAGCCCGCGGCGGTGAAGCCGAGGAAGTAGCGCACGCTGTAGGCCCGGGCCCGGTAGGCGGCCGGCACGTAGCGCGCGATCATCGCGTCGTTGATCACGACCTGCCCGTAGAGCGCCGCGATCGTCAGGACGAGCCCGATCAGGAGCGGGATGCCCGAACTCGCCGCCGCGAGACCGAGGCCGATCGGCTGCAGCACGGAGAGGCCGACGAACAGCACCGGCAGGGTGAAGCGGTCGACGAGGCGGCCCATGGCAAGCTGGGTCAGGGCGCCGAACACGAAGATCAGGGTCGCCACCGAGCCGATCAGCTCGAGCGGCATCCCCTCCGCGAGGCGCTCGTCGATCACTTTCGGCAGGGCGATGGTGGTGAGGTTGAAGGTGAGGCCGCCCGCCACGATCGCGATGCCGAACACGGCCAGCAGCGCGAGCGGCCGCGAGACCGCGATCACGCTCGCCCCGGCCCCTGCCCGGGCATGGCCCTCGCCGTCGCCGGGCACCAGGGCGACGAAGGCGATGCCGCAGACGAGGCAGATCGTGCCCGGCACGAGGAAGGCCGCCTGCCAGCCGAGATGGGCGGCGAGGAAGGCGGTGGCGCCCGAGGCGAGCGCCGCGCCGAAATTGCCCCAGACGCCGTTGACGCCGAGGTCGCGGCCGAGGCGGCGGGCATGGCTCACGAGCATCGTCGAGCCGACCGGATGGTAGATCGCCGAGGCGAGGCCGAGCACGCAGAGCCAGAGGGCGAAGGCGGTGGGGCTGCCCGCGCTCGCGACCCCGAAGCAGGACAGGCCGTAGCCGAAGAAGAAGATCGCCAGCATGGTGCGCCGTCCGTAACGGTCGGCCAGCCACCCCATCGGCAGCGAGCACAGGCCGAAGCCGACGAAGGCGCCGGTGGCGAGCCCGATCAGCTCGCCGTAGCTCAGCCCCGTCTGAGCCGCGATGGCGAGGACCGCGGTCGGGTAGATCAGCAGCACGTAATGGTCGAGGCCGTGCGCCACGTTCACGAAGCGCAGGATGCGGCGGGACAGGATGTCGGACTCCATCGGGGCGCCTTTCCTCTCTCGCCCCTGTCTACATGACCCGTTGGACGCTGTCGGGCCGAAGGTGTACGCAATCGGGCCAGGGAGGCTGGCGATGGATCCGACCCCGCCCGCGCGAGCCCGCTCGATCCGGGCCGAGGATTACCAGACGATTCCGCGACGCGTCGCCGTGATGCCGAAGCACTTCGCGGCGGGCAGCCGCACGGAGCGCCATTTTCACGCCCGCGCGCAGCTCCTCTACGCCACGACCGGCCTGATGATGGCGACCGCCGAGGACGGGACCTGGGTGGTGCCGCAGGGGCACGCCCTCTGGATCCCGCCCCGCCTGCCGCACGCGGTCGCCATGCACGGCGCGGTGGCGATGTGCTCGGCCTATCTCGACGCGGAGGCGGTGGCGGCCTTCCCGGGCCGGGCGCAGGTGATCGAGGTCTCGCCCCTCCTCGCCGCCGCCCTCGCCGCGCTCACGCACGAGCCCGTCCTCTACGACGAGGGGGGCCGCGGCGGCCACCTCGCCGCGCTCGTCCTCGACGAGATCGCGCGGGCGCCGGAGACGCCGCTGGCCCTGCCGCTGCCGCGCGACCCGCGGCTGCGCCGCGTCTGCCTCGGCCTGATCGACGATCCGGCCGCGGGCCTCGATCTGGACGCCTGGGCCGAGCGCGCCGGGCTCAGCCGGCGGACGCTGACGCGCGGCTTCCGCCGGGAGACGGGCCTCAGCTTCGACGCGTGGCGGGCGCGGGCCCGCGTCGCCCGGGCCCTGGCGCTCGCCGCGGACGGGCGCGGAATCCGGGCGATCGCCGCAGCGGTCGGCTATCGCAGCCTCCAGGCCCTGCGCGGCCGGATGGGGCGCCTGATGCCGGAGCGGGAGACGTCTCCTCTAGATGCGGGCAATGTACGCTCGGTGACGGGTCAGTCGTCGCCGCCGTTACCGACCCGTTCATCTCGGTCGATGTAGAAATGGGAAGCATCCTTCCCGAGGCGGCGCGATGATGAGTGACGAGCCCTCGAAGCGGGATCAGCAGGCCGCATCCCGCGTCGCGCTGCTGTTCACCCTGCTCGGCATCGCGATCGTGATCTACGCGCTCGTCCTGACGAACATGCACTGACCCGCGCCGCGTCTCGCCCCCTCAGGGGAAACGGCAGGAGCCGTAGCTGATGCTCACGTCGGTCCGGCTCTCGGGGTTCATCTGCGACTTCGCGAATTTCAGCTGCGAGTAGTCGATGGTGAGGAAGTAGATGCCGTTCTGGCACTTCATCGTGTTGCGCGGCCGGCCCTCGTTGAGGCGGGGGACGACCTTCTGGCACTCGTAGAACTCGGATTTGCCGGCCGAGATCAGGTTCATCGTGTCGCCGCCCGAGGTCAGGGAGAAGGAGCGCCGGTCGAGTTCCTCGGTCCGGGGCGCGTCGGGCTTTGCGGGCTCGCTCAGGCGGACGGAGACCTCCTCGGAGCAGATCAGCGCCCGGCGCGACTGCGCCAGGAGGGGCGACGCGCTCGCGACGAGCAGCGCGATCCCGATCACCATCCGCATGACGAGGCCCCCTGCCCGGCCGCCCGAAGACGCTGCCCCTGCGTCCGGTCCGGCCCGTCCTTTGTCGATCGCGCCCCGACCGAGTTCAAGAAGCGCGCCGGCCACACCTGCGCTATACCGCGTCCGTCCGCTATCGCACCGGCTTTGATGAGCGTTTTCGCGGCCTTTCTGCTCATGTGAGGCCCTTTGTGGCCGGTTCGAAGTCACCGGAATTTTCGGAATTGTACGAGGACCGGTCTCGACGCGAGCACGAGCGAAGAGAGCCGCCCGGGATCTGGTCGATCTGCAGGGAGCGATCGATTTAACCGGTTGATGACGGCTGCAGCCTAGATTGCTCTCCTGTTGAGGAGGGTAGCCGATCGTGCCCGTCTGGATTCCAGCTCTATCTCTCGGCGGGCTCGTCTGCCTGATGATCATCCCGGCGCCCGGATATTGGGGCGTGGCCATCGGCGGGCTGTGTCTGCTGATCATCGTCGTCTGGGCGCTGCTCTGGGCCCTCGACCGCATCCTGGCCCCGGTCCGGAACAGGCTCGCCCTCTGGCGGGATGCGCGCGCCCGCAAGAGGCGCCGGGCGATCCACGCGGGTTCGGGGATCGCGCGGAAGGCGTGATCCGGGTGCCGGAGGGCCTGGTGCCGGAGGGCCTTCGCGGAACCCGGGCCGACGCCTCGGCATAGGTCCGGGCGGAGCGCGGCGCTCCCGGAGGAGCATTCATGAAGGACGTCCCCATCGGCAGCACGGGCAGCTTCACCCTGCTCGTCGGGCCGCAGCACCTCGCGAGCCAGTTCAAGGACGCGATCCTGCCGCCGGTCTTCGCCACGCCGATGATGGTGCTCGCCATGGAGAACGCGGCCCTCAACGCGGTCCGCGCCTATCTCGAGCCCGGCGAGAGCGCCGTCGGGACCAAGGTCGAGGTCGAACACCTCGCGGCGACGCCCGCGGGCCACTGGGTTCGGGCCGAGGCCGAGGTCGTCGGCGTCGAGGGGCGCCGCCTCCGGTTCCGCGTCGCGGCCTACGACGAGGCCGAGCAAGTCGGCGCCGGAACGCACGAGCGCATGGTGGTCGACCTCGAGCGTCTCGAGAGCCGGCTTGCGAGCAAGCGGCTCGCCACCCCGGTCCTGCCGCCGACGCGTGAATGACGCGCCGCTCGAATCAACCCGCGGTTGCTCTGCTGGCGATCAGCTTGACAACCGCGCGATGCGCGCAGCGTCACGAGATCAGGAAGTTCCTCGCCTCTGGCGAGTAGCGGCGATAAGGATAAGCTGCCCTATATCGACGACGGCGCGCTTGCCGATAGTGTGCGGATTCCTGCAGATTTCTTGCGGCGCTCTCTTGATTCGCTTACCCTTCGGATGATTTATGCGCCAGAGGGGTACTAAGAACTATAGGATTGCACTCGTGGTGGATGAACCTCAGGCCCAGAATCTCGACTTCGTCGAACTCGCAGGCGACATCGTATCGGCCTACGTCTCGAACAATTCCCTGCCGGTGGCCGAACTGCCCGCGCTCATCGTCAGTGTTCACGCCGCGCTGAACGGGCTGGCCTCGGGAGGCGTCACCACCGCCGCGGAGACGGTCGAGAAGCCGACGCCGGCTCAGGTCCGCAAGTCGATCACGCCGGACGCGCTGATCTCGTTCATCGACGGCAAGCCCTACAAGACGCTCAAGCGCCATCTCTCGACCCACGGGCTCGACCCCTACAGCTACCGCCAGCGCTACGGCCTGCCCAACGACTACCCGATGGTGGCCGCCAGCTACGCCGCCCAGCGCTCGGAACTCGCCAAGTCCATCGGACTCGGCCGACCGGGTGGCCGCACCGAGGACGAGCCCAGCAAGGGCCGCCGCAGCCGCAAGGCGGCCTGAGCCGGAACTCGGGCGACGGCTCGGGATGGGGCCGGACCGGCGCGGAATCCGTGCCGCTCCCGGCTCGCCGCGGCGCCTGACGGGGCCGCCGCGAGAGCCGATCCGGACAATCCGAGCGGTTTGCTTCGTCGAACGGTGAGATCCGTCACGCAGGCTGCCGCATGCCCTGCGATCCCCTCAGCGCTCGAAATCTGGCCGGCGCCTGCGCCCTCGGCGGCCTCGTCGTGATGATGCTGGAGCCCGCGCCGAGCTGGAGCGCGGTCGCCACCGGCCTCCTCGCGCTCGCCGCGTTCGCAGTGCTTACCCTCGCGGGATCCCGGCGGCCGGCCGGGCTCGCCCCGCACCGACGCCGGATCAGCGTCGAGGTCGTCATCGAGGATCGGCCTGTGCCGGACCCACGCCTCGCGCCGCAACGGGAGCCGGGTCCCCCCGGCCCGGCCGACGCCATCGCGGCCCATCCCGCGATGCTCGCGGGTGTCCGGGCCCGGCGCGCCGCGCGATAGCGTCCGTCCAGTCCTCGCTCCGTGCTAGCGCCGCCGCTCGCTGCCGGCGCTCATGCGACCGGCGACGTCGTCGCTGGATCGCGAGGCCTGCCCGAAGATGAGCCACGCGATGCCGAAGCCGACGGCGCCGGCGATCAGCAGGCCCGTCGCGGTGGTGCCGTCGACCTCTCCCAGGGCGCGGCTGCCCTGCCTGTACGTGTCCGCGCCGCGCTCCGAGAGATCGTCCCAGGTCTCCGAGGCGCGGTCGCCGACCGTGCG
Organism: Methylobacterium sp. BE186; assembly: GCF_031457035.1. Classification (NCBI taxonomy): domain Bacteria; kingdom Pseudomonadati; phylum Pseudomonadota; class Alphaproteobacteria; order Hyphomicrobiales; family Methylobacteriaceae; genus Methylobacterium; species Methylobacterium sp. BE186. The sequence goes on from NZ_JAVDVV010000002.1 coordinate 295,231, forward strand.
GAGCGTCTCCTGCGCCTGCTGTGCCATGCCCGGGCCGCCGTCGGAGGGCCGGCCCGCGTCCGAGCCGGTCTGCCCCGACGACCGCCCGAGAGGATCGTGTGCGTGAAGGTCTGCCACGGTGTCGCCTCCCGTCTCTGCCCGGCCCCCGAGGAGCCGGGACGCCTCTGCCGGTCCGGCCGCGCCGGCCGGACCCTCTCGCCCCAGCCGGCCGGCCCTCAGGCTGGCGTGCCCTTGCGGCTCGTCATCTGGCTGCGATCGGTCGGCTGGTCGTTCCCGATCGCCGGATCGCCGCGCGGCCCGGTGCTCGGAATCGTGCCGCTCTGGACCGACTTGTCCGCGGCGCCGCCGAGATCGAAGCCCGGCCGATCCGCGCCGCCCGCCGGCGCACCGGCGGCCTTCGGGTCCGGCCGCTCGCTCGGCACCTTGGGCTCGATGCCCGGATCCTCTGCCTCTGACATCGCGCTGCGCCTCTTCCCTGGGACCTGTCCCGGAGCTTCGCCGGAGCTTCGTCTGCCTACCTGAATCCCGAACTCCAGGTTGTGGTTCGATGTTCCGATCGGTGGCGGGCCGCGCCGGGAGGGCGCTCGAACATTCCTTCGCCGCGGCCGAGGCCGCATCGTGGCCCGCTCCCCGCAGCAGGCTCGCGAGGCCGGCCATCATCTCGTCGCAGAGGGAGCGTTCGACGATCTCCCATCCGCCCGCCTCGATCGGACAGGCCGGACCCTCGCCCCACCCAAGCGCCGAGGGCGCGCGCGGTTCGGCCGGCCGAACCCCAGGCCCGCGAAGCGATTGTCGGAGGGGAGCCGGCGCGGGGCGCCGCAGGAGGAGCGTGATGACAGGTACAGGCCCGGCATTGGGAGACGCGCCGCCCTCGGGCTGGAAAGCCGCCGACATCCCGCCCCAGACCGGGCGGACCGCCATCATCACCGGTGCCACGAGCGGGATCGGCTTCGAGACGGCCCTGGCGCTCGCGGGGGCCGGCGCCCGGGTCGTGCTCGCGGCGCGCGACCCGGACAAGGCGGCCCGCGCCGTGGCCGCGATCCGGCGCGCCCGTCCCGGATCCCGGCCGGAGGCCCGGCCGCTCGACACGGGTAGCCTCGCCTCGGTGAACGCCTTCGCCGCCGGCTGGAGGGCCGAAGAGCAAGCCCTCGACCTGCTCGTGCTCAATGCCGGCATCGCCTCGGTGCCCCGGCGCGAGGAGACGGAGGACGGGTTCGAGCGGCAGCTCGGCACGAACTATCTCGGCCACTTCGCCCTCGCCGGGCTTCTCCTGCCGTCCCTGAGGCCGGACCCGGCCTCCCGGGTCGTCTTGGTGGCGAGCATCGCCCACCGATCCGGCCTGATCCACTTCGACGACCTGCAACTGCGCCGGACCTACGGCGCCCAGGTCGCCTACCGGCAGACGAAGCTCGCTCTCCTGATCTTCGCCCTCGAACTCGACCGCCGCCTGCGGGCCGCGGGCTCGCCGATCCGCTCGATCCCCGTCCATCCCGGGCTGGCGCGGACGGACATCACCCGGCGCGGCGATCGGGCCGGCCCCCTCGCGCGGCTCGCGGGCCGCGCGATCTTCGCCGCGATCGGCCAGTCCGCCGCCCGGGGCGCCCTGCCCCTCCTCTACGCGGCGGCGGCGCCGGCGGCGCAGGGCGGCACCTATTACGGCCCGAGCGGTTTCCGGGAGTTCCGGGGCGGCCCGGCCATCGCCGAGGTCGAGCCGCACGCGCGCGACGGGGCGGTCGCGCGCCGCCTCTGGGCGATCTCGGAAGACCTGACGGCCGTCCGCATCCCGCTCGCGCCGGCGCCCCTCCCGCCGGGGTGAGGCGCGGCCTCGCCGGGGGCGCCTACACGATCCGGATCGACAGGTCCGGCAGACCCTCGATCTGTCCCCGCAGCACGTCGCCCCGCACCACCGGGCCGACATTCTCCGGCGTGCCGGAGTAGATGATGTCGCCGGCCTTCAGCTCGAAGGCGGCGGAGAGGTTCGCGATCTGCTCGGCCACCGACCAGATCATGTCCGAGAGATCCGCCTCCTGGCGCACGGCATCGTTCACCGAGAGCCGGATGCGGCCCCTGGTCGGGTGGCCGCCCGAGGCGACGGGCACGATCGGCGTGATCGGCGCGGAATGGTCGAAGCTCTTGCCGATCTCCCAGGGCTTCTTCTGGTCGCCCATGCCCCGCTGAAGGTCTCGGCGGGTCATGTCGAGGCCGGTGGCGTAGCCGTAGACGTGGTCGAGCGCGCGCTCCTTCGGGATGTCGCGGCCGCCGGATCTCAGCACGGCGACGAGCTCGATCTCGTGGTGGTAGTTCTTGGTCAGCGTCGGGTACGGGTGCTCGCCGACCTCCCCCTGCCCGACGACCTGGATCGCGTCGGAGGGCTTCTGGAAGAAGAAGGGCGGCTCGCGGGCCGGGTCCGAGCCCATCTCGCGGGCATGCGCCGCGTAGTTGCGGCCGATGCAGTAGATCCGCCGGACCGGGAAGAGCGTGTCCTGGCCGATGACCGGGATGGTCGCCTGCGCGAGGGGGAACAGGGCCTCGCCCGCCCCCGCCCCCGCCGCCAAGGCGGGACGGGCGAGTGCGCCGGCAGCGAGGCCGCTGGCCGCGCCGAGGGCGGTGCCGAAGGCGTTGCGACGGGTGAAGCTGGACATCTGAGGACAATTCTCGGGCGGCGGTTCCGGGGGCGGGCACGCTATGCCAGGCCGGGCTGGCATGCCAGGGGCCGCGGGCTGGCCGTGCCGCTGCGCGGGCCCGCCCCGGGCGGAGATCCAACGTCACCTAGCCTGCGACAAACTGACCGATGTCCGGCGGCTCGGGGGGCCGGTGCCGCGCCGGAACCTCGGGCGTCGCCGGTGTTGTCTTTTCAAGGCGGTTCACCGCCGGTCCGACGAGGAGGTACGCATGACCGAGGGACATCAGCCGCGGCTCGACCCGATCCTGGAAGGCGCCCATGCCCGGGCGATCGGACGGCCGAAGGACGCCTGCCCCTACCCTGCGGGCTCGTCGGAGCGGCGGGCTTGGTTCGAGGGCTATGACGGCGCGCCCGCCGACGACGGCCCCGACCTGCCGATGGATGCCGGCCGGTGAGCCTCGGCGCCGGCGGAGCCCGACCAATGGCTGACGGAAAGCGGGCCGCCCGAGGGCGGCCCGAAGTCGAGGGAGGAAACGCCCGTCAGTGACGGGTGCGGCGCCCGCATGGCGAATGCCGGGTGCCGTACGCGACCAACCGGCCCTGCGGGCCGGGGTTCCTGGAAATGATTTGTGCCGGCCGCGGGTGCGGGCGGGACGTCTGCCCCGACGGCGCGGCGGCCTGTTGACGATCCGTTAAGGGATGCGGCCCGAGACTGGCGCCGTCGCTGCGGCCTCCCGATCCGGAGGCCGAACGGCAAGCGGGCCGCGCAGCTCCGGTGATCCCACCGAACTGGCGGCCCGATGTCGTTCGGGGACCGCCCGCTCAGCCGCGCCGGCTCAGGGCCGGGCAGCTCGCCGCGAAGGGGCCGAGCACGACGTCTCCCTGACGCGGGTTGTTGACCGTGAACGGGCTCGTTCCCTGCGTGCCGAAGAAGCCGCGGCCGAGCGCGGCGACGAAAAACTGCGTGCCGAACTCGACGTAGCAGCGGTCGAGGAGCGCCTGATAGGTGAATTGCGTGCGGGCGACGGGCTCGGCCCCTCCCCCGTAGGCCGAGCACTGGACGCTGAGATCGAGCGTGCCCGGCCGCGAGAGCCGCACGGGCGCCGAGGAGCCGGGCCGCAGGCTGATCGGCGGCCCGCCATCCTGGCTGACGACCAGCACATAGGCGGAGCGGTTGTAGATCCGCCGGGTGCAATCGGCCGAGGCGGCGCTCGCCCACCCGACGAGAACGGCCGCGGCGACGAGCGCTGAACGGAACTTCGTGTGCTGGCGCATGCCCATCCCTCTCCCTCGGCCGGCGGCGGACGCGACGTGCCGGGCCGTGATCCTGCTTGCGATCTAGGGCGCAACCCCTGCGTTCGAAGAGGCGCCGCCGTACGACGATTCCGGCGGCAACGCGGCGTGGGCCGCGCGACGGCTCGCCGGGTGCGCGCAGGCCCGCCGGCCATCGGCGTGCTGCCTCGAACGCCGCCACGCGCGGAGGGCGGGCAAGTGGCGGAGGGCAGGCAAGTCGCGGAGGGCAGGCAAGTAATTGCTATCTCGGATCGGCCGCCCGGTCCCTAATCCGTCGGCCACGACAGGCCCATGACGGATGCCGATCCATGACCCCTCCCGCCGAGCCGCCCTTCGACCCGGACGCCGTGCCGGCCGAGATCGTGCTCGCGCCCGGCGGCCGGGCGCTGCGCCTCGCTTGGCGGGACGGCGCGTCCGGGATGCTGAGCGCGGAGGCCTTGCGCCTCGGCTGCCGCTGCGCGTGGTGCACGCGGGACCGGGTCCAGGGCCGGTTCCCGGCCTCCTTCGAGGCGGCCGCGGTGACGCGCATCGACCCGATCGGCGGCTACGCCGTCCATCTCGGTTTCTCCGACGGACACGCGCGCGGCATCTATCCCTGGCCCTACCTGCGCGATCTCGCCCGCGGGAGCGCCGGCCCCGCGACCGCTGCGGCCGCCTGAGCCCGGCGATCCGCCTCCCAGTCCCGCGCGGTCGCCCGCGCCCACCCCATCAGGGCCAGAATGAGCGCTCCTCAACCCAAGACCGAGATCATCGAGACCGACATCCTCGTGATCGGCGGCGGCACCGGCGGCCCGATGGCCGCGATCAAGGCCAAGGAGGCCGATCCGAGCCTGCGCGTCGTCCTCATGGAGAAGGCGAACGTGAAGCGCTCCGGCGCGATCAGCATGGGCATGGATGGGCTCAACAACGCCGTCGTGCCGGGCTACGCGACGCCCGAGCAGTACGTGAAGGAGATCACGGTCGCCAATGACGGCATCGTCAACCAGAAGCCGGTGATGGCCTACGCGCAGGGCTCCTTCCCGATGATCCAGTACCTCGACAGGCTCGGGGTCAAGTTCGAGAAGGACGGCTCCGGCGAATACACCATGCGCAAGGTCCACCACATGGGGACCTACGTGCTGCCGATGCCCGAGGGGCACAACGTCAAGAAGGTGCTCTACCGGCAGCTCCGCCGCCTGCAGGTCGGCGTGACGAACCGCTACATGGCGACCCGGCTGCTGAAGGGACCGGACGGGCGCATCGCGGGGGCGGTCGGCGTCAACACCCGCACCTCCGAGTTCCTCGTCGTGAAGGCCAAGGCCGTGGTGCTCGCCTGCGGCGCCGCCGGGCGCCTCGGCCTGCCGGCCTCCGGCTACCTGTTCGGCACCTACGAGAACGCGGCCAATTGCGGCGACGGCTATGCCATGGCCTACCACGCGGGCGCCCAGCTCGCGAACCTCGAATGCTACCAGATCAACCCCTTGATCAAGGACTATAACGGCCCCTCCTGCGCCTACGTGACGGGGCCCTTCGGAGGCTTCACCGCCAACAACAAGGGCGAGCGCTTCATCGAGTGCGACTACTGGTCGGGCCAGATGATGCTGGAATTCTGGCGCGAATTGCAGAGCGGCAACGGGCCGGTCTTCCTCAAGATGGATCATCTGCGCGAGGAGACGATCTCCGAGATCGAGACCATCCTGCACACCAACGAGCGGCCCTCCCGCGGGCGCTTCCACGAGCGCCGCGGCAACGATTACCGCCGGCGGCCGGTCGAGATGCACATCTCGGAGATCGGCTTCTGCTCCGGCCACTCGGCCTCCGGCGTCTGGGTCGACGAGCATGCCCGCACCACAGTGCCCGGCCTCTACGCGGTCGGCGACATGGCGAGCGTGCCGCACAATTACATGCTCGGCGCCTTCGTGAACGGCGGCATCGCGGGCGCGGACGCGGCCGCCTATTGCGCGGGCACGAGCCTGGCCTCGTACGACGCGGGCGACCTCGTCGCCGAGCAGGAGCGGGTTCTGGCCCCGACGCGGCGCGAGGACGGGCTCACCCCCCACGAGATGGAGTTCAAGACCCGCCGCCTCGTCAACGATTACCTGGAGCCGCCGAAGGTGACGGCCAAGATGAGGCTCGGCCAGCGCCGCTTCGCGGAGATCCGCGAGGATCTCGGCCTCCTCTGCGCCCGCGATCCCCACGAACTGCTCCGGGCGCTCGAGATGCAGTCGATCCTCGACTGCGCCGACATGGCGGCCGCCGCCTCCCTCTACCGCACCGAGAGCCGCTGGGGCTTCTACCATCTCCGCGTCGATCATCCGGAGACGAACGACGCCGAGTGGGCCTGCCACACGGTGCTCTTCAAGGACGAGGCCGGCCGCATGGCCCACGCCAAGCGCGCGGTCGACCCCTTCATCGTGCCCGTCGCGGCCGAGGAGATGAACGCCTACCACCAGCTCCGCATCAGGATTCCGGCCGCCGCCGAGTGATCGTCACCCGTATTCCGGAGACTTGAACCCATGCCGATCATCCATCAGGCCAAGAGCGCCGCGGTCGTCGTCGACGACGACAAGTGCATCGCCGAGAAGGGCTGCCGGGTCTGCGTCGATGTCTGCCCGCTCGACATCCTCGCGATCGATGACACCCGCCAGAAGGCCTACATGAAATACGACGAGTGCTGGTACTGCATGCCCTGCGAGGTCGATTGCCCGACGAACGCGGTCACGGTCAAAATCCCCTACCTGCTCCGCTGAGGCTCGCGATGGCATCTCCGTTCGAGACCTTCGACGACGATCTGGAGGATCTGTCCGGGCGCTGCGCGGATCCCGATCCCGGGATCCGCCGCGTCGCCATGATGGAGCTCGCCGAAGCCGTCGGCCCCGAGGCGACGATTCTCCTGCTGAAGGGGCTGGCCGATTCCGATGCCGCGGTCCGCGCGGCCGCCGCCCGCGCCCTCGACGAGCATGACGGGCCGGAGGTGGTCGAGGGGCTCGTGCGCTCGCTGGAGGACGCGGACGAGGCGGTCCGCCAGATCGCCGCCGAGACGCTCGCCGAGAAGAAGGAGCCGGCCTGTGGGCCGCTCCTGATCGAGCGGGCCGAGCACGCCGACCCCTTCGTCCAGGCCGCGGCGCTCCGCGCGCTGCGGGACCTCGTGCTGCCGGACGCGCTGGCGGCCGCGCTCCGCGCGCTGCGCAGCCCGGTGCCGGAGGTGCGCCGCGAGGGCCTCGGCGTGATCGGCTACCTCAAGGCCGAGGAGGCGCTGCCCGCCCTCATCGCCACCGCCGGGGACCCGGACGCGAGCGTGCGCCGCGCCACCATGGCGGCCCTCGTCTTCCTGCGGCCCGGCGGACCGGGCGTCCCGACCCTGCTCGCCGGCCTCGGGGACGCGAACTGGCAGGTCCGCGAGCAGGTCGCGGTCTCGGCCGCCAAGATCCGGCTGCCGGAGGCCGTCGACCCGCTGATCGCGGCCATGGACGATCCGATCTGGCAGGTGCGCACCAAGGCGGCGAACGCGCTCGGCCGCATCAAGGCTTGTTCGGCCGTCGACGTGCTCGGGCGGGCGCTCGCCTCCGATGTGAGCAACCTGCGCAAGGAGGCCGCCGCGGCGCTCGGCGAGATCGCCGACCCGCGCGGCCTCGCCGCCCTCGAAATCCATGCCGAGGATCCCGATCCCGACGTGCGCAAGCTCGTCCGCTGGGCGATCGGCCGCTGCCGGGCCGAGGCGTCGGTCTAGGGGCCCAAGCCGCCCCTAGGTCGCCGCGCCCTCGCATCCGCCGCGGTCCCGATCGACTCCCAGACCGGTGCCGGCCGGGCTGCGCGCCGTCGTCGCAGCCTCTGATAGGTTTCGCCTCACCCTGGGTTGTAGCCATCGGCCACACTCGGGAGACCACGCCGCATGATCAGTTCGACGGAGGCGACGCAGACGCAGATCGAGCCCAATCCGGGCTTCGAGAGGCATTGGAGCCGCGCCCAGTCGGTGCTGCAGAGCCTGATCGCCCTCGTCGTCGTCGCGGGTCTGGCCGGCCTGTTCGGTCAGGGTTGGCTCTCGCGCATGACGCGGACTTTCCCCACGCAACCGCTCACCGTGACCTACGAACGCCTCCTGCGGGCGAATGCGCCGGCCGAGATGAAGGTGTCCGCGACGCAGCCGCTGCCCGGCGACATGCTGCGCGTCGAGATCGGCGCCGATCTCCTCGATCACGTCTCGATCAACGCGACCCAGCCGCGCGCCGCCTCCGTCGACGCCACGCCCGACGGCGTGACCTACACGTTCCGGCTCGGGCCGGAGCGGCAGGGCAGCGTGCTCTTCAAGCTGGCCCCGAGCCGCGTCGGCCGCGTCGACGGCTCGATCTCCGCCCAGGGCGAGCGGCTGAGCCTGCCGCTCTTCATCTATCCCTGACGAACCGTCGAGACCGCGGAGAGACGCGCCCATGGACATCGTTCTTCGCGCCGCCCTGATGTATCTCGTCGTGCTGATCCTGCTGCGGCTCTCGACCCAGAGGATCATGCGCTCGGCCACGCCCCTCGACATGGTGGTGATCTTCTTCTTCGGTGGGATGGCCGTTCCCCCGATCCTCGGCGACGATCGCTCGGTGACGGGAGCCATCCTCGCCCTCTGCACGATCGCCGGGCTGCACACCCTGCTGTCGGCGCTGAAGCGCGTCTGGCCGACGATCGGCATGGTCACGGAGGGCAATCCCGTCGTGATCTATTCCGATGGCCGCTGGGATCAGTCGCAGATGCGGCATCGGCGGATCGACGCGCGCGACGTGATGGCGGAGATGCGCCAGCAGGGCATCACGAACCTCGACGACGTGCAATCGGCCATCATCGAGCATACGGGCGCCATCACCGTCGTCCCGAAGCGGCGCTCCTGAGGCGTGCGCGCGCCGATTTGGGCCGTCTTCCCGTATCCACGGTGCGAACGGCGGCACCGTCTTCGAGGGCCGCAGGAGCGGCGCCGGGACGCTTCGGAAACAAACCGACATAACATAGATCAATTGAGTAAACTGTGTGGATGGAGAGCACCTTATTTGAAAATTAACAACAGGATGCTGTGATGCTGGCCTGATACGGCGCGCTTATTCATTCTGCGTACGCTGAGCGGCACCCGGGTCGATCACAGAATGCCTCCATCCCTTCGCGCCCTCCCCGCTCTGCAGGTGGGTTTCGATCCGGCGGGCGGCGACCGCGCGCGACCCGCTCCGGCGCTGCTGGCCGGGCTCAACGCCCTTCCGCAGGGGCTGCTGCTGATCGACCGCCTCGGCCGCATCATCCTCCGCACGGATCGCGTGACGCATCTTCTCGGCCTGCCGGGCGAGGAGACGCCCGACCGGGTATCGTCGCGGCAGATCCTGTTCGCCCTGCGCCTCGCCCCGCGGGATGGTCGGCGCGCCCTTGCGCGGCGGCTGCGCTGCGCCCTGGAGCAGCGCAGATCGGCCGCCTTCGAGCTCGCCATCGAGACGGCCTGCCTCGAAATCGAACTCCATCCGGTCGACGACGGGGGCTGGTCCGTCAGCGTGGCGGATGTCAGCCTGCGGCGCGCGGCCGAGGCTCAGGCCGAGGAGCGCGCGCGCATCGATCCGCTGACCGGGCTCCCGAACCGCCTGCTCCTGCGCGAGCACCTCGACGAGGCGCTCGCGCGCCTGGCGCGGTCGGGCGAGGGCTGCGCCCTGCTGGTGATCGATCTCGACCGGTTCAAGCCGGTCAACGACACGCTCGGTCACCCGGTCGGCGACGCCCTGCTCGTCAAGGTCGCCGAGCGCCTGCGATCGACGCTCCGGGCGACCGACACGGTTGCACGGATCGGCGGCGACGAGTTCGTCATCCTCCAGACGGCCGTGTCCAACCCGGGCGACACGCAGGCCCTCGCGCGCCGCCTCGTGGACCTCGTCGGCCGGACCTACATGGTGGACGGCCACCTTCTCACCATCGGCGCGAGCGTCGGCGTCGCCTTCGCGCCGGACGACGGACGGGATGCCGACAGGCTCCTCAAGAATGCGGATCTCGCCCTCTACCGGGCCAAGCTCGACGGGCGCGGCACCTACCGGTTCTTCGAGCCCGAGATGGACGCGCGCATGCAGGCGCGCCGGCAGATGGAGCTCGACATGCGGCAGGCTCTCGCCCGCCGGGAGTTCCAGCTGCACTACCAGCCGCAGCTCAACCTGGAGACCAACCAGCTGACCGGCTGCGAGGCGCTGATCCGCTGGCGGCATCCCGAACGCGGCATGATCTCGCCGGCCGAGTTCATCCCGCTCGCCGAGGAGATCGGGCTGATCGTCCCGATCGGCGAGTGGGTCATGCGCCAGGCCTGCCGGGACGCCGCCGCTTGGCCGGTGCCGCTCTCGATCGCGGTCAACGTCTCGCCGGCGCAGTTCAAGAGCGATCGCCTCGTCGAGATGATCCTGTCGGCGCTGGCGAGCTCCGGGCTGCCCGCCCCGCGGCTCGAGGTCGAGATCACCGAGGGCGTGCTCCTGCAGGAGGGCGAGAAGACGCTGCAGACGCTCCATCGCCTGCGCGACCTCGGGGTCCGGGTCTCGATGGACGATTTCGGCACCGGCTACTCGAGCTTGAGCTACCTGCGCTCGTTTCCCTTCGACAAGATCAAGATCGACCGGTCCTTCGTGAAGGATCTCGCGTCGAAGCCCGACGGCGACGCCATCATCCGGGCCATCGCCGGGCTCGGGAAGAGCCTCGGCATGACGACGGTCGCGGAGGGCGTCGAGACCTCCGAGCAGATGCAGCGTATCCGGGCGGAGGGCTGCACGGACGTCCAGGGCTACCTCATCAGCCGGCCGGTTCCGGCCAACGACCTCGTGGCGCTCCTGACGCGCCAGCGCTCCCCCGCCTGACCCGATCGGAGCCCGACCATGAGCGACCTCTACCGCCTCGTCTACGCCAGCAAGAACCTGCTGCCGGGCTCCGACGCGGACGCCGCCGCCTCCGTGGCGCAGATCCTCGCGACCTCCCAGCGCAACAACCCCGCGGCCGGCGTCACCGGCGCGCTGATGTTCAATGCGGGGGCCTTCGCGCAGGTGCTGGAGGGGCCGCGCAGGGGCGTGGAGGATACGTTCGAGCGCATCCAGCGCGACATGCGCCACGGCGACGTCACCGTCCTGCAATGCGGCCCGGTCGAGAGCCGCGGCTTCGCGAACTGGTCGATGGCATTCGTGGGCCATTCGGCGCAGGGCCGTTCGCGCTGGAGCGGGCTCGCGGCCGAGAGCGGCTTCGACCTCTCGCGCCTCGACGGCGACGCCGTCTTCGCCATGCTGCACGGCCTCGTCCTGGAGGAGGAAGGTCTGGCTGCGGCTCCCGCCCCGGTGCGGGACGAGCCCGACCTCGGCCCCGCTCCGGCCGCGCTCGACGTGACGCGGGTCCGGGCCGAGATCGGCGAGATCTGGTCCGATCTCGGGACCGCGCAAGAGAGAGGGCACGAGACCGGGCAAGAGACTGGGCAACAGACCGGGCAGGCGCCCCGCGCCGGGGCGCAGCGGGACGCGGCGGCGCGCCGGCAGCCGCGCGGCGCGAGCGAGGCGGCGCTCATCATCCTGAAGGCGGCGCTCGCGAGCGAGCGCGAGCGCACGAGCGCCCTGCGCAACGAACTCGACGATGTCCAGGTCGATCTCGCCACCGCCCGGGACCAGCTCGCCGTCCTGCGCGAGGAGCGCGACCGCTGGATCGAGCGCGCACGCCTGCTCGCGGCGGCCCTCTGCGAAGAGGCGGCCGCGATCGGGGCCGCGCGCGGCGACGAGGCCGGCGCGGTCTCGCAGCCGCGACAGGCGCCGGGGAAGGCTGGATCGGCGCGCAACGCGGCCTGACGAAGGATTGGGCCGGCAGTCGCGCCCTCGAGCGGCCGGTCCGGCTTGGCAGGCTGGGAGCCTGCCCTGCGCCGGGCTCCGTGCCCACGCTGCCACCGGCTCGGTCGGAAGCCCGCGATCCGCGGGGCAGGGCCGCATCCCGGGCGGCCGGGGCTAGCGGAGCCTGTTCCGGCTCCTATCTGCGTCTCACCGGGCACCTGCAGGCGAGAGGCGGATCGCGATGAAGCCTGGGCCGTCCTGACCGGGATCGTCAGATGGCTCCTGATCGGAGGCGCGCTGGCCTGCGCCCTCTGGATCGCCTTTCACCTCCGATGAGGCCCGGGAGAGGTTCGTGGAATGAGCGGCATCCGCCGAGCTTGGCGGATCAGTGTTGGGAGATCGACGTGGCGTCACGCCTCGAGGAGTTGAAGGGCGATCCGGCGTTTCGGCAAGCCGTGCAGGCGGTGCGGGGGGCTGCGAGCACCCTGAGCGGTCGAGCCGTCACGCACGAGGAGGCGGAGCTTCTGGTCAGCTTCGCGCTCGCGACCTTCGCGAATGCCGGAGGCTTGGCCGAGCCGAGCCTCAGCCGGTTGGCCCGCTTCTGCGAGAGGCTCGGGGCCGAGGCGAAGTTCGAGAGCCTCGCACGGCATTGAGCGAGCCGCAGGCCGGCCCCGGTCCGGCCTGAGCGTGGTCGCCTTCGCCGTCGCTGCCGACCCGGCGGAACTGCTTGCCGCGCCTGTTGTTTGTCTTGCCTCAAGGATGCGGCATGAAGGAGACGCGTGATGCTCGATGTCGGGACGGATCGGACGGCTGATCCCGTCGATGCCGGGGCGGAGAGCCCCGCCGGGTTCGCTCAGGCCGTCCGCGGGCAGACGCAGAGCTACATCGAGAAACGCAAGAGCGACGTCGCCCGGGCCGTCGCGGACGTCGCGGGCGCCATCCGCACGAGCGGGGACGGGTTCTCCGAAAGCCCGAACGTGAAGGCCTTCTTCGACAATGCGGCCGACGGGGTCGAGGAATTCTCCGCCGGGATCGAGCGGCGCACGGCCGCCGAACTCTACGATGAGGTGGACGCGGCCATCCGCCGTCGCCCCGGCGTCGCCGTGGCCGCGGCGGTGCTGGCCGGCTTCGCGCTCTACCGCGTCCTGAAGCCGTCCGGGTTGCGGCCGATCCCGCGCTCGCACGCCGTCGTGCCCGCGGACGTCTTCCCCACACCGGACCTGTGAGGCATCGATGGCCACAGCGCAGACCCGGAGCATCCCCTCCCTCATCGGCGACGCGATCCGCGAGACGCAGGATCTGGTGGGCAAGGAGATCGCCCTCTTCCGCCGGGAGATGGGCGAGGGGCTGGAGCGCTTCGCCCTCGGCATCAGCCTCTTCGTGGCGGCGGCGGTCTTCGCGCTCACCGCGGTGCTCGTCTTCATCCTCGCCGCGGTGAAGGCGCTCGCCGTCCTCCTGAATTCCGAGGCGCTGGCGGCCCTCATCGTGGGCGGGCTCTTCGCCGCCGTGGCCCTCGCGCTCGCGCTGTGGGGTCGCAGCAAGGCATCCGCATCGAGCCTCGAGCCCGCCCGGACCGAGCGGCAGGTCCAGGAGGATGCACGGATCATCACGGAGCGCATGGACGCATGAGCAGATCGGCCGACGAGCTGGAGCACGACGTCGAGGCGAGCCGCGAGCGGCTCGATCAGACGCTCGGGGCCCTTCAATCCCGCCTGACTGCGCCCGGCTTCGCCAGGGACCTCGCGGGGCTGCGGCAATCGAGCCGCACGCTGAACGAGGGCTTCGGGCAGCTTGCCGCGACGATCCGCGCCTACCCGCTCCCGGCCCTCCTGATCGGTGCGGGCCTGAGCCTCCTCGTCTACGACGAGATCCGGCGATCCGGCCGGGGCCGCCGCCCCGTCTTCGAGCCAGGTCCGGTCGCCCGGCGGCCGGACAGAGACCTTCCCGAGAACGAGCGCGCGCGCGCGGACCGGCGCCTCGACGAAGGCGTGGAGGAGAGTTTCCCCGGCAGCGACCCGGTCTCGGTGCGGATCACGAAATAGGCGTCGCCCGCCCCGCCAAGGGGCGGCGAGGCCCGCTTACGGTCGCGCCCTGCGGGCGGGATCGGCCGCCGAATCTCCCCTCAGCCGCCCTGCAGGCTCTCGGCGAAATCGTCCGGCACCTCGCCGAACTGCGCCAGGATGGTGGCGCTCTCCAGTTCTCCGGTCTCGTCGTCGGCCACGACCTTGAGCGCCGCCGTGCCCGGGAACCGGCCAGCCATGGCCTCGGCCTTCTTCAGCGCGCCGCTCTCGGTCCCCGTCACCTCGCGGTCACCCGGCGTCAGGCGCTTCCGCTTCAGCACGAAGGTCTGCACCACGTAGGTCGTCTTCATCGCCATGCTCGATCGCCCCAACGTCCCGGAATGGGCTCGACGCCCTTTGCCCTCGTGCCGGACGCTCTACACCTTGAGCCGGCGAGGCGCGACCGGCGTTGCCGACGACAGGGAGCTCAGCGCACGGATGGAGCAGGACATGAACACCAACGATCCGGACACCCTCGACGACCTGTCGCGCCTTCACGCGAAGATGGTGGCGATGGAACTCGTGCTCGGCGTCCTGATCGGACGGCTGTCGGAGGAGAATCCGGAGGTCCGGGAGGACGTGAAGCGGGACGTCTCGGTGCTGCTGGCCGACATGGCGGGCGGCAGCCCGAGCGAGGAACTGATCGTCGAGGAGGTGCGCCGGGCGGCGGACAGGCTGACGAGCGTCGCGGTCGGCTGAGCCCTCCGGCAGCGTCGGGACGTCGCGTCCAGGAACTCCCGGATCGCCGGGCTTCTTGGCCCTGGGCCTCCCCACGGAATCCTTGGAGCTCGATATGTCGCGAATCCCTCTGCTCGCCCTCGGCGCGATCGGCGCCTTATGCGCGGCCGGCCCCGCCTGGGCGGAAGGCAAGCCCCTGCCCCCGCCCGCCAGCAGCGCCATGCCGCCGGTCGAGCTGACCATCACCCTGGACAACGGCAAGCCGGTCTGCGCGCCGGCCGAGGTGCTGCTGCCGGCCGACACGAACGTGGAACTCCACGTCGTCAGCCAGGCGAGCGCACCCGTGACGATCACGATGGGCGACCAGTTCGAGAACGGCCGGGTGCTGCACGCCGACGGCGATCTCATCCACGTGATGAGCGAGAAGGGCTACCTCGTGAAGCAGAACGGCAAGGGGACGCTGCGCCTGCGGACGATGAAGGCGGGCAGCCAGGACTACGCCTGCACGAGCACGAAGAACCAGGACGCGCCCTTCAAGGGCAAGCTGACCCTGACGCCGCCGGCGAATTGAGACTGGGCCTCGGCCGCGAGGGTGGGGCCCGGCCCCGCCCTCACTCGCCGGAACGGACCGGCCCGTAGAGCCTCGCGATGCCGCGGCGGTAATCCTCCAGGGTCATCTGGTCGATCGCCTTGTCGGCGGATCCGCGCAGATGCCCGACCAGGTCGAGCCCGTGCGATTTCCCGTCCGCGTAGAAGTGGCCGTCATCCGTCCAGCTGAGAAGCGCGTCCATGCCTTCGACGAGGCCTTCCCAGGGATGAACCCGGTCGCCGCGCCTCCTGACCGGCCCGGCCGTGCGGCCGCTGCGGGTCCGGTAGAGCAGTCCATTCTGCAACTTCATCCCGAGTCAGGTGCGGTGTCGGCGCGCGCGATCAAGGATCTGCGTCCAAATGTGCGCGCCATTGCTCCCCGCCCGGTACCGCCGCTGCGCAAGCGTACGGACCCGCCGGGAGCGTGGGCGGTGCGCTAAAACCGGTTCGGCCCCGCTCGTCGCAGCGGGCCGAACACGGGAGGAAGCTATGCCGCTGTTCATCACACAGGGACGCTTCACGACGGAGGCCGTCAGGGGCATGATGGCCAACCCCGAGAACCGCGAGGAGGCTGTCCGCGACCTGATCGTGCGGTCGGGGGGCAAGCTCCTGAACTATTACATGACCTTCGGAGAACACGACTTCCTCATCATCGCGGAGGGGCCGACCGAGGGCATGGCAACCTCGGTCCTCGTCGCCGCCGCGGGAGGCGCCATCACCGACATGACGACCTCGCTGGCGATGACCACGCGCGAGATGGAGGACGCGTTCCAGCGCGCGCGCGAGGTGGCCGGCACCTACAAGCCTGCGGGCGCGCCGCGGGGCTCCGTTCTCTGAGCCTCGGCCGACAGGCGTCTCGCCGGCGAACCCGCGGTTCCCGGCGGGACCATCTCCGTCGATGGAGGGAGGCGGGAATGGTGGGCCCGGCAGAAGTAGCACCTGCGTGTTGTTTCAGGGCCGTTTAGACAAGGTGCGGGATAAAGGCGCGCTTTGATAGCAAAGCGAATTTTTCAGCCGATCCCGCACCTTCGCTTGGCCGTATGGCGTGGGTTCGCCGATCCTCCGAAGGAGTAGGCCAGTGAGGAAATCCACCAACTTGGAAATCGACGTCGCACAGGCAGAAGTTCGGTTTGCTGAAGCTCGCCTCGCGCTGCTGCGGCCCGAAAATGCTTACAAGCAAAACGACGGTGGGGACGGCAATCTGCTGGCAGAGATCGGTGATCGGATCGCTCGCCTCATTGCAGCGCGCGCCGAACTGGATCGAGGTGTGGTCGAATAGGCTAAAGAGTCAGAGACGGTTCCCGTAAACCGTTGCTGTGACCGCCCTGCCCTAGCGACTCAACTACCCTCCCCCGTATGCCCGGCGCCTCGTCAACAGCGCCGGTCCGATGTCCGCCTCCCCTGCCCTTCAGTTCGTCCCGTCCCAGGTTCAGGCGTGGCGCGACGCCTTCTCAGCGCTCAAGCCGTCAAGCCCGCCCTGCCCCGGCCTGTCGCAGACGGCTTGGTTGCCGATGTACGACAACGCCCTCGACTTCCTCGATCGGTTCGGCGCTGAGGCGCTGGATCTCGGCTGGAGCGTGACGGACCTGTTCGGCGTCCACCCGACCGCCGGCACGATGCGCGCGGATCAGTGCGGTGCCCTGATGCTGAGCGGGCAGAAGGTGACCGGGCTCTCGGCGGACCAGATGAAGCACGGCCTCGTCACCTACTACCGGAACGTGCTGGGGGGCGACCGGCATCCCGGTCTGGGAATTTAGGTGGTGAGCCCTATCCTCGGCCCATGGCCGAAAAGACACCACTCCGACCCGTCGACAGCTATACCGCGCAGGAGGTGATGGAGATCGCTCAGCGCGCCGAGTGGCGCCGAGGCGAGGGCTTCATTGTGCCGCCAGCGTCGGTGCCGCTCTATGTCGAGGCGCTGAAGACACTGGCCAGGGAGCGTGCACGTGGCTGACGGACCGACGACCGGCGAGCTCTTCAAGGCGAAAGCCATCACTGACGACGACCTGTGCGCCGCGGTCGACGCCTTCATGGCCGACCCGACCACGGCGTTGTTCGTGATGGGCGACGGCTGCGTCCTCAATCTGGCCGAGGCCGTTCAGGCGCACGAATGGGCGAAGGTCACGACCTCGGACCCTACGGCCACCGATCACCTGAAGCGCCGCGGTGCGCACGGCGATCCTGCTGGCGCGACCGGAGAGGCGATGAGTGACACCCCACCCTGGTTTGAGGTCACACCCGACGACTTCCATTACCGCCGCGCCTTTGGCGACCTAGAGCCAGTTCGGGCCTGGGTGGCGCAGGAGCACCGAGTGAAGGAGCTGCTGGATGCGCAGGACCGCGGCGAGTACCGCCTACGACTGGTACTGCGCGAGGCGGCCGATCTGATGAAGCGTCCGAACCCCGACCCGTGCTGGTTCTTCAGCTACGATGTCGGTGCGTCGATGATCTCGCTCGCCGAGGAGGTGGTGATCGAGTTCCGGAACGGGCGGCGCGAGGTGGTGTTGATCGCTCGCGGACCGGGGCACCTGCCGGGCTCAGGATGGGCGAGTGGGCGGCGGTGAGCCGCTTCTCACCGCACGTCATGCGCTGGGTGCTGGATGCTCTGACCGACGAGTTCGCTACGGCAGACCAGATCGCCAAGGCTGCCCAACTGGCGACCTGCACGCGCGCCGATAAGGCTGAGCGGATCTGCATCGCTCTGGACATGCCTGCGTTCTCTACGTGCTCGTGCGGCACTTGATGGGGTGAGCTGGGTGCAGAGCGGCTCGGTTGAAAACGCAGTTGGCACAAGGCCGCCTGCTACAAAATCGGCGCTGTCTTCCACTCCCTCCCTCGGGCGTCGCTCCCGCTCGGGAGCTCGGTTCGGCCTCCTGTCCCGCGATGTGGACCGTTACGCGGGCTTGAACTCGGTGCCCTGCCGCAGCATCGCGTGCATGATGATCGCCAGCCGGCGCGCGATGCGTGCCTTGCGCAGCAGGATAGGCGTGGCGGTGATATTCACCTATGAGGCGGATCATGGACTTGTATTACGAGATGCAGTGAATGATCCGCGCATCTCAAACAGCCGCGGCCTGCCGCCGTCGTTGTTAGGGGCCCGAAGCCTGGCGCATCGAGCGTGCCTGATCGAGGAGTGTCCGGAGTTTCGGGGCGGTCTCGCCAGCAAGCACACGCATCCATTCGTCAGCGGCATTCGCAGCGCCGCCGTAGATCTGGATCTCCTGCTCCAAAGCTTGAACCTGGAACTCAGCGTAGCGCCGGGTCAGCTCCAGATGGTCGAGCGGCTCCAGGTTCTCGACAATGACGCGGTGCTCCAACTCGGGCTGCTTGGGTAAGGGGACCTTGTGCTCCCGAGCAGCGGCTTCAAGTCTTGGGATCTGCTCACGCCTGAACTCCACCATGCGTTGGACAAATGCCTTTGCTTCGGCGCGGGTATCTCGAGTGGCGGCCAGTTCCGCCGCCCGAGCTTGGACAGTCGCCGAACTGTGGGCCAGCCGAACGAAGGTTGCTGCGTGCGGCGCTTTGGTCGTCTGAGCGTTCGGCGTCGGCGGCTCGTGTTGGGCGAGGCTAAGGAGCGGTGTGACGCAAACGAGTAGGGCTGCTACCCCGAGCACCCCACCGGTGAGAGGCCGGAAGCGGAAAGAACTTCTCCCGCCGCTTGCCATCACTGCCACCCCGAAACGCCGGACATGTCAGGCAGTTTGTGGGCGATCCCCTTATGACAGTCGATGCAGGTCTTCTCGCCCGTGAATAGGAATCGCTCATGTGCCTGGGCGGCGCGCGGGTTCTGCTTGGTCAGGTCCATGGACTCTGCCGAATGACAGTTACGACATTCAAGCGAATCGTTGGCCTTCATGCGATCCCATTCGCGCTCGGCAAGGTGCCGGCGCAGGGTCAGGAACTTCTCGCGCGTATCGATGGAGCCGAAGATGTGGCCCCAGACTTCATTGGAAGCCTGCATTTTGCGGGCGATCTTGTTGGTCCATTCGTGCGGCACGTGACAGTCCGGGCAGGTGGCCCGCACACCGGAGCGGTTCGTGAAGTGGATGGTCCCCTTCAGTTCCTCGAAAACGTTGGTCTTCATCTCGTGGCAACTTACACAGAATTTCTCCGTGTTCGTTGCTTCGAGCGCTGTATTGAACCCGCCCCAGAAGAAAACTCCCGCGGCAAAGCCACCAAGGGTAAGGAAGGCGAGACTGAGGGTTCGCGCGGGCGTCAGGGCAATGCGGATCCACTGACCTGCGCGGGAGGCGCCCATGTTGCGGAAGACTGACGCCACCATGTCAGCGGCTCCGCCGCTCGTGTTCCGTCAGGGCGTCCATATCTGTGAAAGTGTTCTCAACGAGCGGCGGAGCCGCCGTTTGCGGCACGTGGCACCCGAGACAGGCATATCGCCGAGCCGAGACCCCACCTAGGAAGTTGCCGTCGCGATCCTGGTAGTGGGTCACACTGATCATCGGGGCCTGGCTCTGCTCCGTGAACTTGCGGGAGTGACAGGACAGGCACTTGTTCGCATTCAGGTCGAGGGCATACCCCTCGATGGAATGTGGGATGAGGGGTGGCTGGTCGGGGTAGCTCCGGCGGCGGCGCACATCGTCCGTGATCTGGCGCTGCATAGGCGGCGCCGCCGTCTCGCGGGTGAAAGGCTCCGGGCCTTTCAGGCGCGGAGCGTCCCGCCCGGGCCCCCCGACCTGAGCCAGGAGCGCACCCGCGAACAGGCAGGGCAGAGACGCGGCGAGGGCGACTGAAAGAGGATGCTTCATCGCGGCACCCGTCCATCAGGGGCCGCAGCCGGTGCATTCTCCGCAATCGTAGCGGCCCTGACTTTCACGGCGCATTTTTTGAAATCACTCTGCTTCGAGATCGGATCGGTCGCATCGAGCGTCACCTTGTTGATGAGCTGGCTTGCGTCGAAGAACGGCACGAACACGATGCCGGCTGGCATCTTGTTGCGCCCCCGGGTCTCGACTCGCGTCCGGATCTCGCCACGCCGCGAGGTGACCCGCACCTCCTGCCCCCTGCGGAGGTTGCGTTTGGCGGCGTCGTCCGGATGCATGAAGAGCACCGCACCCGAGAAAGCTCTGTAGAGTTCGGGAACTCTGAGCGTCATCGAGCCGGAATGCCAGTGCTCGAGGACGCGGCCCGTCACGAGCCACAGGTCGAACTCTTCGTCGGGAGCCTCGGCCGGCGGCTCGTACGGTGCCGCGACCACGTTCGCCTTCTTATCCGGGTTGCCGTAGAATTCCCAGCCGGTTCCTTTCTGCACATACGGATCACGGCCTTCCCGGAAGCGCCATAAGGTCTCTTTGCCGTCAACGACCGGCCAGCGCAGTCCGCGCACCTGATGATAGGTCTCGAACGGCGCAAGGTCGTGTCCGTGGCCGCGCCCAAAAGAGGCGTATTCTTCGAACAATCCTTTCTGGATGTAGAAGCCGAAGTGCTTCGCTTCCCAGTTCTCGTGCGCCGCATTTACCTCAGAAAGCGGGAACTTGTTGGCCTCGCCGTTGGCGAACAGCACGTCATAGAGCGTTTTGCCACGATATTCCGGTGACTTGGAGAGGGTCTCCTCCGGCCAGACTTCGTCGGTCGTGAAGCGTTTCGAGAACTCGACGAGTTGCCATAGGTCCGATCGGGCCTCGCCGGGCGCGTTCACGAGTTGGTACCAGAAATGGGTGCGTCGCTCCGCGTTGCCGTAGGCCCCCTCCTTCTCAACCCACATGGCGGCCGGCAGGACGAGGTCCGCGGCCATGGCCGTGACTGTCGGATAGGCATCCGAGACCACGACGAAGTTCGCAGGGTTGCGGTAGCCGGGGTATGTTTCGTTGCCGGTGTTCGGCGCCGTCTGGAGATTGTTGTTGCACATGATCCAGTAAGCGTTGAGCTTACCGTCCTTCAGCATGCGGTCCTGCTGCACCGCGTGGTAGCCGACTTTGCCCGGCAAGAGTCCTTCCGGCAGCTTCCAAGTCTGCTCGGCATGCCGACGGTGCTCCGGGTTGTTCACCTGCATGTCGGCCGGGAGGCGGTGCGCGAAGGTGCCGACCTCACGCGCGGTCCCGCACGCGGATGGTTGGCCAGTGAGCGAGAAGGGGCTGTTGCCCGGCTCCGCGATCTTCCCCGTCAGGAGATGGAGGTTGTAGACCATGTGGTTTGCCCACACGCCGCGGACATGCTGGTTGAACCCCATAGTCCAGAGCGACATCACCTTCGTCTGGGGATCGGCGTAGAGGCGGGCCAACGCCTCCAGCTGCTGAGGCCTTACGCCGGAGATCTCGGAGGCTTTCTCCAGCGTGTATTCGCTCATGAGCTTTGCATACGCCTCGAAGGTCGAGGGATGCGAGACCTGGGCGTCATTGGCGTGCTGCGCCCGCTGTTCGAGCGTGTGGTCCGAGCGCAGCCCATACCCGATGTCGGTGTTGGCCACGCGGAAGTTGACGTGCTTTTCCAGAAAGTCGCGCTTCGCGGAGCCGCTCTGGATGATGTGGTTCGCAATGTAGTTCAGGATCGCAAGGTCGGAGCCGGGCTTGAAGATGATGGCCGCATCGGACAGGTCACTGGTGCGGTGTTCATAGGTTGAGAGCGTGTGGATGCGGACATGCGGTGAGGACAGCCGCCGATCCGTGATCCGGGTCCACAGGATCGGATGCATCTCGGCCATATTCGAGCCCCACAGCACGAAGGCGTCGGCATGCTCGAAGTCGTCATAGCAGCCCATGGGCTCGTCCATGCCGAATGTCCGTATGAACGTGACAGCCGCCGAGGCCATGCAGTGGCGGGCGTTCGGGTCGAGGTTGTTCGTGCGGAAACCGGCCCGCATCAGCTTGGACGCCGCGTAGCCTTCCCAGATCGTCCACTGGCCCGAGCCGAACATGCCGACGGCGTCAGGCCCCTTCTCTTTGAGCACGCGCTTGAACTGCCGCGCCATCTCATCGAAGGCTTGATCCCAGGACACCGGTTGAAGCTCACCCTCCTTGGCGAACGCTCCGTTCTTCATTCGCATGAGCGGCTGTGTGAGCCGGTCGGCGCCGTACATGATCTTGGAAAGGAAGTAGCCCTTCACGCAGTTGAGGCCGCGATTGACCTCCGCTTTCATGTCGCCGTGGGTAGCGACGACTCTGCCGTCCTTCACGCCAACCATGACCCCGCAGCCGGTACCGCAGAAGCGGCACGGAGCCTTTGACCATTGGATTTCGATGGCCTCCCCCACGGTCAAGTTCTGCGCTTGGGCGGGGAGCGCGACGTTGGCAGCGGCTGCGGCAGCGCTGGCGGCTTGGGCCTTCAGGAATGCGCGGCGTGAAAGGTCCATGACGCTCATTCTCTTCTTGCCGCGAAGCCTGCATCCGCTTCGAAGTGGTGAAACACGAGGGCGGCCGACATGACCCCGTCGAGAAGCGAGATCGCGTTCAGGCTGGTGACAATCTCCGCGTCGCTATCGGTCTCTAGGGTGACGATGAGCTTGCCCGCAGCTTCGGCATGGATCTCGACGCCGGGCATGCATTCCAGTGCGGCACGCGCGCCAGCGGCCCGCTCGGGGCGTACGTGGACAACGAGACCGGAGACGTGTGCCTCCGCGATGGCAGGATGATCGGCGAGGCGTCCCGTCAGAATTTCGCGACGGGACAGGTGGTCGGTGGAATGCATTGCAGATGCCTCAGACCGGACCCGGGGGGCCGGTAAAGAGGTAATACATCCAGACGAGGAAGCCCCATCCGGCAACAACGCCAACCGCGATGAACGGCCAGATTACGACGGCGAGCAGGAGGAAGAGGATCCGTTCCACGCGCTGGCGCTCGCGATTCAACGGCTGAGAATGCATTTGCGGCCTCCGCACTGCCTAGTGCATTGCATGAGTGCCTCCAACGTGTGGCCCAGTCAGCTTCCGTATCTTCGTCACGCTAATTGAACAGCAACGTGGCGTTTGCTGCTTGATCAAAGAGGACAGACGGCCACGCGTTACTCCGAAAGCGCGTCGCCCCACACTTAGTCGTGCAGACGCCGAATCCGCGGATCTCCACGCGGTCCTCGGCCGCGAGTGCGTCTTCGATCCGGCCGAGGATCTCGTTCACGATGGCCTCGCAGTCCTTCTCTTGGTGGTGCGGTTTCTGCGCCGCGAGGCGGGTGACCAGTTCGGAGCGGACCAAACGCAGGCAGAGACCAGTAGAGGTACAGAAAATCCGCCCGCGGCGGGGGCGCGCGGGCGGAAGATATACTCGCGACAACGTTGAGGTGGGGCAGCCGCGCGTATGCCCCCCTGAATGCGCCTCGGGGCTGCCCCTGTCCATGGTCGAGAGTGCACCAAAACGAGCGCCGGCCGCGTCCCCGTATGCTCACAAGACCGCCGGCTCTCGGTGTTTCCCGCCACCCCCGAGTGGACGGGCCCGCACGCCTCGGAAACGAGCCGTCTACGAGACGAGCCGTCGACGAGAATAGCTCACGCGGTCGCCGCCGCTGGAACCGCAGTGGACCGCTACGCCCGGTGCCCGTTGGAGTTGTGCGAAGCCGCTGTCAGCCTCCGCGGCAAGCCTGGCGAAGAGGCTAAATATGGACGCTAGCAGACATGGCTGGAAATCCGACCCTAAGTTAATGCGGAGTCGATTAACCGAGATTATAGGACCTGGCCGGGGTCACGCGGGCCGATTCGCCCTGAGATGAGGAGGGCTACGCCGTGGCCTCTTCTGCTGGATTGCTTGCGCGCAGACGCTCAGCTCCGTCTTCCGCAGCCGAAAAGCGCAGCACATCTGAGACGCCGCCCGTTGGTCACAGCGTTCCCGGGGTCGCGCGGGCGATTTGCGCTGTCCTCGGCGAACTCGGCGCCGATCCCGATACCCTCTTGGCCGAGGTGGGCCTCGGTCCAGCGCTCTTCGATGGCGGCAGTGCCCCCATCCCGTACGCCGCGCTCGGCCGCCTGATCGCCCTTGGGACCGAGCGAACCGGGTGTCGCCATCTCGGCCTCCTCGTCGGGCAACGGACCGCCCTGGCCTCGCTCGGGCTGATCGGCCTGCTGATGCGCCACTCGGACACGGTGGGCGACGCCCTGCGGGCTCTCGAGGAGCACCTGGGCATGCAGAACCGGGGTGCCGTGGTCGGGCTCGGCGTCGCCGGGGGCGTGGCGGTCCTCAGCTACTCCCCGTACGAGCCGGGAGCCGAGGGGGCCGCTCTGCATTCGGAGCGAGCCCTCGCTACGGCGACCAACGTGCTGCGGGTGCTGTGCGGGGCGGACTGGGCGCCGCTGGAGGTGCTGCTGCCGCGCTCTGCTCCCCACGACACGGCCCCGTACGGCAGCTTCTTCCGGGCGCCCGTCCGGTTCGACGAGGAGGTGGCCGCCCTGGTGTTCCCGGCCGGGCTCCTGAAGCAGCGGATCGCGGGCGCGGATCCAGTCATCCGCCGGAAAGTGGAAGAGCGGCTCCGCCGGCTTGCGGCTGCCCAGCCACCCACCCGGGCTGATGAGTTGCGCCGGTATCTCTGCACCGAGGTGACCCGGAACCGCTGCAAGGCCGAGAAGACGGCCCGCCTGATGTTGTTGAACCGCCGTACCCTGAGCCGCCGGTTGCGTGCTGAGGGCACCAGCTTCAAGCAACTCGCCAACGAGACGCAGTTCGGGTTGGCACAACAGCTCCTGGCCGACACCAGCATGAGCTTGGGGCAGGTCTCAGCTGTTCTGCACTTCTCCGAGCCCGCCGCTTTCAGCCACGCCTTCCGGCGCTGGTCGGGCATGACGCCGAGTGCGTGGCGGCAGGCCAACCGGCAGGAGACGACGCGCGACCAACACCACGAAGATCCTCATCCACGCGGGAAGGGGGACATCAAATGCGGCGGCACGTTCGCGCTTGGGCTTGTGCCCTCGTGATGTTCGCAGGTGGGGTGAGCGCGCAGGAGGCCCGCTCGCCCCTGGTGGACCAAGCGGACGCGCGCATGCAGCTCGGTGCGGCCTCGCTGGTCCCGACGCTGCGCGGACGCTGGCTCTATGCCGATCACAAGCTTGTCGTGGGCCGGGTGCAGGATGTGCGGGTCTCGGCCGACGGCACCACGCTGATCGCGGTCGTGGCGCGGCGGCGCTGGCTCGGCGGCGGGGAGATCGGCATCCCGGTCCCGCACCTGCGGCAAGCCGACAACGACCTGTCGGTCAGCGGCACGCGCGAGAGCATCCAGCAGATCCCGCTTCTCAAGCCGTGAGAGACGAGAGCCGATGGCCGCTACTCTCAACGACGACCCTGGAGGCGTACCATGATGTGGTTGTCTGCCCACGACCTTGCTCTCACGAAGCGCCACCTTGTCGAGGAGGAGGCGCATTGAACCTTTCCTGATGAGGGCGACCCAGGTGCTCAGACAAGAAGACAGAGCCAATCCGCTTGGCACAGCTCTCGACGCCTTTCGCGCAGCGCTGGTCACTTTTGCTCGGGAGGTCGCGGACAGCGACGAGGCTGTTGCCACAGCAGCGTTTGCGCAGGCACGCCGCGCAGCCGAAGTTGCATTAGGCGCTTCCAGCCCCACCGAGACCGAAGGAACGGCATCCAGCTACGACATGGTGGTGCGCAAGGCCGTGCACTTCAGGGTTGAGGCAATCCTGGACGAAGCGCAGGCGGCAATCGCCAGACGGCATCAGCCGTCCTGAGCCGGAAGGCCGCTATTCAGGAGACGGCGCTCCAATAGGGCTTGCTCGTATGGACCGTTCCACGAGCCGATGTCCCTCGTTCCGCATACGTCGCCCGGCATTCTGGACCGGCGGAGCCAAGGTTAAAACAGTCTAGGTTCGCGAGCGTACCAAAAGCGGCACCGGTCCCGGCCGCGGAGCAGACAAGACACCGCTAGGGCCGTGCAACTTCGACGAGTGCGGTCATAGAACGAAGAAACCGCCCGCGAGCGGCAGCACGCGAGCGGTCCCATACGTGCGGCTTCGATTCCAGGAGGTGGAGCGCGCGTACACCCAATGGTGCCTCGCCAGGTTCAAACCAGTCTAGGCCCGCAAGCGTACCAATAGACGGGATGTATAACTTCGGACAATATCTGTTTGTCTCTTCTGATCAAGCAAGAATATTTGCATCAGGTCATCTGACCGGGGGAGAGGAAATTACCATGCTCTCCTCGGTCGGGCTACATACCAAGGGCGGCCCGAACGGGGTGGCCGCGGACGAGAGTTCTGACGCGGCTGAGCAAGCTCCTCCCACTGGCTTCATCCATCTTGATGTCGTGTGGGCGATCCGCACCGTCCTGGTGGAACTCGGCGCGGACCTCGACGGCCTCATCGGTGAAGCGGGCCTTGATCCCCGCCTCTTCGACGGCAGCAGCAAGTTCGCTCCGTTCACCGCGCTCGGCCGCCTGATCGCTCTGGCGGCCGAGCGCACGCGCTGCGCTCATCTCGGGCTGCTGGTCGGGCAGCGAACCACGCTGGCTTCGCTCGGGCTACTCGGGCTGCTGCTGCGCCACTGCGCCTCGGTGGGTGACGCCCTGCGGGCTCTCGAAGCACATCTGTGCGTGCGAAACCGAGGTGCGGTGGTCAGCCTCGTTGTCCACGACGACATCGCCGTCCTCAGCTACGCCCTGCATGAGCCCGAGGCTGAGGGAGCTGCTCTGCAGTCCGAGAGAGCCCTGGCCACAGTGATCAACGTGCTGCGGGCGCTGTGCGGGGTCGAGTGGGCACCACTGGAGGTGCTGCTGCCGCGCTCGGCGCCGCGCGACACAAGCCCATACACCGGCTTCTTCCACGCACCCGTCCGGTTCGAGCAGGAAACGGCTGCCCTGGTGCTCCCGGCGGAACTCCTGCAGCAGCGGATCGCGGGCGCGGATCCGGCCGTGCGCCTGAAGGTAGAGGATCGCATCGGCCAATTTGAGGCGGCTCAAACCTCCACGCTGACGGACAAGCTTCGCGAGTATCTCCAGACCGCGGTGACCCGGCAGCGCTGCAAAGTCGAGAAGGTGGCGCGCCTGAGACTGGTGAACCGCCGCACCTTCAGCCGTCAGCTGAGAGCCGAAGGCACCAGCTTCAAGCAGCTCAGCAACGAGGCTCAGTTCCGGGTAGCCAAGCATCTCCTGGCTGACACCAGCATGGCCATAGCGCACATCTCGGTGGCTCTGGACTTCTCCGAGCCTGCTGCCTTCACGCACGCCTTCCGCCGCTGGTCGGGCATGGCCCCAAGTGCTTGGCGGCAGGCGAACCGACCGGAGACGAAGCGCGACGACCACCGCTGAAATTTTCGCCGGTTCGGGAGGAGGGACACCGGATGCCGAAGCACGGTTTTGCCTGGACCTGTGCCCTCGTGAACTTGGCTCAGGATCACGAGGACGTCGTGATGCAGACCCCACCCCGTTGCGCATACAACCTCGCGCTTGGCAGCCTGCTCGCTGTCTGCGCCAGCCTTCCGGCCGCTGCCGACCCGGCAGAGGACCATCGCATTCAGGGCTGGACCCTGGCCGCGCAACTCTGCAGCCAGTGCCACGTCATCGGCCGTGGCCTGCAGGAGGGCGGGTCCGTTGGTCCGTCCTTCAGGGCGATCGCCAACATGCCATCGACAACTGGCTCGGCGCTCAACGTCTTCCTGCAGAATCATCACCAGCGGATGCCGAGCCTGCGACTGGACCGGGAAGAGATGGACGCAGTCACTGACTACATCCTCAGCCTCAAGGCTGCCCAGGCGGCGGAGTGACCTGCCTCGCGAGGTGACTCTTCGCCAACTTTCGTGGAACGACCTAAGCCATTAGGCCTCAGAGCTTCTGCTACGCTTCTCGGACGATGGCCGTTACGTCAACGGAATGCGGGTCTCTACAGCGTCAGCGCGGCGGTACCGGCGTAGTCCTCCGTCACCGTTCCTCTTATGGGTATTACGGCTGAGGCTGGTGAGCCAAAGTCAGGCTGTCCGAGAAGCCGACATCTGGCGAAAGGCCTGAGATGCAGCTCGTCAGATGGGTGTCCCGGCCGATCAAGCACTAGGAGGAGACGCCGCTAGGATGAGGTTGCCGGCTTCCGGGCCGCAGCGAGGGGCGCCCATGAGCGACCGCCGGTATTACCGCTGTAATTGTAACCGAAAGTGACCTCCAGCCTCGCAAATGCCGAGGTGGGCAAACCGTGAGGCAGACCAGCCTGGGCTTCCTTGGCCTGGCGGCTTAATCGGGTTTGCTATCACGCCGCGATTGGAGGCCGGAACTGTTCCCTCGCTGAGCTGAGGAGGCTTACATGGACATCCGCAAATGCTCAGCCGAGGCGATCGGCACCTTCTGGCTCACCTTCGCGGGATGTGGCAGCGCTGTCGTCGCAGCCGCTTTCCCGCAGGTTGGGATTGGCCTGCTCGGCGTCTCGCTTGCCTTCGGCCTGACCGTGGTCACCATGGCCTACGCGGTCGGTCACATTTCGGGCTGTCACCTCAACCCGGCCGTCACCTGCGGCCTTGCTGCCGGAGGGCGCTTCCCGACGAAGGATATCGCGCCCTACGTCATCTCGCAGGTCATCGGCGGCATTGTCGCCGCGGCCTTGCTCTACGCCATCGCGAGCGGCTCGCCGGACTTCGACCCAGCCAAAGGCTTCGCAGCCAATGGCTACGGCGCGCACTCGCCGGGGCATTATGGCCTCGTCTCGTGCCTGGTCGCCGAGGTGGTGCTCACGATGATGTTCCTGTTCGTGATCATGGGGGCGACGCACGGCAAGGCGCCGGTTGGCTTCGCGCCGCTGGCGATCGGGCTCTGCCTGACGCTCGTGCACCTTGTCGGCATCCCGATCACGAACCTGTCGGTGAACCCGGCCCGCAGCACCGGGCCAGCCCTGTTCGCGGGCGGTTGGGCTCTGGCGCAGCTCTGGCTATTCTGGGTCGCACCGCTGCTCGGCGGCGTGCTGGGCGGGATCCTGTACCACTGGATCAGCGCGGAGCCCTCGGCGCAGGTCACCGGCATCGCGCCGGCCACTCCAGCCGAGTGAGGTCACGCGCGGAGCCGTCGGACGCCGCGGGAACAGGGCTGACGATGCACCAAACCACCTTCAGGTCTGTTTGGTGCCCAACGTTCCCGAAGGCTCCTGTACCCTTGCGCATCCAACCATCACGTTCTCTGCGGCTCGCTTGCAGCGCAGATTCCGGCGAACCGTGATCTGCCTCCTCCCCTGTTCAGGATTAAATTCCGAGGCTCTGGTAGGCCAACCGCGTCCCCACCACCCGCCGTGACTTGGCCACGGCACCGCGCGAGTATCGCTGCGTCGTCGAAGTCTGCGAGTGCTCCGCGGCCGAGCGGATATGAGCGAGGTCTGCACCGGCGTCCTCGGTCTCCGTGATTGCGCCGGCACGCACGTCGATGTTCCACACATGGTGGAAGAACGCTCGTGACCGGCCGCTCTTCCCGCACGCCGTGACGGTCTGGAAAGGGACACTCCAAGGCATTCACTCAGCCGCGCAAAACGTCCGCTTACCGGCAGCTTGAGCCCCGAGCTTGGAGTGGGCCCTTTGGGGTGGACGGATTGAGGAAGGCTGATTGACCGATCTGGCGGGTCTTCGGAGGATGAAGACCATGGCACGGCACCGTTCCCACAGCGTCGCGTTCAAGCGTCAGGTGGCGCAGGAGTACCTGTCCGGCGAGACGCTGCATGGCTGGGCCAAGCGCCGCTACCTCTCGCGCAACCTCATGCGCGTCTGGGTGCAGAAGTACGAGGCTGGCGCGCTCGACGACGATGCGGCGGCCGCCCACACGATCCAGGTCTATGAGGCACGCATCGCGGCGCTCGAACGCCTTGTCGGCCGACAGGCGCTTGAGCTGGAGTTTCTAAAGGGGGCGCTGCGAAGCACGCCGCTGCCGAGAAGCGGGCCTACGTCCGTAATCACCGGCCCGATGGTCTCTCCGTCGCAGCGGGATGCCGGCTGATGGGCCTCGCGCGCTCCACCTACTACGATGCTCCGACACGGGCTGCAGACGACACCGCTCTCGTCTAGCCATGGCTGCGATCTGCGACACGTTCGAAGCTTACGGCTGGCGACACGTTCAGGCGGCGCTGCGCCAGCAGGGGGTGGTGGTGAACCATACGGAGGTCCGCCGCCTCATGCGCGAGCACGACCTGCAACCGCGCGTCCGGCGCCGCTACGTCGCCACCACCGACAGCGATCACGGCGGCCCGATCTTCCCGAACCTCGCCAAGGACATCGTGCCGGCCGGCCCCGATCAGCTCTGGGTCGCGGACCTGACCTACGTCGCGGTAGCGAGCGGCTTCGTCTACGTCGCGATCATCCTGGATACCTGGTCGCGGCGGGTGGTCGGCTGCGCGCTCAGCCGTTCCATCGACGCCCGCCTGACTGTCGCGGCCCTGCGCGCGGCGATCGAGCATCGTCGCCCAGCGCCAGGACTGACCTACCACACGGACCGCGGCAGTCACTTTGCGGCCGAGGCGTATCGGAAGGTGTTGGCCGAGCACGGGCTTGTCGGCTCGATGGCGCGGCAATCCCTACGACAACGCCAAGGCTGAGAGCTTCATGAAGACGCTCAAGGTCGAAGGCGTCTACCTCATGGCGTTCGAGACCTTCGCCGAGGTGGCAGCCGAGCTGCCGCGCTTAATCGAGGAGGTTTACAATGCCCGCCGCCTACACTCTGCACTCGGTTACCTGAGCCCCATGCAGTTCGAGGAGCAACACGCCCAGCAGACAGTCAAAACCGCAGCCTGACCGTGCCCACCCGCAGGGGCCCAATCCATGCAGGCTGTCACGGCTTCGCGTGACAATGCCCATTCACTGACAATCGTAGACGGCCACGATTCCCGGTTCAACGCTCCTATTAATAGCGCCGGTCCATTCTCTGGTCGTGGCGATCCATCCTGCGTTCCTGTCGATTGACCTGTCGGTCCATCCTGCGATCTTGCCGATCCATCCTTCGATTGTGCCGGCGTTCCATTCCCAGGGTCTGCGCCTTGATGACCGGCCCGTCCGTCACACCAAACGCTGCAACCGCGGCCTGAGAACTGATCAGCGGGGCCGCATTTGCCCCACTGTCCAGCCCGAGCGCAAGCGCCGCAGTGATGGAGAGCCCTGCAAGTCTCAGGTACAGCATTGTCATCTCCCATGCCTTGTCTCGGCCCGATGGACCGACAGTGCCGCTCCATTCTTGCAGGTTCTACGTGCGCTGCTTGATCCGATGAGACGTTGCCGTCCGCGCGCTAAGCGGGTCGCAGGCAGTACGCGTGAGGTGGTCACAAGCATCAGACCTGGGCCACCAAGTGCACAAATGTCCTTTCTGGAGACCCAGGCGATCAAGACGGCCGCTGGAGATCAGGTATCTTCGTCGGTCGTGACTGCGGTCCCGCGCCAGTCGAGACTGAGTTCGGCCCCTGAGGACAATGCCCGGGGCAGCCTCCCTGTGGCGCTGTCTTGATGGGATGGACCGCTAAAGGGTCGGGCTCCTGCCTCTGCGGATTGGTCGATCGGTTCCGAACGCGCAACTGGCAGCCATCGAGATGCACATCGCCGCGCCGGTCGATGGCAGCACGTCGGAGAGAGCCACCAGTGGATTACACCCATGAGCGATCCGCGCGTTCAGGCGTCCTCGCCTCCAGACCTCACTCCATCGGACTCTGCAGTTCAGGCCGTCGGCCGGATGCAGCGAATCAGACTTCGGGTACTCGAGGAGGCGAAGCGAATCCTCGGCATATTCGCCTATCTCTGGGTCGTCTTCGGGCTCCTGATCCTCCACGAGCACATCGTTCTGTCGCGCCATGGCGTGGGATACAGCTTCTACGGCCTGGCCTTCATCAATGCTTGGATCCTGGCGAAGATCATGCTCGTGGCCGAGAGCCTGGACGTTCGCCCGCACTTCCAGGGCAGGCCCCTAGTCTACCCGATCCTCGCTCGCTCATTCGTTTTCGCGATACTCCTCGTAGGTGCCTACGCTCTTGAAGAGATGGCGCTCGGGCTCTGGCGCGGGAAGACGGTGTT
The DNA here is from genome assembly GCF_031457035.1 of Methylobacterium sp. BE186. Taxonomy (NCBI): domain Bacteria; kingdom Pseudomonadati; phylum Pseudomonadota; class Alphaproteobacteria; order Hyphomicrobiales; family Methylobacteriaceae; genus Methylobacterium; species Methylobacterium sp. BE186. Next base: position 327,131 of record NZ_JAVDVV010000002.1, read on the forward strand.
AGACAGCGTGCCGGCGATCGGCGGGGGCGGAATCCGGGGGCTTGCTTCGGCGAGCGTGATAATGGCCGTGGCCCTGATCCCCTACTTCACATTCCGGGAGCTCGGCCGGGTGCTGGGGCGGGAGCACCTGCACACCCTTCTTTTCAGGGGCGAAGAGGCCACCAGAGAGCTACGGCGCGAGCGGAGCATCGAGGCTTGATGCGCGGGCTGAGGTGCGACGTAGCGGGACCCGATCTCCGCGCGAGCCGAGTGAAAGAGGCACCGCGTCGCAGCAGCGGATCCTCAAGCCAGTGACGTCCCATCCGATCAAGCGCGTTGCGCGAAAGCTGCGAAAATAGGTGCAATGCCGCATTCACAGGGGCGGATGCGAGATGAGGGACGACCATGGTCCACTTTCCCTCTCCATTGCTCGCCGCGCTGGTTGCCGTCGGGCTCAATCTGCCCGCACGCGGCGAGCCGGCTCCGGCCGCGGCGGTTCCGGTCGGGACGGCCTATGCCCAGCGCAAGGCCCTCGATCAGTCGCTCGACTTCGTCGGCCGCGTCGAGGCGGTCGGCCGCGTCGAGGTGCGCGCACGCGTCACCGGCTTTCTCGATGCCGTCCTGTTCAAAGAGGGCGATCCCATCAAGGAGGGGGCATTGCTCTACCGGATCGAGCCGGACCTATTCGAGGCGGGAGTGAAGCAGGCCGAGGGCGCCCTTGAGCGCGGCAAAGCCGCCTATGCCCTGGCGGCCATCCAGTTGCAGCGAGCGCAGGAACTCCTCGATAGGAACTCCGGGACCGTCGTGGCCCGCGACCAGGCCCGCGCCGCCCTCGATCAGGCCAAGGGCGCAGTCACGGGCGACGAGGCAAACCTCCAGACCGCCCGCATCAACCTCGGCTACACCCAGATTTCCACGCCCATCGCCGGCAGGATCGGCCGCACCAGCGTCACCAAGGGCAACGTCGTCGGGCCCGACAGCGGCGTGCTGACCACGATCGTCAGCCAGGACCCGATGTACGTCACCTTCCCGGTGAGCCAGCGCGAGTTCCTGCGCTACCAGCAGGGCGCAGACCGCCCCGACCGCGGCAAGATCGGCGTCCGGATCCGGTTCCAGGACGGCTCGGAGTACGGCCAGGTCGGCCGGGTCGATTTCGTCAATGTCAGCGTCGACCGCGCCACCGACACGGTCGTCGTGCGGGCTGTCATGCCGAACCCGGCGGGCGCGCTGCGCGACGGGCAGCTGGTGCGGGTCGCCCTGCAGATGGGAGCACCCGCGCAGAAGGTGGTGGTGCCGCAGGCGGCGCTGATCGCGGATCAGGGCGGCGTCTACGTCTTCATCGTCGAGGACGGCCGGGCCGCGATGCGGCGCGTCAGGCCAGGGCCCAGCAACACCGGACCAGATTCCGTCATCGAGGAGGGTCTCTCCGGCGGCGAGCTCGTCATCGTCGACGGGCTGCAGCGGGTGAGACCCGGGATACCCGTACGGGCGAGCCCGATCGACCAGCCGGCAAGCAGGACCTGAGGCGATGTTCTCTGCCATCTTCGTCGACCGCCCACGCCTCGCCGTGGTCATCGCGATCGTGATATCGATCGCCGGCGCGCTGGCGCTCCTGACCATCCCGGTGGCGCAGTACCCGGACATCGTGCCCCCGCAGGTCTCGGTGACCACGACCTATCCGGGCGCGTCCGCCGACGTGGTGGAATCGACCGTGGCGCAGCCGATCGAGTCCCAGGTCGTGGGCGTCGACAAGATGATCTACATGAAGAGCGTCAGCGGCAACGACGGCAGCTACACGCTCATAGCTTCGTTCGAGCTCGGCACCGACCCCGACATCAACGCCGTCAACGTCAACAACCGGGTCCAGATCGCCCTCGCCAAGCTGCCCGAGGACGTCCGCAAGCAAGGTCTCACGGTCAAGAAGAAGTCCTCGGCCCTGCTCGGCGTCCTGGCGGTCTACTCGCCGAAGGCGACGCAGGACCCGCTCTTCATCTCGAATTACGTCACGATCAACCTGCTCGACCGCATCAAGAGCACGCCCGGCGTCGGCGACGCCACGCTCTGGGGCCCGCAGGACTACGCCATGCGGGCCTGGGTGCGGACCGACCAGCTCACCGGGCTGAATCTGACGACAGGCGACGTCATCGCCGCGATCCAGGCCCAGAACGTCCAGGCGCCGGTCGGGCGGATCGGCGCTCGGCCGATCTCGGACGAGCAGCAGCTCCAGCTCAGCATCCAGACGCAGGGGCGCCTAAGCTCGGCCGAGCAGTTCCAGCACATCGTCCTGCGCACGAACCCGGACGGCTCATTGCTACGGCTCGGCGACGTCGCCCGGATCGAGCTCGGCGCGGCCAACCTCGACCGCGAGACGCGGCTGAACGGCAGCCCGGCTACGGCTATCGCGATCTACCAGTCGCCCGGCGCGAACGCCCTCACGACTCTCAAGGAGGTCAAGGCCCGCGTCGCCGAGCTGGCCAAGGCCTTCCCCGAGGGGCTGACCTGGAAGGTCACCTACGATCCGACGGCCTTCATCACTGAGACAGTGCACGAGGTGCAGAAGACGCTCGTCGAGGCCTTCGTGCTCGTCGTGATCGTGGTGTTCCTGTTCCTCGGCAGCCTGCGTGCGACACTCATCCCGACGCTGGCCGTGCCCGTCAGCCTGATCGGCACCTTCATCGTGCTCAAGGCAGTCGGCTACTCGGCGAACTCGGTCTCGCTCCTCGCCTTGGTGCTCGCCATCGGCATCGTCGTCGACGACGCGATCGTGGTGGTGGAGAACGTCGAGCGCGTCATGGAGGAGCACCCGGAGCTCTCGCCGAAGGAGGCGACGAAGCGGGCCATGGCCGAGATCACCGCACCGATCATCGCCATCACGCTGGTCCTGCTCTCCGTGTTTGTCCCGGTGGCCTTCGTGCCGGGCATCTCGGGCGAGCTCTTCCGCCAGTTCGCGGTCGCGGTCGCGGTCTCGATGCTGATTTCGGCCGTCAACGCGCTCACGCTGTCCCCCGCCCTGTGCGGCGTGCTGCTGCGCCCACATCACGGCCCGCGGCGGGGCATCATGGGCCTGATCATGCGGGCGATCGACCGGGTCCGCGACGGCTACGGCGCTGCCGTCGCGCGCATCGTGCGTTTTTCGTTGATCGGCCTCGTGCTGGCTGCCGCCGCCGCCTACGGCACGGTGCAGCTCGCCAAGATCACCCCGACGGGCTTCCTCCCGGAGGACGACCAGGGCGCCTTCTTCGTCGTGGTGCAGCTCCCCGAGGGGGCATCGGTCGGCCGGACCTCCGAGGTCGTGGCCCGCGCCGAAGCCGTCCTGCAGCGGGAGCACGCGGTCGCGGACTATACCTCGGTGATCGGGCTCAACTTCATCGACAACTACTCGCAGGGGAACGCCGCCTTCCTGGTGGTGACGCTGAAGCCCTTCGAGGAGCGCAAGGAGGTCTCCGACGGCGCGGCGGCGATCATGACCCGGCTGGGCCAGCAGTTCCGGGAGATCCAGGGCGGGACGGTGGTGCCGCTGGCGCCCCCGCCCATCATCGGCCTCGGCACCGGCGGCGGCTTCACATACGTACTGCAAGACCTGCGCGGCGGCGATCCGAAGGAACTGGCACAGGTGCTGCGCGGCCTGACTGTGGCGGCGAGCGAGGAGCCGCGGCTCGGCCGCGTCTTCAGCACCTTCTCGGCGACGAACCCATCCGTCTACCTCGATATCGACCGCAACAAGGTCCAGATCCTCGGCGTGCCGCTCGACGCCGTGTTCCAGGCGCTCCAGGCCTCGCTCGGCGGCTTCTACGTCAACGACATCAACCTGTTCGGGCGCACCTGGCAGGTGCAGGTCCAGGCCGAGGCGGCCGACCGGGCGAGGATCGACGACATCTACCGCATCAACGTGCGCAACAAGGACGGCCAGATGGTGCCGCTGCGCAGCCTCGCCGAGGTTCGGATCGTGGTGGGACCACCGTCGCTGATCCGATACAACAACCTGCGCGCCGTCACGGTCCAGGGCGCTCCCGCGCCGGGGGTCTCGTCCGGTCAGGCACTCGCCGCGATGGAGGCGGTCGCCGCCCGAACGCTGCCGACGGGCTTCGGCGGCGAGTGGACCGACACAGCCTTCCAGGAGAAGCGGGCGGAGGGCAAGACGGCCATCATCCTGGTCTTCGCGGTGCTGTTCGCGTTCCTGTTCCTGGTCGGCCTCTACGAGAGCTGGACGATCCCCGTGCCTGTGCTGCTCTCGGTGACCGTCGGCATTGTCGGGGCCTACGCGGCCATGGTGTATGCGAAGCTCACGCTCGATCTCTACGCTCAGATCGGCATGGTCGTGCTCATCGGCTTGGCTGCGAAGAACGGCATTCTGATTGTCGAGTTCGCCAAGGAGCTGCGCGAGAAGGGGATTCCCCTGCGCGAGGCGGCGACCGAGGGGGCGCGGCTGCGCTTCCGCCCCGTCATGATGACCTCCTTCGCCTTCATCCTCGGCCTGCTGCCGCTCGTCATCGCGACCGGCGCCTCGCAGCTGGCCCGGCGCGACGTGGGTACCCCGGTCTTCGGCGGCATGATCGCGGCCTCCTTCATCGGCATCTTCGTGATCCCGCCACTCTACGTGGTCTTCCAGAACCTGCGCGAGCGGGCCTGGGGCCTCATGAGCGGCAAGAGCGCGAAGGGACCCAGGCCGGCCGACCGTCCGGCGGCCACCCCGGGACACCTCCCGGCCGAGTGAGGGCGCGGCGCACAGGAGCACGGCCATGCACGAGACCGAGCAGATCACGCTGGACGAGCGGCCGGAGGCGGACGAGGGCAAGCGGGGCAAGAAGCTCAAGCGGAAGATCTACGAGCGGGAGCTGCGCAAGCTCCAGGTCGGGCTCTGCCACCTGCAGGAGGCGGTGCGACAGAGCGGCGAGCGCGTCATCGTCGTCTTCGAGGGGCGGGACGCGGCCGGCAAGGGCGGCACGATCAAGGCCATCACCGAGCGGGTCAGCCCGCGCGTCTTCCGCGTCGTGGCGCTGCCCGCGCCCTCCGACCGCGAGAAGTCGCAGATGTTCCTGCAACGCTACATCGCGCACTTCCCGGCCGCCGGCGAGATCGTGATCTTCGACCGGAGCTGGTACAACCGCGCCGGCGTCGAGCACGTGATGGGCTTCTGCACCAAGGCGGAGTATCGCCGCTTCCTCGAGCTCTGCCCGCGCATCGAGAACTTCATCGTCGACGGCGGGATCCAGCTCATCAAGTTCTGGCTGGAGGTCGGCAAGCAGGAGCAGAAGCGCCGCTTCGAGGCCCGGACCGAGGATCCCCTGCGGCAGTGGAAGCTGAGCCCGATGGATCTCGAATCCTACGGCCGCTGGTACGACTTCTCCCGGGCGCGCGACGCGATGCTCGCGGCGACCGACACGGAGGAGGCGCCCTGGCACATCGTCCGCTCGGACGACAAGAGACGGGCACGGCTCAACTGCATCGCCCACCTGCTCCACCTGATCCCCCACAAGGCGGTGAAGCGCGAGGCGGTGAGCCTGCCGAAGCGCGACCGGGACAGGGCCTACGACGACGCGCTTCGGGACAGGCGCTTCGTGCCGGAGCTGTACTGAGGCCCGCTCTCCGTGGGGAGCGGGCGCGCGGGCTCCGCGTCGGAGAGGATCCGGTTCAGAGCCCGAGGCTCGCCTTGTACTCCTCCAGGCGGCCGATCGAGACGTCGAACCGGGCGCGGGCCGCGTCGTCCATCGTCCCGTCCCGCTGCGTCTGGAGATGGAGGATCTCCTCCTCGAGCTGGTCGCGGGTCAGTTCCTCCACCGGCAGCACCAGCTCGGCCAGGATCGTGAGGCGGTCGCCGGCCACCTCGGCGAAGCCTCCGCGCACGAAGGCGCGGCGTCCCGTCCCGGCGGCGTCGGTGGCGAAGACGATCCCGGGATGCAGCATCGTCAGCAGGGGCGCGTGGCCCGGCAGGATGGTCATGTCACCCTCAATGCCGAGCAGGACCACTGACCGGACCTCGCCGGCGAAGGCGACCCGGTCCGAGGAGACCAGTTCGGCGAAGAGATCAGCCATCGGGGTGCGCACCCGGAGAGCGGGCCGAGCGCGAGCGCTCAGGCCATGATGCTGAGGCCGCCGTCCACGTAGACGGTCATGCCCGTGAGGTGGGCGGCGTAGGGCGTCGTCAGGTAGGCCGCGGTCAGGCCGACATCGTCGATGTCGACGAGCTCGCCGATGGGCGCGCGCTGCACCGCCTCCGTCAGCAGCAGGTCGAAATCCTTCAGGCCCGAGGCGGCGCGCGTCTTCAGGGGTCCGGGCGAGACCGCGTGGACGCGGATGTCCTGCTTCCCCAACTCGTAGGCGAGGTAGCGGACCGCGCTCTCCAGCGCCGCCTTCACGGGGCCCATCAGGTTGTAGTTCGGCACGACCTTGTTGGCGCCGTGATAGCTCATGGTCAGGAGGGTGCCGCCCTCCGTCATCAGCGGCGCGGCGAGCCGGGCCATGCGAATGAAGGAGTGGCAGGATACGTCCATGGCGACCTTGAAGCCCTCGGACGAGCTGTCGACGAGCCGGCCCTGCAGGTCCTCCTTGGGCGCGAAGGCAATGGAATGCAGGGCGATGTCGAGGCCGCCCCAGGTCTCGCCGATCCGCCGGAAGACGGCGTCGAGATCGCCGTCCCGCTGGACGTCGCAGGGCAGGAAGATCGGGGCTTCGAGCTCCCGCGCCAGCGGCTCGACGTAGGGCCTCGCCTTCTCGTTGAGGTAGGTCAGCGCGATCTCCGCCCCGAGGCGGCGGAACACGCGGGCGCAGCCGTACGCGATGGAGTGGGCGTTGGCGACCCCTAGGACGAGGGCGCGCTTGCCGGCGAGGGCGTTGCCGTCGGGAATCTGGGTCATCGGTGAGCCCTCTGCGACTTGCCCCGCCCGGCTGGGCGACGGGGCGGCTGTGATAGAGTTGTCGGCGCTAGGACTCGCTGGAGCTCGGGCATCAGCGCTCTCTGCTCCGGCGCGAGGTCGATCGTGTCCGTCAGCCGCTCCAAGATGTTGAGCAGGCGTTGACGCTGCTCAGCCGTACGGACGAGCGCCGGCAGCGTTGCGAGCGCGCGTTCGGGCTCATGCTCGACGATGTAGGATTGCTGCCGCACGACATGGCTGGCCTCGCCGGCCGCCAAGTCGAGCAAGCCGACCTCGCGCCCAACAAGCTCCCGGATGTGCTTGGCCGTCGAGAGCCGCTTCTCGCGCGGCCCGAGCCGGGCGGCGAGCAGGGCTGCCCGAACGGTGGCCTCGGTGAACCCACCTTCCTCGATCCGGGCGAGGGCCTCACGGATGGCTGGCATCTCACCGCCCGGAAGGGGCACAAGCTTCTCGGCCGCGGGCTCGGCCGGAGCCAGGACGCTGACGGGGCCGTAGACGTTGTAGAACAGGTTCTCGACCGCGGCGTCGCGCAGCTGCCGGTAGAGGTCCCACCCGGCGGTGACGCTGGCCGCGAGGAGCCGCTCCGACGCGACGCTGGGGCCCGCCTCATCGCGCGGCGTGCGATGGGCGCGCGCGAACTCGGCCCAGCCCTTGAGCGGAGCCAGGAAGGGGTTCAGGTCCGAGATCGCCCAGCGCCGCGCCCGGAGCGGATGACAGGCGCGGGCAACCTTCCCTGCCTCCGGCGTCACGAGGGCGCCGAGCACCGGGTGCACGAAGGTCTCGTAGAGCGAGGCATTGAGCTCCGAGACCGTTTCCACCGCGGCGAAGGGGACCTCGTCCTTGCGGGCGTACTTCTGCAGTTGCTGCAGATCCTCGACCCGCCGCTCCCTCAGAACGACGTCGTAGCGGCTCGCGCCGTTCGTCCGCTCCTCGACCTGCATGCCGTACAGGCCCGGCGGCAGATGTTCGATGTATTCGAGCAGGTCGACGATCTGGGCGTGCTCCCGCCGCGCGACGCCGGCCGACACGAAGATGCCGAGATGGCCGATGCTCTCGTGCATGAGGCCGACGATCACCTGTCCGCTCGCCTTGAGCTCCTCAGTCGTCGGATAGAGATCGGCAACCCAGTTGAAGGCCTGCTGCGGCGGGGTGATGTTGTCGCCGAGCGAGGCGAACAGGATGATCGGCGAGCGGATCGCGCGCAGATCGACGGTGTGCCCTTCCGACCACTCCGCGCTGCCGGCAGCCAGCTTGTTGCCAACGAACAGGTTGTCGACGATCCACCGGATCTCCTCCCGGTTCATCAGGAAGTAGCCGCCCCACCAGCGCTCGAATTCCAGGTAGCGCTCAGACTCCGTGTCGATCTTCGCGAAGAGATTGTAGCTCTTGCCGAAGTAGGTGTTGGCCGGGTTCAGGTACTCGAAGTTCTCGACGAGGTAGGCGCCGTCGAAGGTGCCGCCCCCGAGGTCGCTCGCGAGCGAGGCGGTCCAGCTCCCGCCGAGCATGCCGCCCGCGTAGCGCATCGGGTTCTCGGCGTCGTTGCCGGCCCAGTAGGACATCGGGGCGCCGTTCACCACGATGGGCCCGGCGCAATCCGGGTCGAGCGCGCCCACCAGCATCGCGGCCCAGCCGCCCTGACAATTGCCGACGATCACCGGCTTGCCGCGGGCGGGATGACGCGCGCGCACGATGCGGAGGAACTCGGCCTCGGCCCGCGCGACGTCGGCGAGCGTCTGCCCCGCGACGGGCTCGGGGAAGAAGATCACGACGTAGACGGGATGGCCCGCCCTGAGCGCGACGCCGACCTCGGAATCCGCCTTGAACCCGCCGATGCCCGGCCCGTGGCCGGCGCGGGGATCGATGATGACGTAGGCGCGCCTGTCGGGGTCCGTGCGGGTGCCGGGCGGCGCCTCGATCCGCGCGAGCGCGTAGTTGACCGGCCGCGCGAAGGTGCGCGCGTCGGCCACGATCTCGTAGTCGAAGGCGAGGAGCGGGGGCTTGCCGGCCTTCTCATGCTCCAGCCAGTTGTTGCCGCGCTGCCGGAGCGTGTCCCAAAACAGAAGCGAGCGCTGACCGAAATCGGACCAGTACTGGGTCGCGTCCTCCCAGGCCTGCAACGGGGTGAGCGGTCGGGCCGCCGCATCTAGCCAGGCATGACCGGCGGCCGTCATCGCGTCGAAGTAGGCCTGCGCCGCCGAGGCGCAGCGGCCCTGGCAGACCTCCGCAACGCGCGCCTGCATCACGAACACCGAGGAAGCCGCGGATTGTTCGCCTGTAGGTTCGGGGCGAGGTGTCTGGGCATCGGTCATGGTTACGGTCCCGAACCTTGAGGGGCTCATGTGCGGCGGGTTTCCCAGGTGAGGAAGAAGCCGACATCGCCCGGCATCCCGTCCGGCCAGTCGACGATCATCGCCTTCAGGCCGTAGCCGGCCGGCCGCAGTCGGTCGCGCCAGAACTCGAAGGCCTGACGTGGCCGCCCGGTCAGCGTCTCGGGCCAACCCGCCTCCGAATTGTTGATGGCGCGGCCGCCGTCGGTGCACATCAGATTTGGAAACCGCATCACCAGGAGCTCGTTCTTGCCCTGCTCGGCGGCAACCTGAAGCTTGTGCAGGAGCGACTTCGTGATCTCCTGCACCTTCTGAGGCGTGACCTCGATCGTCTCGGACAGGGTCTTGATGAGCTCGGCCCGAGCCTTGGAAACGCGGTCCTCGGCCTGAATGTCCTTCATGGCCTTAGCGGCCTTCAACTTCGCGGTGTAGGCGCCGAGGTCGGCGGCGGACATGAAGGTCTCGTCCCCGAGCTCGTGCTCGGCCGGTGGCTTGGTCTTCAGCGCTTCCATGGCGGACTCCCGTTCCTCATAAGGCCGGCTGGCGCTGGGACCGACCCAGCACCTCGCGCGTGCCGCGCGCGATCATCAGTTCCTCGTCCGTCGGCACGACCCAGGCGGTAGGGCCAGGCCCGCGCGTGACGCGCGGGCCTCCCGACGCGTTCGCCGCCTCGTCGAGCTCGAACCCCGCCCAGGCGGCGGCCCGCAGAACCTCGGCCCTCGTGGCCGCGTCATTCTCGCCGATGCCGCCGGTGAAGATGAGGGCGTCGATGCCTCCGAGGGCCGCCACGAGAGAGCCAAGTTCCCGCCCCATCCGGTAGACGAACAGGTCGATGGCCCGGCGGGCATCGGGATCGGTCGCCGCGAGGGCGCGCAGCTTGCGCATGTCGTTCGACAGCCCGGAGACGCCGAGGAGCCCCGACTGCGTGTAGAGCATCCGCTCCGCCTCCTGCGGGCTGAGCTTCATCTCGCGCAGCATGTAGAAGACAACGCTGGCATCGAGGCTGCCGCAGCGTGTGCCCATGGGCAGCCCGTCGAGGGCGGAGAAGCCCATCGTGGTCGCGACGCTTCGCCCGTCCCGCAGGGCGCACAGGCTGGCGCCGTTGCCAAGATGTGCAACCACTACGCGTCCAGCGGCGAGCGTTGGATCGTACTCCGCCAGCACCGAGGCGACGTAGGCGTAGGACAGGCCGTGGAAGCCGTAGCGTCGTACGCCCGCCTCGGTCATTGCGTGCGGCAGTGCGAAGAGCTGGGCCATCTCCGGCTGATCGCGGTGGAAGGCGGTATCGAAGCAGGCGACCTGCGGCAGGTCCGGGAAACGTCGCCGAACGATCCGGATCGGCTCCAGGTTGTGCGGCTGGTGGAGCGGCGCCAGCGGCACAAGGCGTTCCAGCGCCTCCAGCACCGCTGCATCCACCTGCACCGGCTCAGCGTAGGCGCGACCGCCGTGGACGACCCGGTGGCCGACGGCGGCGAGCCGGAGGTCGCGGCTGTTCGCGCGCAGCCACGCGGCGACGTGCAGGAGCGCCGCCTCGTGGCCGGGGGCCGGCGCCTCGACGGTCTCGTCGGCCACCACGACCCCGGCGCCGTCCCGGATCAACAGGCGGGCGGACCCGTCCAGGCCCTCGAACAGGCCCCGGAACAGTCGGCCCGGATCCTCGGCCTCGCCCGCCTCGAACACCTGGAACTTCAGGCTCGACGAACCGGCGTTGAGGACGAGGAGGACGGGGGTCATCGCCTAGACCTCGGGCAGGACCCGCCGCGCGCGCTCGGCCGCGGCGACCAGGGAGGCGACCGCGCAGGAGGCGAGACGGGTCAGCCGCGCATCGGCGCGGCTCGTCAGGATGATCGGGACCCGCGCCCCGAGCACGATCCCGGCCGCGTCCGCGCCGGCCAGGAAGGTCAGGCTCTTCGCCAGCATGTTGCCGGCCGCGAGGTCGGGGACGACGAGCACGTTGGCTTGGCCGGCGACGGGGGAGCGGATCCTCTTGATCCGAGCCGCGCCGAGGTCGATGGCGTTGTCGAGGGCGAGCGGCCCGTCGAGCACCGCGCCGGTGATCTGCTCCCGGTCCGCCATCTTGCAGAGGGCGGCGGCGTCGAGCGTCGAGGTCACCTTCGGGTTGACGGTCTCCATCGCCGACAGGATGGCGACCCGCACGGTCTCGACACCGAGCGCGTGCGCGAGGTCGATGGCGTTCTGCGTGATGTCGCGCTTCTCCTCGAGCGTGGGCGCGATGTTGACGGCGGCGTCGGTGACGATCAGGGGCGTCGGGTGGCCCGGCACGTCCATGACGAAGCAGTGGCTGAGGCGGCGGGCCGTGCGCAGCCCGATGTCCCGGCGTACCACCGCAGCCATCAACTCGTCGGTGTGGAGGCTGCCCTTCATGAGGGCCTCGGCCTCGCCGGCGCGCACGAGCGCGACCGCCCGCTCGGCGGCCTCGTGGCTGTGGGCGGCCTCGCAGAGGCGGAAGGGGCCGATGTCGGCCCCGAGGGCTGCCGCAGCGGCCTCCACCTTCACCCGCGGCCCGACCAGGACGGGCTCGACGATCCCGAGCTCTGCTGCTTCGAGCGCGGCCCCGAGGGCGGCCTCGTCGCACGGGTGCGCGACTGCGACCCGCAGCTTCGGCAGCGCCCGGGCGGCCGCGATCAGGCGGTCGTACCTCTCGTGCTCGCGGGGGTTCACCGGCGCCCGCTCGATGGTCGAAGTCGACACGGTGGCCTCCTCTGACATTCCGAGGACAGGACCCGGAGCGTGGCGACCACTCTGGACGAAGGATCAGGGCTTGCTCGGTCTGCAGCCGCCCTACCCGCCCGATGTCGCCTCTCGCGAGTGTGCCCGGTCGCCCTCGACACGGAGACGACCACTGCGAACTCATACGCCTTTGGAAAAATTCCGACTTGATCGGACAGGACGGGTCAGCAGCCGACTGAACCGGCAACGCAGGGTGTACGAATTCGACTTTGGTCATCTGTCGCCGCTGCCGGTGCTTCGATCTGCGCCACGCCGATCTCTGATGCATCTCAAAAGAAGGCCGCATTCTATCTTGTAGCAAGCGCCTTCATTCTCGCGAGCGAACACTAGCGCACTCTCGTACGTCCCATCAGCAGCCCCGCGATCGATCAGATGTCATCTGGATTATAGCGCAGGCGCGAGCTATTATGTTCGTGGTGCATATGCCTCCAGCCTGGAGGGCAGCCGTGAATCATCACTCGACGGGAGCTCGATCTCGGTAAGCGCGTGCCGAGACCAGCGCGGCCTTTCTCGCGCGCCTTGAGGCATGAGGTGCCCTCATCCTCGATCTGCCACTTCGCCTCACCGCCGAGATGATGTGCTTCGCGAGGCACCTGGAGGCCCAGGCGGAGCACTGGTCGGCACTCGGGCAATGCGGTTCGGAGAAGGACGCCGTCGACCTGCGGTCGGCGCTTCTGATGCAAACCGTCTGCGGCGACAAGGCCAAGACGACACAGGCGCAGGACGCTATCAGGGCCAGGGCCGCCTAGGCGGCTACGCCCTGCCCGGCGGAGTGCGCTGGGAAGCGGCATGGGAGCAGGCGATGTCGAGGCATGTTCGCCACTGGGGCTGCCTCACGGCCGCCGTGACGCTCGCCGGCTTGGCAAGCGCACAAGAGGCCCGCTCGCCCCGGTGGACCAGGCGGACTCACGCATGCAGATTGGCGCGGCCTCGCTGTCCCGACGTTGCGCGGACGCTGGCTCTATGCCGATCACAAGCTCGTCGTGGGCCGGGTGCAGGATGTGCGGGTCTTGCTGGACGGCAAACAGGCTGATCGCGGTCGTGGCGCGCTGGCGCTGGCTCGGCGGGGAGATCGGCATCCCGGTCCCGCACCTGGGGCAAGTCGACAATGACCTGACCGTCAGCGGACAGCGCGACCATCTGGGCGATGCCCGCCCTCTGAGGAGTGGAGGCCAGACTATGATCTGGGCACCCTCCCCTAAACCCTGCTTCGGCACTCGTTCCAGCTCCAGAGGAGAAGGGCTGCCATGGATGACCTGTCGCAATTCTCGGCCGTCGAGGTCCTCCGCGACGGGGGGACACTCGAAATCCGCGCGCTTCGGCCGGATGACCGCGAGGGGCTGTTGGCTGCCGTCGGCCAAACGAGCGCGCTGTCGCTCTACCGCCGCTTCTTCGGCGCGAAGAGCCACTTCACCGACACTGAGGTCGCGTACTTCCTGAACGTCGACTTCACGAACCACGTTGCCCTGGTCGCGACCGCGAACGACAACGGCGAGCGCGTGATCGTCGGCGGCGCTCGCTACGTCGTGACGCGACCGGGCCAAGCCGAGGTCGCAATCACCGTGGTCGACGAATACCAGGGCCAGGGCATAGGCGCCGCGCTGGTGCGGCACCTTATCGGCATCGCCCGCACCAGCGGGCTGGCGGAACTGACCGCGGAAATCCTGCGGGACAACGCTCCCATGCTGAAGGTGTTTGAGCGGTGCGGATTGCCGCTAAGCAAGAGGGTCGAGGCTGAGGCCGTCCACGTGCTTCTGCAACTCGGTTGAGCGCCCTCCTTCGCCGGTCCCCACTTTCACCGGGGAGGAGCGGCGGTCACCTCAGGATCGCCGGAGGCGGACGGCTCCGTGCGGGCTGGAGAAGACGGACCGATTCACGGCCGCGGGCGCAGGCGGCAGCGTTAACGTCGGTCGGCGCGTGTGCACGCAATCTGGCGAACTTCCTCAGGATGACAAGAATCTACCCGATGAGGAGCCCACCAACGGTTGGGCTAAGGTCGGGCTCGGGGACGACGAGTTCGGCCTCAGTGGCGGCCCGCACCTCCTCGACGCTGACGCCCTCCGCCGTCTCGACGAGGGTTGCGCGCCCTTCCGGGAAACTGATGACCGCCAGTTCCGTCACGACGAGGTCGACCGGGCGGGACGAGGTCAGCGGCAGTGAACATTCGCGGACGATCTTCGGCCGGCCCTTGGCTGTGTGCTGCATGGCCACGATCACGCGCTTGGCTCCGGTCACGAGGTCCATCGCGCCGCCCATGCCCGGCACCATCTTGCCGGGCACCATCCAGTTCGCGAGGTGCCCCTGCTGGTCGACCTGCAGGCCGCCGAGCACCGTCAGATCGAGATGCCCGCCCCGGATGAGCGCGAAGGACATCGCGCTGTCGAAGGCGGAGGCTCCCGGCAGCGCCGTTACCGGCTTGCCGCCGGCATCGGTGAGCCAGCGCAGGCCCATGCCCTGCTCCGGCACCGGGCCTGTCCCGATCAAACCATTCTCGGATTGAAAGAACACGTGGATCCCGTCCGGGACATAGTTGGCGACGAGCGTCGGGATGCCGATGCCGAGGTTTACCAGCATCCCATTGTGAAGTTCTTGGGCGATGCGCCGCGCGATGACGATCTGCGGATCCATCGGGTCAGGCCCTCGCGATGACATAGTCGACGAGGGGGGCTGGCGTGACGACGTGGTCGGGCGCGATCACGCCCACCGGAACCACGTGCTCCGCGCAGACCACGACCGTGCGCGCGGCCATGGCGATGAGTGGATTGAAGTTGCGCCCGGTCAATGCGTAGGTGAGGTTCCCGAGATAGTCGCACAAAAAGGCCTGCACGAGCGCGAAGTCGGCCTGCAGCCCGGTCTCGATCAGGTATTCGCGGCCGTCGACCTCGATCCTCCGCTTGCCTTCTTCGACGACGGTGCCGACCCCGGTGGGGGTGAGAACGCCGCCCAGTCCGCAGCCGCCAGCCCGGATGCGCTCCACCAGCGTCCCTTGAGGCACCAGCTCCACCTGCAAGGTCTCTTCGATCATCTGCTTCTGGGTCTCGGGGTTGAGTCCGATATGGCTCGCGATCAACCGCCGGATCGCCTTGGCGGTCACCAGCTTGCCGATGCCGATGCCTGGCGAGGCGGTGTCGTTCGCGATGACGGTCAGTTCTCGCCGGCCCTGCAGGACGAGTTCATCCATGAGCGGCTCGGGCGTGCCGACGCCCATGAAGCCGCCGACCATCAGCGTTGCGCCGTCGGGGATCGCGGCCACCACCTCGTCGAGCGCGATCATCCTCATGTCGCAAGCTGCCCCTGTTCCATGCGAGCGCGGTCGAGCCTCATGCCGATGAAGGCCCTGCCGCGCCCGCGCTGTCCGTGCCCAGGGCCACGCCGCCGAACGTGGCCGGCGGGCCCGGGCGCGGACTCTCGGATCCGCCGATTAGTAGGGACGGCAGCCGCCGGCATACCTGTCGTAGTAGGCGTTCGGTCCGCATCCACCGTACGAGCCGTAGTAGCCAGCGGCAGCGGCAGCGCCGACGCCGGCTGCGGCGAGCCCGTAGCCAGGACGGTATCCATAGCGGCCGTAGCCGTAACGGCCGGCTCCTGCGTAACCGTAACGGCCGTACCCGCCACGATAGCCGTAACGGCCGTACCCGCCGCGATAGCCGGCCACGCCGCCGCGATAGCCACCGACCCCGCCACGGAAGCCGCCCGCCCGGGCGCCCTGGAAGCCGCCGCCGCGGAAGCCACCGCCCCGGAAGCCGCCAGCGTGGAAGCCGCCACCGCCGCGGAAGCCGCCGCCGCCCCCACGGAAGCCGCGCGCGTCGGCCGCCACACTGGTCAGAATCAGGGCGGCGAAGGCCGCGGACGAGATCAGGAACGCTTTCATGACATCATCTCCGTGACGGAGGACAACACGTCGAGGTGAGGCAGGTCGGAACTGGCCGCTGTGGCCATCCCTGAAATCCGCTCGACTTCACCACCATGGTTGTCGGACCTTAGGACCAAGTCAGCAGCGTCGCTTGATCCAAGAGGACATCCGGCGAAGTCCGTTAAAGGCCGTAGTCGGATGCACATGGCCTCGCGAGGCAGGCCACCAGCACGCGCCGCCAGCGCCACTCGGGCCACCGCGCTGCCCTGCCCACGGCGCCTACTTGGCCGACTTCCTGAGGCGGGCGTAGACCCGTGCACCCGGAGGCATTGCGCCGAGCCGCACCAGGCGCACCGCCGCGAACCGCGTCGCGGTTCACTGCCGCTCTCTTCGCTACGGCCAGTGCAATCGTCGCGCTCTAATGGGCCAGCAATCCGTAGGCGATGACCGCGCATTCTGCCGCGATGATCGAGTACATGAAGGCGAAGAGCTGCGTCAGCCCGGCCTCGGTGTCCAAGTGCGTGTCGAGGGTGCGAAGAACTGTCATGGTGTGACCCCGCTCAGTTCGAGTGGCATTAGAGCAGGCTTCGGCTGCGTCATGAACGGCCAAGCTCCGGAGCCAATGCATTTTTCACGGTTCTGTCCGCCCTCGCACGAGCGGAGCCACGTGCCTCTAGCTCGTACAGCAGGCAAAGGTTCGTCGATGCTCGCGTCTCCGATCCGTCACGAGTCGAGATGCTCAGGATCGCGCGTCAATCTCGGATCAGGCACCGGTTCCCGCACTCGTGCTCAGGCATAATCGGGCAGCGGAGGTTGGAGATGTTGATTCAACTGGTGGTTGGATAGGTGCGAGCATCTGCAGCATCACGGTTCATTCCATCATGATGACGATAGTCATCAAGGTGGCCTGTGTGCATACGGATGTTCGCAGGTACAGCGGCGCTTCCCTGTCGTGGATCATGTCATCTGCCGTGTGTGTCCTGATGGCGCTGCATATCTTGGAAGCCTTAATTTGAGCGATGGTGTACGAGACCGTCGGAGTCGCTCCGGTCGGATCTGATGTCTTGTACTTCGCCTTCGTGAATTACACGACGCTGGGCTATGGCGGCGTCATACCGGTCGAACGCTGGCCTCTCATCGGTCCTGTCACCGCCATGAACGGTATCCTGCTGTTCGGGTGGTCGACAGCCGTTATCTTTGAGGTCCTTCGGCGAACCCTGATCCGCATGGACGAGATCGTGCATTGAAGTTTTCGGAGGCGACGACCCAGCCCGCCCGATCCCTCATGCAGAAAGCGTCGAAGCCCTGATAGGATTGGCTCTAGTGCCTGGCCAATTGCGGAGGGCCGCACATGACGAGCCTCGGATCGACAATGCAGGACTTCCGGAACGGCGCGCCGGCGGAGCTTCGTTTCGACGTCCCAGCAGGGCTCACGGCCGCGGCTGTCGTCCTCCCCAAGGCGATGGCCTATGCCACGGTGGCAGGGTTGCCGGTGGCGGTCGGCCTCTACACGGCCTTCGTTCCCGCGGTCATCTACGGTCTTCTGGGCTCGTTGCGTGTGCTCAGCGTGAGTTCGACGACGACGCTGGCCATTCTGACGGGGGCCGAACTCGGCAGCGTGGTGCCGGATGGGAATCCGGCACGGCTTATCGCCGCCACGGCAACGCTAACGTTACTCGTTGGCACGTTGCTTCTCGCGGCCAGGCTGATGAAGCTCGGCTTCGTTGCCAGTTTCATCTCCGTGCCAGTTCTGACGGGGTTCAAGGCCGGGATCGGGCTCGTGATCCTGCTGGACCAAGCTCCCAAGCTGCTGGGGCTCCATTTCGCGAAGCAATCGTTCTTCGCCGACTTGGTGAGCCTGGTCCAGCACCTTCCCGAAACCTCGCTGCCGACCCTGGCCGTCGCTGGGGCCACGCTGGCCGTGCTCGTCGGCATGGAGTGGCTCAAGCCGCATTCGCCGGCCCCATTGGCCACGGTCGCGGCCGCCATCGCCGCCTCCTGGCTGATGGGTCTCGCCGCATCGGGGGTCTCGACCGTCGGGACGATCCCGCAGGGCCTTCCCTCCCTGACCCTGCCCGACCCGACCCTGATCCAGGCGCTCCTACCCGGCGCCATGGGGATCGCCCTGATGAGCTTCACCGAGAGCATCGCCGCGGGACGGGCGTTCCTGGGCCCCGGCGATCCGCCTGTCGACGCCAACCGCGAGTTGATCGCCACGGGAGCGGCAAACCTAGGGGGCGCCCTGCTCGGGGCCATGCCGGCCGGCGGCGGGACCTCGCAGACCGGCGTCGTACGGGCAGCCGGCGGCCGGACACAGGCAACCTCGCTCGTAACAGCCGCAGCTGCCCTTGGCACGATGCTGCTTCTGGCCCCGATTCTGGGCCTCCTGCCGCAGGCGACCCTCGCGGCGGTCGTCATCGTCTACTCGGCCGGCCTCATCCAGCCAGCGGAATTCCGCGCCATCTATCGGGTACGGGGTATGGAGTTCCGCTGGGCGGTCGTGGCTGCGCTGGGGGTGCTTGTCTTCGGGACGCTCGAGGGCATCGTCGTCGCCATCGTCCTCTCGCTCGTCGGGCTCGCTCTCCAGACTGCCCATCCCCCGGTTTCGGTCGTCGCGCGCAAGCGCGGAGCCGATGTACTGCGCCCCCTATCGCCCGAGCACCCCGACGACGAGACGTTCGAGGGTCTACTCATCCTGCGGCCAGAAGGGCGTCTGTACTTCGCCAACGCGCAGAACGTGGGCGACCGGATCCGGGCGCTGATGGCCGCGCACAAGCCGAGGGTCGTCGTCCTCGACTTCAGCCGCGTGCCCGACATTGAGTATTCGGCGCTGCAGATGCTGCAGGAGGGCGCACGGCGGACCATCGCGACCCTGTGGCTGGTGGACCTCAACCCGGGCGTGCTCGACATGGTGCGGCGCGCGGGCTTAGATCGGGAACTCGGCCCGGACCGCCTGTTGTTCAATGCTCGAACGGCAATTGAGCGCTATAGGAAGCTTCACTCTCAATCAGCGCCTGAATAGGAAGACGCTGGGTCCAGCAAGCGTTGGGCACCCGGCGGTACCGTCGTGGCCGAGTCGCAGTCGCGTGCGGGCCAACCCCGCGGCCTCATGGAGGCAGCACCATCATGACCATGGGCTAGCCCGCGGGCCAGCGGCCGCAGCCCCGCTCCTGTCATTCCGATGTCTTGCGCCTCATGGCGAGCAGCGCTGGTAGGTGACGCCAGTCGGATCCTGATCGCTGTAGTAACGTCTGAGCGTCCCGTTCGAGGGCGCCATCAGAACCCGCACCTCATTGCCGGCCACAGCGTTCGCGCAGTCAAGGAGGAGGATCTGACGGTCACCGACCGGCCGGGCCGATTTGATCTGGCACGATGCCATCGGGGTCCTTAGGCGCTTGCCTGAGATCATGAAGGCGGGCGCGAAGACGTCGATCGGCTTCTTGAACGACGTCGCTTTACCCTCCGACGAATAGACATCCGCGCAGTCGCGCCCCTGCAAGACCCAAGCGCCCTGATAACCCGCAAGGCCGGCCTGGGCCGCGCGTACGGCCGGCACTCCGGTCGAGATGGCGAGGCCTAGCCCGAGCGCAGCGGCCCCCACGAAACTTGCAATTCCCATCGCGATCTCCTTCGACGGCAATACGTTCGTTATCAATTTCCCCAGGCAGGCTCCGCTGGCGCAACGCGCGAATGTCAATGGCGCAATCCTACCGACTGAAAGCTCTAAGTTGCCGGTACGAATAAAACGTAGAAGAGCTGCGACGGCTTCCGCTCCTTGGACGCGCCGATGTCGTTGGATGCGAAGTCACCGCAACCCCGAAGCATCCCACCCTCGATGATTGACCTTAGTCATAAGGACACGCTTTCGCCTCTCTGCGATTGCCGCGTGGTCGTCATGATGAGTGAGGCGCCCACCTTCGAAGGCCAAATCACAACCAGCGAGACTTGCTGCATCCTGCGCGCCGACCGAGCGCGAAGTGGCCACGAAGGCGGAGACCCTGACCCGCAGGGTTCATGCCCGCGGCGAGTTGATCGGCTTCAGCATCATGGGACCAAGCGCGACCGGCATCGGGCGGCTAAGGCCTACCTTGAGGATGTCCTGATCGAAGTAGCGCGGCTGAGCATCTGAGCGCGGTCGTTCGCTCTCATGGAGCGCCGCATCGCGGCCTTTGCCTGTCCTGTTGGATCAAGCGAGGCGCCCGGCGCGGTGTTAGCGTTCCCAACATCAAGGATTGATGCTGCGCGGACCCGATGGGCGGGCGTACGCCCCGGTCCGACGTGGCTCACCCAACTATGTTGTCCTCCGGCAAGGAGACGACCTCATGAAAGCGCTCCTGATCTCATCCGCGGCCTTCGCTGCCCTGATCCTGACCAGCGTGGCGGCCGACGCGCGCGGCTTCCGCGGCGGGGGCGGCGGCTTCCGGGGCGGTGGCGGCTTCCACGCTGGCGGCTTCCGCGGCGGTGGTGTGGGCGGTTTCCGCGGCGGCATCGGGCGGCCCGGCTGGGGCGCGGCGGGACCCATTGCTGGACGGGGCGGTTGGGGTGCGGGTCGGATTGGCGGGGGCTACGGCGGATATCGCGGTTATCGCGGCTACGGGTGGGGCGGCTATCGTCCCTACGGCTACGGGCTGGCCGCGGCCGGGCTCGGTGCAGCCGCAGCGGCCGGCTACTACGGCAGCGGCTACGGAGGCTGTGGGCCATACGCCACCTACGACCCCTACGCCGGCGTCTGCACCTCGTACTGAGGAGCCGGGCATTCGGGCGTCAGCGCAACCATGAGACACGGCGGCTGGAAGCGTGCGGCGCGCTGATGCCGAATGCTTCCGCCTGAAACAAGCCATTCGCTCGCGTCAGAACAGACATAGTACCGTGCTTGGGTAGGAAAATGGACGCTATTGTCAAAGACCGGCGGCAGCCCAAGCGCGCGGCGCAAAAGCTCGACCTCACCCTGATCGACGCTTACTGGCGGGCGGCGAACTACCTGTCGGTCGGCCAGATCTACCTGTACGACAATCCTCTGCTGAAGGAACGGCTGACCAAGGAGCACATCAAGCCCCGCCTGCTCGGTCACTGGGGCACGACCCCGGGCCTGAACTTCGTCTATGTTCATCTGAACCGGCTGATCAAGAAACACGATCTTGATATGATCTACATCACCGGGCCGGGGCACGGCGGGCCGGGCCTGGTTGCGAACGCTTATCTCGAGGGGACCTACAGCGAAGTCTACCCGCACATCTCCGCCGATACCGAGGGCATGAGGCGCCTGTTCAAGCAGTTCTCCTTCCCCGGCGGGATCCCGAGCCACGTCGCCCCCGAAACGCCGGGGTCGATCCACGAGGGCGGCGAGCTAGGCTACTCCCTCTCGCATGCCTACGGGGCGGCCTTCGACAACCCCGACCTCATCGTCGCCTGCGTGGTCGGCGACGGTGAGGCCGAGACCGGGCCGCTGGCGACGAGCTGGCACTCGAACAAATTTCTCAGTCCAGCAACCGATGGAACGGTTCTGCCGATCCTGCACCTGAACGGGTACAAGATCGCGAACCCGACCGTCTTGGCCCGGATCAGCCACGAAGAGCTCGAACACCTCTTCCGCGGATACGGATACACGCCCTACTTCGTCGAGGGACATGAGCCGGCCGAGATGCATCAGCTCATGGCCTCCACGCTGGACGCGGTGCTGCGGGACATTCGGCGCATCCAGTCCGACGCGCGCGACAAGGGTTTCACGGGCCGCCCGCTCTGGCCGATGATCGTTCTTCGGACGCCCAAGGGATGGACGTGCCCGAAGGAAATCGACGGGCGGCGCACCGAGGATTACTGGCGCTCGCACCAAGTGCCGATGGGCGAGATGCACGACAACCCCGCCCACGTGCGCCTCCTAGAAGACTGGATGCAATCCTACCGGCCCGCCGAGCTGTTCGACGAGGACGGCCGGCTGCGCCCCGAAATCGCCGAGCTTGCGCCGACGGGCGAGCGCCGCATGAGCGCCAATCCGCATGCCAACGGCGGCGCTCTGCTCCGCGACCTCCGACTACCGGATTTCCGCGACTACGCGATACCGGTGACCGCTCCCGGCGTCGCCGTGGCGGAATCCACGCGCGTGATGGGCCGCTTCCTGCGCGACGTCATGGAATTGAATGCCGAGGCACGGAACTTCAGGCTGTTCAGCCCGGACGAGAACAACTCCAACCGCTGGCAGGACGCACTCGAAGTCACAAACCGCGCCTGGGTGGCCGAGACCCTGCCGTGGGACGATCACCTCGCGCCCGACGGCCGCGTGATGGAGATGCTGAGCGAACATCAGTGTCAGGGCTGGCTCGAGGGCTACCTGCTGACGGGCCGGCACGGCTTCTTCTCATGCTACGAAGCCTTCATCCACATCATCGACTCGATGTTCAATCAGCACGCCAAGTGGCTGAAGATCTGCAACCACATCCCGTGGCGGCGCCCGATCGGTTCGCTGAACTACCTGCTGTCGAGCCACGTCTGGCGCCAAGACCATAACGGGTTCAGCCATCAGGACCCAGGCTTCATCGATCACGTCGTGAACAAGAAGGCAGAGGTCGTCCGCGTCTACTTGCCGCCCGATGCCAACTGCCTGCTCTCGGTGACCGACCACTGCCTGCGGAGCCGGAACTACGTGAACGTCATCGTCGCGGGCAAACAACCGGCGCCGCAATGGCTCACGATGGATCAGGCGGTCAAGCACTGCACGGCCGGGCTCGGGATCTGGGAATGGGCGAGCAGCGATCGCGGCAGCGAGCCGGACGTGGTGATGGCCTGCTGCGGGGATGTGCCGACCCTGGAGACGCTCGCGGCCGTCGACCTCCTGCGCCGCCACGCTCCGGATCTCAAGGTGCGCGTCATCAACGTCGTGAACCTGATGAAGCTGCAGCCCGAGACGGAGCATCCGCACGGCCTGTCGGATCAGGACTTCGATGCCCTGTTCACGACGGACAAGCCGGTCGTCTTCGCCTTCCACGGGTACCCGTGGCTCATCCACCGGCTGATCTACCGCCGTCACGGCCACCGGAACTTCCATGTGCGCGGCTACAAGGAGGAAGGCACGACGAGCACGCCGTTCGACATGTGCGTGATGAACGACATCGACCGGTTCCACCTGGTCAGCGACGTCATCGACCGTGTGCCGGGCCTGGCTACCCGGGCGGCCTACGCCAAGCAGGCGATCCGGGACAAGCTGATCGATCACCGGGAGTACATCGGCCGGCACGGCGACGACATGCCCGAAGTGTCCGGCTGGTCGTGGAGCCAGACGGCGCCGGCGCGCGGCGCCAGCTCGACGGAGAGCGACAATGTGTGAGGAGGGGCGCCGCGACCGGCGTCGAGTGCAGTGAGGCCGGCGCTCACCGCGGCGATCTTCGACGTGGACGGCGTGCTCGTGGATTCGCCCCACGAGCGCGCGTGGCGAGAGGCGCTGGCGGGGTTCGCCGACCCGGCAGGCTTCACCACCGCGTTCTATCAGGCCAACGTTGCCGGAAAACGGCGCCTCGAGGGCGCGCGGACGGCTCTGGAGCAGCTCGGCGGGCCCGAGGCCGCCGCCCGGACCGCGGAATACGCGGACAAGAAGCAGGCTCTCATCGACCGGTTGATCGAGGAGGGCAGCTTCGAGGTGTTTCCGGACGCCATGCGCTTCGCCGCCGCGCTGAAGGCGGCCGGGCTGCGGCTGGCGCTTGCCTCTTCGTCGAAGAACGCCGCGGCGATGCTGGCCCGACTGAAGCTTCCGGACGGGCGCACGCTCCTCTCGCTGTTCGACGCCGATCTCAGCGGCCGGGAAGTGCCGAGGGGCAAGCCGGATCCCGCGCTCTTCCTGCTCGCGGCCGAAGCCGTGGCGACACCGCCGGCGCAGTGCGTGGTGGTGGAGGACGCGCCCGCCGGCATCCGGGCCGCGCGCGCCGGTGGGATGACCGCCCTCGGGATCGCCCGGCTCGGCGACGAGGCGCTGCTCCGCGAGGCGGGTGCCGATCTCGTCGTGACGAGCCTCGATCAGGTCGAGCTCGCCGCCCTGGCCGAGGGCGCGCTGCGCACCCGGGCCGTCACGGAGACCGCCGCAGATGCTTGAGGTGCTTCAGCCGACAGAGGAGCCCGGTTGGGTTCTGGCGCACGAAGGCTACAGCGTGCTCACGGAAAGCGCCGTCGAGTCGCGCTTTGCTCTCGGCAATGGGTTCCTCGGCATGCGCGCCGCGCGCTCGACGAGCCGAGGGCCGACTTGGGCGAGCTGGCTCGGCTACATCCGATGGGCCTCTTGGCCGCGCTGCTACGTCGCTGGGCTCTTCGATATGCCCAACACAGAGCCGCCCGTGCCGGCGCTCGTGCCTGTCGCCGACTGGTCGCGCGTCCGCCTCATCCTCGATGGAGAGCCGCTGGTGGCACGCGAAGGAGAGATGCTTCACGGCATGCGCCGACTCGACATGCGGCGCGGCGTGCTGCTCTCCGAATGGACGCACCGGACATCGGCGGGCATCACCGCGACGGGCCACGAGCTTCGCCTTCTATCACTGGCGGACCGCGCGGTGGGGCTGCAGCTGCAGCGGATCGTCCTGGACCGGGACGGCGTCGAAGTCCGCCTCGAAGCGAGCTTCGGGCTTGCCGGCCTCGGCATGGAGCCGGTGCGACTTGAGGACGACCTGGGCACTTGGCGCACGGAAGGGACCGGCAAAGCCGTCGCGATGGCCGGCGGCGCCGAGCTGCGCCTCGACGGGACCTCGATCCTTCCCGAGCGTCCGTTCCCGCTGCGGTGGATCTTCCAGTGGCGCTCGAAGGCCGGCCAAGTTGCTGAATTCTCCCGCCTCGTCACCGTCGCGCGGGCCGATCTATCGGCGGAAGATCCGGCTCCGCGAGCCGTGGCCGCGCTGGAGCGCAGCACCTCCGTGGGTTGGCGCGCCCTCCTCCAGGCGCATGAGAACGCCTGGGATGCGCATTGGAGCGAAAGCGGCATCCGCATCGACGGCGACGACGATCTGCAGCGTGCCCTACGGTTCGCCGTGTATCATCTGACGAGTGCCGCGAACCCGAACGACGACCGGGTGTCGATCGGCGCGCGTGGCCTGACCGGCGATGCCTATTTCGGCCACGTCTTCTGGGACACCGAGACATATCTCCTGCCGTTCTACACCGCGGTGTGGCCGGAAGCGGCGCGCGCGCTGCTGATGTACCGGTACCACACCCTGCCCGGCGCGCGTGCGAAGGCTGAGCTCTGCGGGTATCGAGGCGCGCTCTACCCCTGGGAGTCGGCCGACACCGGCGCGGAAACCACGCCGGAATCTGTGCTGGGGCCCGACGGGAAGCCGATCGAGATCCTGACTGGCAAGATGGAGCACCACATCAGCGCCGACGTCGCCTACGCGGTCTGGCATTACTGGCGCGCCACCGCCGACGACGACTTCTTCCGCGATGCGGGTGTGGAGATTCTCCTCGAAACAGCTCGTTTCTGGGCCTCCCGAGCTGTCGTCGAGGCGGATGGCCGCCGCCACATCCGCCATGTAATCGGGCCGGACGAGTACCATGAGGATGTGGACGACAACGCCTTCACCAACGTGATGGCACGCTGGAACATCTCTTGTGCTCTGGAAGCGCTGGACCTGCTGCGGCAGCGCTGGCCTGATCACGCCTCCGCGCTCCAGAACAGGATCGCTCTAGACGACCGCGAACTCGACGACTGGCGGGACGCGATGGGGCGGATCGTCACCGGCCTCGATCCCGCGACCGGATTGTACGAGCAGTTCGCCGGCTTCCACGCATTGAAGCAGCTGAACGTGGCGGACTATGCCGACCACGCGCTCCCGATCGACGTGGTGATCGGCCGTGAGCAGACGCAAGGCTCGCAAGTGATCAAGCAGGCCGACGTGGTGGCGCTGATAGCCTTGTTGCCCGAGGCGTTTCCCGAGCAGGGAGCGGAGACCAATTTCCGCCACTACGAGCCGCGCTGTGCCCATGGCAGCTCATTGAGCGCGGCGATGCATGCACGCGTGGCCGCGCGGCTCGGAGACGCCGAGATGGCTCTCCGGTACATGCGAGAGACGGCCTCCCTCGACCTCGATCCCGATCCGAACAGTGCCGGCGGCATCCGAATAGCCGGGCTTGGCGGGCTGTGGCAGGCTGCAATCCTGGGCATCGCGGGTCTGAATCTCGCGAGCGAAACCCTGGAGCTGGATCCCAGGCTGCCGCACCAGTGGAGCTCCTTATCGTTCAGGGTCTGGTGGAGGGGCCGGTCCGTGAGGGTCAATGTCGCCGGTGATGTAGTGGAGGCGACGCTCATCGAAGGTGACGAGATGTACATCACTGTTGCAGGCCTCAGGCTGAACGTGAAACCTCGGTCAACACTGCGTGTTGACCTGTCGTCGGAGGCCTTTCGTGGCGTAGCGGATGTCGATGCATAGCTTAGCGCGCTGACCATCCAGTTCGAGGCGCATCGGCAATGGTCAGCCAGCGAGGGAGAGCAGGCCAATGATCTGCACGCTGAAGACCTTCACGATGGTCATCGAGGGGAAGATCATCGCGTAGCACACGTCCGGCCGCTCGGTCGGGGCCGTGCGCGCGGAGTAGGCCAGAATCGCAGGATTGCCCGTGGCGCCGGAGGCGACGCCGAGCAGATCATCGAACGGGATTCCGAGCAGGTAGAAGCCGGCGAGCAGCACGATCGCCACGGTGGTTAGCAGCACCGCCACACCGATCAGCAGCATCAGCGGTCCGGTCTCCGCCACGGTCGTGACGAAGGCCTGGCCCGAATTGATCCCGACCGTTGCCAGGAACAGCGTCAGGCCGAGATTGCGCAGCACAATATTCGCGGGCAGCGGCATGACCCAGCTGAGCGGCCCAGTGCGGCGAAGCCTGCCGAGAATCAGCGCCACGATGAGCGGGCCGCCGCCGATGCCGAGAGTGACAGTGCCCACACCCGGCACCGGGATCGGCATCAGGCCGAGAAGGACGCCAAGCACCATGCCCAAGCCGACCGAGACATAGCTGAATTCCGCGGCCGCCTTCACCGTATCGCCGAAATGCGCGCGCGCAGCGGCCACTTGATCAGGTGCCACGAGGACACCGACCCGGTCACCCATCTCTAGCATCAAGTCCGGCGAGGGCATCAGGTCCATGTCGTAGCGTCGGACATGTAGAATGCGGATCGGCACGTCAGGCGGCATCGGCAGCTCGGCCAACCTCACACTGGTCAGGGCCGGCTTCGAGACGAAGAAGCGCTGATAGGTTAGGTCGCCACGATCATTGGCAAGCCGGCCGCGGTCGATATGGCCGAGCGCCGAGGCGACCTCGTCCACTGCCACGGCGCGATCGGCCGCAATTAGGAGCGCGTCGCCGGGATGCAGTTCGAGCTCCGGATCGGGCAGCCGATTGCGGTGCTCCTGCCGCACGCCCGCGATTTGCACGCCGTCCGGGAGCGTCGCCATGACCGCGCCAAGCGTGGCGCCGGCTACCGGCAGGCGCTCGACCGTGACCTCGCCGAGGTGGAAGCGGGCGGGTTTCGGCGGAAAGACCGGCTTCACGCGCCGCGTCATGAAGTACAGGCAGAGGATGGGGCCGATCACGCCGAACGGATAGGTGACCGAGTAGCCGATGGAGGGATCCCGGTTTCCGATCGTGTCGATCGCGGCTTGCAAGGCCGCCGTGCTGACCATCGATCCGGCGAAGATACCGAGCGTGTGGCCGAGCCTCACTTGGAAGATGGCGCCGAGGCCGAGCGCCACCAGCAGGCCAGCGATAACTGCAACGGCCGCGAGCAGGTTGTAGATACGCCCGGGTCCCGACAGGCCCTCGAAGAACTGGCGGCCGTAGAGAATGCCGATCGCGTAGAGAAACATGATCAGCCCGACCAGCCCGAGAGGCCCGGCAATCTGTACCTTCGGTGCGATGGCACCGATGAACAGGCCGACGAAGAGCACTGCCCCCACGCCGAGCGAGAAGTCCAGAAATCTGACCTGGCCCACCGCATAGCCGAGGCCGATAGCGAGGAAGAGCGCAAGGATCGGCTGTGTTCCGATGAACTCGCTGATTGAGGCCGTCATGGGAAGCTCTCCGCTTCAGTGCGTGAACCCCGCCAATCCGGACGATCTCCGGCGCAGTCCGCACCTGCGCTGGTCGATGGGGCGGCGCTACCCTCTTTCGGATCTGACCATCCGCTGACCCTCATCGGCTTACATGCTGGTCAATTCGGTTGGCTGGAACGAGAGCGTCCGCCTGCGGCTGGCCGAGCGGGCGTGTCAGAAGCGGCTCCGCAGAGGAGAGGATCAGATCCTCACCGGCGTGCGAGAAACTCAACTGCTCGCCGTTCAGAAGCTGGTAGGTGGCCGACGCGTGGTCGATCTCGATCCGGAACGTCTGTCCTCTCACGGTCAGGACGAGCTTCAGGCCCGACCATGAGTTCGGCAGGATGGGATTGAACGAGATGCGGCCCTCACTGTCGCGCAGCCCGGCGAAGCCGTAGGCGAGGGCGAGCCAGGTACCGCCAATCGCGGCGACGTGAGCACCGTGCATCATGTTGCCGCCGATATCCGACATGTCCATCGCCGCCGCGAAGTCAAAATACTCGATCGCCTTCTGCCGGAGTCCGATCTCGTTCGCGACGATGCTCTGAATGCAAACCGACAAGGATGAGTCGTGCGTCGTCAGGGGATCGTAATATTCGAAGTTCCGCTTTTTCTCGTCCCGCGTGAAATGGTCATTCAGCAGAAACATGGCCATCACGGTGTCCGCCTGCTTGATCACCTGAGACCTATACAGATTCAATGGATGGTAGTGTAGCAGAAGCGGATAATTTTCTGATGGAGTAGCCGTGAAGTCCCATCTCTCCAGATCAAGAAAGTCATCATCCTGGGGGTGGACTCCGAGGCGCTCATCGTAGGGCAGGTACATCCGCTCGGCCGCGTCGTCCCACTGGCCGAGCTCGGAACGTTCCAGACCCGTACGAGCGACCAGCGCAGCAAACCGGTCGGGGTGCAAGCGCTCGAGAGCCCGGACGGTTTGGACGGCGTAGCGCAGGTTCGCCCGCGCCATCAGGTTGGTGAAGCAGTTGTTGTTGACGATCGCAGTATATTCGTCCGGTCCGGTGACGCCGTTGATGCAGAAACGGCCACCTTTGACGTCGGAGAAGAAGCCGAGATCGAACCAGAGGCGCGCGGTCTCGATCAGGATCTCTGCGCCGTAGCTCCAGAGAAACTCCTCATCGCCGGTGACCTCGACGTATTTCCGCAGCGCGTAGGTGATATCGGCGTTGATGTGGTACTGCGCAGTTCCTGCCGCGTAGTAGGCTGACGCCTCCTCACCGTTGATCGTCCGCCAGGGGAAGGTCGCTCCGCGGTGTCCCAGCTCGCGCGCGCGCGCCCGCGCCTTGTCCAGCATGTCGTAGCGAAATTTGAGGACGCTGCGAGCGATTGAAGTGTTCGTATAGATCAGGAACGGCAGGACGTAGATTTCCGTGTCCCAGAAGTAATGTCCCTCATAGGTCCGTCCGGTCAGGCCCCTGGCGCCGATCCCGTGCCCTTCCGCTCGCTCGGAGGCTTGCAGAAGC
Source organism: Methylobacterium sp. BE186 (assembly GCF_031457035.1). NCBI lineage: Bacteria > Pseudomonadati > Pseudomonadota > Alphaproteobacteria > Hyphomicrobiales > Methylobacteriaceae > Methylobacterium > Methylobacterium sp. BE186. The sequence continues at coordinate 356,450 of NZ_JAVDVV010000002.1, forward strand.
TGGAAGAGATTCCACCGGATCGTCTGCTGCGTTCTCGGATTGTCGCTCTCCACTGTCACATCGGCCCGCGCCCAGAAGCGCTCGACATCGCTCCTCTGGCGCTCGAAGATCGCCTGAAACCCATGCTTCGTCGCGCGGTCGAGTGTGGAAGCCGTCTGGAACAGGATCTGGGCGGATTCTGAGTCGCCGGAATAGTGATAGCTCAAGTACTTGTAGATGCGCAGCGGCTTGTTCCGCGAAAGCTTGCAGCGGAATACGACGGCAACAAAATCATCGTCGCCGGCCATCTCGCTCAGAACTGAGCACTCGGTGAAGACGCTGTGGTCCATGCCGCAGCCGAGGCTCAAGCCGGAGCTTCCGGTTCGGTAACTCAGCATCGCCCGCAGGCCCTCGGATCGTGTCCCTGTGGGGTGTAGAACCCGGCCGACAAAACCCTCTGCGAGGCGGGGATCCGCTGTATCGGCGCTCAACGGCTGATAGTTCTCGAGCTCCGATGAGACCGCGACCTCGACGTCCGCGTCCTCGGCGGTAAGTTCAAACTCGATTGCGGCGAGATGCCGATGCGCGAGTGAGACCAGCCGGACCGTTCGCATGCGCAGGCGCTTGCCCGTGGGAGACACCCAGCGGACATCGCGGTTCAGCGTGCCGGCTCTCAAATCGACGGCGCGCCGGTAGTCCAGAATTTCCGCGCGCGGCACGACGAACGGCTCGTCTTCGACGAATAGCTTCAGAGCCGTGCCATTCGGGCAGTTCAGGATGCTCTGGCCGACGGTCGGGAAGCCGTATGCATGCTCACCGTAGGAGATCGGCCGATGTTCGTAGAAGCCGTTGAGATAAGTGCCCGCCTCTCGGACCGGCGTGCCTTCCTCCACGGCGCCGCGGATGCCAACATACCCGTTCGACAGAGCAAACATCGTCTCGGCCTGCCCGGTCAGTTCACGGGCAAGTCTCGCGTCGTAGCGGGTAGCCTCGAACGCCCAGGGGTTCGGCGGGAAGATGTCTTCGGGCGGGATGTAGCGCGGGCGCAGCATAGATCATTCTCAGGTGCGGCCGGGCGCGGCGATTTCATTCGTGAGCGTATGACCCGCCTCAAATTCCGATATGCTTGTAAGCGTTGTGCCGAGGATCGTCTCCAAGGCCTCGCGCGTGAAGAAGGCTTGGTGGCCCGTTACGATCACGTTCGGGAACGAGACGAGACGCTGGATGACATCGTCCGGAATCACGGCGCTCGATAGATCTCTGTAGAACAGATCCGCTTCCTGCTCGTAGACGTCGATGGCCATCCCGCCGAGCCGGCCGGATTTCAGCGCATCGATCGCCGCGTCGGTGTCGACCAACCCGCCGCGGCTCGTGTTGATCAGGAGGGCGCCCGTCTTCACGCGTCCGAGCGTTCGCGCATCGACGATGTGATAGGTCTCGGGCGTCAGCGGGCAATGCATGGAGATGACGTCAGCCTCTTCGACACCTTTGGCATCGACGTAGCGGCCGCCGACCCTCTCGAACTCGGCTGAGCGATGCACGTCGAACCCGATCACCGTGCAGCCGAAGCCGGCCATGATACGGGCGAAGATGGTCCCGATCTTTCCTGTGCCGATCACCGCCACAGTACGCCCGACGAGATCGACCCCCATGAGCCCGTCGAGCTTGAAATTGCCCTCGCGCGTCCGGTTGTAGGCTCGATGGATCTTGCGATTGAGTGCCAGAAGCAAGCCGGCCGCAAATTCAGCCACGGAATTCGGAGAATAGTTGGCAACTCGCACCACACGAATTCCAAATTCCTCTGCCGCCTCTAAGTCGATGTGATTGAATCCCGTGCAGCGTGTCGCGACGAGCTTCGTTTCACCCTGAGCGAGGCTTCTCAGGACGTCGCGGTTGACGATATCGTTAACGAAGACGCTGACGGCCGGCGAGCCGGCCGCGAGAGAGGCGGTCTCGGGTTCGAGCAGAGCGTCGAAATACACAAGGTCATGGCCATGATCTGCATTGAGTTCATTGAGAAGCGCGCGCTCATAGTTTTTCGCGCTGAACATTGCAACTCGCATGCTGAAGCCTCCCTGCTTAGGCGCCGCGGTGTTGTGCGCTAGCGCGTCATCGAGCGAAGTGAGTGCCGGCTCGCGGGAAGAACTTGCCCTCCATCAAGAACTCGGAGCCTCTTCCAGGTCTCGGAATGCGGAAGCGTCTGTCACGTCGTAGGTTGCAGGATAAGCTTTCCCTCGTTCTGCACCGTCATTCTAGGCCGGGCAAAATCCTGCGCTTGATCAACGGGGACATCAGGTCGGACCGGGACAGGCGCTCCCGTCCGGTATCAGTATCGACGGCGTGCGGCGACGTGCGCCCAGTCCGCTTCAGGTGCGATGCCGGGCTCAGCCCGCCTGCCACACCTGCCCGTGATAGACGAACGCCGCGCCCTCGCTCGCCAGCGCCGCGAGCCCCGTGAGGGCCGGGTCGTGGACGGTGATCACGCTCGTCGGGATCTCGCGCATCATCGCGGCGAACGGCGCCTTGCGCTCGAACGCCTCGCGGAAACCGCCCTGCTGCAGCACCCGCACGATCCGCGGGGCGATGCCGCCGCCGATGTAGACGCCGCCGGTGGCGAGGAACGTCAGGGCGAGGTCGCCGCAGGCGCGGCCGAGGAGGCGCGCGAACAGATCCAATGCTTCCACCGCGTGCGGATCCTCGGCCGAGAGCCCGGTCTGGGTGATCGCGGCCGGGTCGAGCTTGTCGCGCGGTGCCCCGGAACGGACGTGGCAGACCGCCGCGTGCAGCCGCGCGAGGCCGGGGCCCGAGAGCAGGGCTTCCACCGTGACGCGCCCCTCGACGCGCTCGACCACGTGCCAGATCGATTCCTCGAACGCGTCGGTGGGCCCGAGTTCGGTGTGCCCGGCCTCGGTCGAGACGATGGCGAGGCGGTCGGAGTAGGGCACGAGGGCCGCCGCGCCGAAGCCGGTGCCCGGACCGAGCACGAGGCGGGCGCCCTTCGCCTCCTCGCGCGTCGCGCCGACGGGGGTGAGATCGTCCGGGGCGATGCCGGCGGCGCCGGCGGCGACCGGCACGTAATCGTTGACGACGACGGTGCTGGAAAGGCCGAAATCCCGGCCGATCCGCGCGCCCTCGATGACCCAGTGGGCGTTGGTGAGCTGCACGGCCGGTCCGTCGACCCGGCCGGCGATGGCGAGGATGGCCGAGCGCGGGGCCGGCGAACCGGAAGCCCCCTCGGCCGCTCCTTTTGCGAGCGCCGCGCGGATCGCGCTCGAAGGGTCAGGATGGCCGGCGGTCGCCTCGTGGGATAGGACCCTCGGCGCGGCCCCCTTCTCCGCGACCAGTGCGAAGCGGGCGTTGGTGCCGCCGATGTCTCCGACGAGGACCGGGAATTCGAACATGATCTTGAATCCGCATGGATGTCGTCGGCCAAGGGGCCGGCGCAGCCGACCGGGTGGCATTCACTGAGCGTCAGGAGCTACGTGCCGCAACCGGCTCGCCTCCGTCCGGGCAACGGAGCGCCCCCTCGCACCACCTCCGGCTGCCTTCGGCAGATCCGAGCCGGACGATTCCTGCCCCGGCCTGGAATGGTGGCAGAACCGCCTCCCCAACGATGATTGGAACCTCAGGCATCAATGGCTCATCAGACAGCACACGGACGCGGTCTGCAGGATGTCTCGTGTTACGCCGCCGAACAGCCACTCCCGCAGGCGTGAATGGCCGTATCCACCCATGACCAAGAGGTCCGCATCCTCCCGGGTCGTGAATTGCAGGATTTCATCGGCCACGTCTCCGGTCGCCGCGTTCAGCAGGTGCGTGACCACCTGTGCTCCGTGGCGGCCCAGAAATTCTGAGACCTGTTCGGCACCTTCGAAGCGGGCCTCCTCACCTGCGCTCACGACGTAGACCTGCTTGGCGCAACGCAGGAACGGCAGAGCGGCCGAGACCGCGCGGCGCGCCTCGGGCGTGTCCTTCCATGCAACGACGATTCGTTCCGCCTTGAGGTGATCGGGGACCGGCGGCGTCACCAGTACCGGGCGACCGACCTCCATTAACACAGCCCCGAGTGAGATGGCCAAGCCTCCGGCGGCGTCCTTTCCGCGCCCGACAACCACGATGTCCGCGGCGAGCGCCTGCCGAACGAGAAAGCTCGAGGCGTCTGCCTCCGCTTGCCGCCAAGTCGTCCGGATCTCCGCGCCGCAACTCTGCTCGAAGATCTCCCGGCACTGCGTCAGATCCTCAGTGAGCTTGGCCTGCTCTTTCCTGTAGGCTGCCCGGATGGTCTCGAGGTCCTCGCCCGGCCCGGGATCAGGGATCTTGCGCGCGGCGACACCCGTCAGGGTGGCCTCGAAGCGGCTCGCAAGGCTGGCCGCGAGCCGGACGCGTTCGGCCGCTCCAGTTCCAAGGTCGGCGGAGACCATGACGCTCGCGATACTCATTTGGGCGCCTCCCCTAGACCGGCGCAACACCGATCCACGCGCAAGGCGCGTACTGCGATCACCGCCAAGATGGCGCCCGTGGTGCACGCTGTCGTCAAAAGCGCGAGCGCCTTCCGGCCCCTCGTCAAAGGGATGTTGCCAGGCGAGAAAACTCCTCTAAGCAGAACCATGAGGGCGTGAGACACTCGACTCTGTGACTATGCCCGGCTCTCTTACCGGCGGAATCGGCCGCCCCCGTGGAAGGCACGACCACCGTGGATGCCGCCGACGCGGCCACCGTAGACAGCGCGCCCACCGTAAACTCGTCCTCCGCGATGCCCATAAACGCGTCCGCCTCGATAGCCGTAGACGCCCCGGCCGCCGTAGTAGCCGGGCCGCCCGTAATAGCCGCCGTAAACGTTTGGCCGGCAGCCTCCATAGGCACCTCGATGGAAGCCGGGCCCGCAGCCGCCCGCCGCCTCAGCTCTGTCAGCGCCGAGGCGGCCCTGTTCAAGTGAACCCATCCCGAACAAGGCTGCGAACGTTACAGCGACGAGCGCCATCAGCCTCGATGCTTTCGTCATGATATAGTCCCGCTTACACGTGTGCCAGCAGAGCAAGTGCCAGGCTGACACTTCATATCGCTCAGCCTGAGCCTGTCATGAGGTGATGTACAGCTCGATCAGAATCGCTAAAATCTTGAGTCAGGGACAATAGAGCGGCGCCAGAAGGCTTGCTTGATCCGATGAGACAAAATGGAGATCCCTCTACTGTGTATCCGGTGAGCATGTGCCCCGGCCGCTCATGCGAGGAGCTAGGCCGACGTACCGACCTTTCGGGTCGGCAAGGCCGCGCTTGGTCACGCTTATGTGCCTCACATGCCAAAGAGAGGTCGATGTCGATGTTTGAAGTAGCTCCTAAATGGCCGGACAGAGCCTCGCGCTTATGGAAGTGTGATGCCTATGGTGGCCCCTAAGGTGTTGAAAGACGGCCTGCGCCTGCTCCAGAGGCGCTGCGCTATGACTCGTCTAATCAAGCAGTGTACGCAGGAACTGCAAGAATGCTATAGCGGTGCCGTTCCTCGATTTACCAATCATTGATCCGCTGGAGGTTGTCGAATTTAAGCTTCAGGCGCTACCGGCACTTGACCGTACTGTGATCGATACTTGATCTGACGGACGAAAAGCACTGACGCCACAGCCTAGGTGCCCCATCTGAGCGCGAGGGGCAACAGCGTCCTTGTGCACTGACGTCATCAAAGCGCACACCCGCCAGTACGAATTCGCTCGTTTTTGCACGCACTTGGCGAGCCGGCGTGTGGTGCGGTTGCCTGCGTCTGTGCACTAGCTGCGGGACGTCGCAGCGTATAGCAGCAGACAGACCGAGATCGTGCCGCCTGAGGAAAAGAAAATTCGCTGTCCCGTTCGATCAAGCACGGATTTCTGCGTTTGCTCAACTGAGAACGGGAGGATCCCTCCATGCTCTCTTCTGCCGGGCTACACACCGGCGGCGGCCCTGATGAGGCCGTCGCGGCCGAGAGTTTCGATGCGGCTGACCAAGCTCCTTCCAGTGGCTTCATCCATCTCGATGTCGTGCAGGCGCTCCACACCCTCCTGGTGGAACTCGGCGCGGACCTCGACGGCCTCATCGGTGAAGCAGGCTTCGATCCCCGCCTCTTCGACGGCAGCAGCAAGTTCGTCTCGTTCACCGCGCTCGGCCGCCTGATCGCTCTGGCGGCCGAGCGCACGCGCTGCGCTCATCTTGGGCTGCTGGTCGGGCAGCGAACCACGCTGGCCTCGCTCGGACTACTCGGGCTGCTGCTGCGCAACTCGGCCTCGCTGCGTGACGCCCTGCGAGCTCTCGAAGCACATCTGTGCGTGCGAAACCGAGGTGCGGTGGTCAGCCTCGCTGTCCACGACGACATCGCCGTCCTCAGCTACGCCCTGCATGAGCCCGAGGCCGAGGGAGCTGCTCTGCAGTCCGAGAGAGCCCTGGCCACAGTGATCAACGTGCTGCGGGCGCTGTGCGGGGTCGAGTGGGCACCACTGGAGGTGCTGCTGCCGCGCTCGGCACCACCCGACGTGACCCCGTACAGTGCCTTCTTCCACGCACCCGTCCGGTTCGATCAGGAAACGGCTGCCCTAGTGCTTCCGACCGAACTCCTGCAGCAGCGGATCGCGGGCGCGGATCCGGCCGAGCGCCTGAAGGTAGAGGATCGCATCCACCAGCTTGAGGTGGCTCAGACCTCCACGCTGACGGACGAAGTTCGCGAGAATCTCCAGACCGCGGTGACCCGGCAGCGCTGCAAAGTCGAGAAGGTGGCGCGCCTGAGGCTGGTGAACCGCCGCACCTTCAGCCGTCAGCTGAGAGCCGAAGGCACCAGCTTCAAGCAGCTCAGCAACGAGGCGCAGTTCCGGGTGGCCAAGCACCTCCTGGCTGACACCTGCATGGCCATAGGGCACATCTCGGTGGCTCTGGACTTCTCCGAGCCGGCGGCCTTCACGCACGCCTTCCGGCGCTGGTCGGGCCTGACGCCCAGTGCGTGGCGGCAGGCCAATCGGGTGGAGACCAAGCGCGACGAGAACCGCGGCGATCCTCGCCTCCGCAGGAGGAGGGACATCGGATGCAGCGGTCCGCATTTCGGTGCCACAGCTGTGTCAGGCCAACAATGAACTGGCCGTCAGCGGCATCTCCGCGACCATCAGGCAAGGCCGCGGTGTAGAAGTTCGATTAGAATGTAGCGGACCCGGATAATACATTGCGACGAGGTGAGGTACGCAATGTCAAATTCTGGCTTGGCGCCACATGCGACACGGCCGTCCCGCCGCTCTCTGCTGACTCTCGCTGCGTGTGGCGCCCTAACCGACAGCCTCCTGGGCTGTGCTCTTCCGACGCGCCTCGCCGCCGTCCCACGCGGTTGCGCGAGTGCTGCAACGGTGCTCGGCGTGCCGAACGAGCGGTTCTTCCCGACACAGGTCACGGGCCAGGCCGCACTCCAGCGGGAATTCATAGAGGCTGTCGAGCGCCAGATCGTGTCGCGCGGCATCCGACCGACGACGCCGCTGCCCGATCTGGATCTGCTCGGCATCTCGGGCGGCGGGGAGAACGGGGCCTTCGGTGCCGGGCTCCTGAATGGTTGGACCGAGCATGGCGATCGTCCTAGCTTCTTCCTGGTCACGGGCATCAGCACCGGCGCATTGAGCGCCCCCTTCGCCTTCCTCGGCAGCCCCCGCGACGCGCAACTGAAGAGCGTGTTCACTGAGATCACACTGGCAGACGTGATGCTGGAGCGCTTCTACACCGCGGCAATCTTGGACGATGCCATGGCGGACAACAGCCCGCTGTTCCGCACGATTTCCCGCTACCTCGACGCGACGATGCTGGCTGAGATCGCCCGAGCCTATGCCGACGGCCGGCTGCTGCTGGTTGGCACCTCCAATCTGGATGCGCAAACCCCGGTCATCTGGAACATAGGCGCCATCGCGCAGAGCGGCCATGAGAGGGCCTTGGATACGGTGCGGCGGATTCTAGTGGCCTCCGCTGCCATTCCCGGCGCCTTCGCCCCGGTGTTGTTCGACGTGACGCTGAACGGGCAGCCCTTTCAGGAACTGCATGTGGACGGCGGGGCTTTCGCCCAACTGTTCTTGTATCCAGCCAGCGTCTCGCGGTTCCGCCGCGAGCGGCTGGCGCGCGGGCAGCCGACGGCACCGGCCCGGGCTTGGGTCATCCGCAACGGCCGGCTGGATGCAGAATGGGCCTCGACGGAGCGTCGAACGCTCGGCATCGTCGGCCGAGCGATCACCGCTATGATCGCCGCCAGCGGCTACAACGACGTGTTGCGAATTCACGCCGCCGCCGAGCGCGACGGGGTGGACTACAACCTGGCCTTCATCGGATCGGACTTCACGATGGAGCGCGACAAGCCGTTCGACCCCTCCTACATGCGCCCGCTGTATGAATATGGCCGGCAGCGCGCCTTGCGTGGCGATGCCTGGGTGAAGCAGCCTCCGATCTGAGGCCGACCGAGGTTAGCCGTGGCCGAGGCAACAGCCCCGGAACGCACAGGCAGCCCCGCTGCGTCACAGAAGGGTGCACGGCTGCGCGGATATCCGGCCGATGACCATCTCAGCGGCAGACCGTGCACGCGCATTGCTGCTGCGGCCTGAACGAAGCTAGACTGTTGCAGGGCAGGAAAAACGCCATGCCGTGTCACCATCAAGCCGACGGCGCACGACCGGGACCGATGAAGGCCATGCCAGCACGCTCCCATAAATGGCTCCGCTGGCCGAGCGAGTTGCCTCAGCCCTGCAATGATAACTGCGGCACGGGCAAAGCGCAGGCCACCAGAATCGCGGCCTTGGGCCTGGCTGGTCTCGTAGGCCTAGCAATCCTCGTTGCTGGCTTGGCGGCCTAGGTAGGACATTCATACACCCATTTGCTGGGGCTTGCGTTTTCCTCCTCAGTTTGGGTTTTCCAGCGCAGGAGGATCGTGATGTCACGGCTGTTCAGGCTCTTAGATTGGGGTTTCGGACGAGACTTGCGCAGCCGGCGCGCGATGACCGGACCGAAGGTGTGCACCTAGCGGCGGATGCTCTCGTAGGCGACGGTGATGCCGTGTTCAGCCAAGAATTCCTCAACGTCGCGGAAGCTGAGCGTGAAACGCAGATACATCCACACTGCACGCTGGATGATGTCGCGAGGGCACCGATAGCCAGAGTACGAGGGGCGCGTTCATCCCTTCCGGATGTGGCGCATCAACGGCCCTTGCAAGCTGGACACCTCCAAAAACCCCTTCTGGCTCCAACTCGGGCCTAATTAGATCAATGGTTTAGCACCCGCCGCGACCACGATCTCGGAGGTTTTTGGAGGTGTCCAGCTTGCGCGCCGCACAATGTGACAAGCACCGTGTCACTGCCTGATCGGCCTTCCGAGTTCGCTCATCGATACCTCAACGGCCGGCAGCAACCGGGCAGCCTGAGCATAATCGGCTGACGCTCGCCCGTAATCGCCCAGTCCGACGTGGAGTCTGGCTCTGAACTGGTAGGCGTCAGCTCGCTTCGGATCGAGGCTGATCGCCCGATCAAAATCGGCCAGTGCGGCCTTGGGGTCACCGCGCTCGCTGTAGGCAAGTCCGCGATTGAAGTAGGCAAGGGCATGACGCGGATCGAGGCGGATCGCCTGCTCGAAATCAGCCAGCGCATGGTCATGATCGCCTTTCCGGCCAAAGATGGCACCGCGGCTACAGAAAGCATTGGCATGTGCCGGGGCGAGACGGATGGCGTCTCTGTAGTCAGCGACCGCGCCGTCGAGGTCTCCGAGTTCTACATGGGCGCGGCCTCGATTGTAGTAGGCGCTGGCGAGATTCGGGTCGTGGCGGATAGCGTCGCCATAGTCGGAGAGTGCGCGGGCCCAATCGCCTTTGCGGTCATAAGCAAGCCCGCGATTGAAGTAGGCGACAGCAATGAACCGATCAGCGTGGCTGCCTTGGCCGATCAACTGTGAGCAGGCCCGGATCTGCTGATCGAGATCGCGGCCGCTGACGCAGTCCGCTTGATTTTGACCGTCTGCTTGAACCGCAGTTGTCACGCCGAGCAACAAGCCAGCAAAGACGCAAACTCGAACCAATCGCATGGCCCTACCTCGCAGCAGGTGCTTTGTCGCCAAGCTTAAACCTGAACGGCGTAGACTGGCACTGTGCGTTTCACGGAGATCCCCTCTGTGCCCAACCGTACTAAAGCCCCTCGCAGCGAAGGCGGCTTGGGGCGCGACCTCGGAACAGTTCCGTTCGGAGGCAGCCTGCGTGCAAGCTTCCCGTGGTGGCGCTCGGGGACCTGTCACGTTGGGGGCTTGCTGGCTTGCCGAGCTGAATTAAGCGTCTAGCCAGGCCGCATGTGCGTGCTCTCGTACACCAGCTGTCACTTCTCACGCGACATCATCCGGCGGGCCATCTGGATGTATCTGCGCTTCACACTGAGCTACCGAGACATCCAAGAACCCTTGGCTGAGCGGGCGTCACTGCTCCTCATAGAGAAGTCTAGCGTCCATTTACCTTGTTCGGCTCACAGGCGTTGGCTTCTGCCGTGAATCTCTGCGTTGACGCCGTCACAACGGACTAGGAGGGCGCCATGCCCGAGCCTCAGCGCACGAGCACTCGGGCGCCGACGGGCACGCGGTTGTACAGGTCGACCACATCGATGTTGCGCAGACGGATGCAACCCGATGACACGGCCTGACCAATCTTCTCGGGCTCATTGGTGCCGTGAATGCGATAAAGCGTGTCGCGGCCCTGGTCCGAAAGGTAGAGCGCGCGGGCGCCGAGGGGGTTTGCGGGGCCGCCCGCCATGGCGTGGACGTGCGGCCAGCGCCGCACCATCTCGGCCGATGGGTTCCAAGTCGGCCACTCCGCCTTGCGGGAAACTGTGGCGCTGCCAGTCCAGCCATAGGCTTCGTCCCCGACCGTGACGCCGTAGCGGAGAGCCTTGCCGCCAGACTGTACGAGGTAGAGCTGGCGCGCCTTGGTGTCGACCACCACGGTGCCAGGCGCCTCCTTGGTTGGGTCGTCCACGAGGTAGCGGGCGAAATGCGGGTCGAACTCGGCCTCCGGCACCATGGCCATGAAAGCCGCATCGCGCGACGACAAGGCCGGATCGGGCACGGACTTGAAGCTGCAGCCCGTGGCCGCGATAGCAAAAAGCGCGCCCAGGAATGCAGCGCGCGCGGAAGGCGAGAATGGCATGGCGCTTCGGATCCCGGCCCCGATCTCGCGTTCATGGTGGATGGGGCCGTACGCAGCTTAAGGGCGGAGCGCAGACCTCCACAGCCCGGAAGGTCGATGCCGCGGCACATTCGGCGCCCTTGTTGCGCGGGCGCGACATCATGTCAGAGGCCGAGTACGGCATATACACCCTGCACCTAACCTCGATGCTAGCGACAGCTGCCGCGATCTCACAGGGCTTGCCGAGGAGGCCGTGGAGCCTGACGTGCGCGCCCTCGCGGGCAAGTGCCAGACCGAAGCCGCTCGGCGGGCAAATCACACCAGCCCTCCAATCCTTCAACATGACGGCGCCCTCCGGGCGTCAAAACCTCTCTGGCGGGAGAATTCGCCGTCAGTGAGCCCAGCGGAAGCCTCGGCGAATCCGCTCGCGCTCCATGCGGCCACCGCGCAGGTGGCGGCGGAACAGCTTGTCCATGGCAATTGCCGCCTGATCGTATTCGGCGGCGCAGTTTTCTGCCCGCTCTCTGGGCAGGTCGCCGCGGTCGACGAGATAGCCGAAGGCGCGCTTGTCCGATCCGTAGGCGAGGCACAGCAGATTATAGAGGCGCTGGTAGAACGGGCCGTGATGATCGGCGAGGGTGTCCTTCTCCAGCTTTTCCTCCGCGCCGTAGCTCGTGAACAGGACGGCGCTGCCATCGATGATCTGCCGGGCCTGGGCCGGCCTCAGGCGCAGCACGACCAGCGCGGCGAACTGGTCGGCGGCGTCCTCTTCCCGGCCAAGCACGGGCACGTCCAGCAGGTGGAAGAGGGCGTGCCCGAACTCGTGCAGGAAGACTTGAGCGACCGGGCCGAAAATGGCGTCGTGACGGAACACAGCGGGTGGGGACGTGGCCTTTTGCGCCCGGTCCCACACATCCTGGATGTACTCGTAGCAGACCGTGACCGAGCGGGTCTCGGGTGCGTACCAGGCGTTAATCTCGCCGTCGCACTCGGACAGGCGCAGAGTGAGAGACCGCGGCAGCCGGACCATCCTGACGATCTCCCGCAAGCCCTCAAGAACGCGGCGCGCCCGCATCTCGCGATAGATCTCCTGTGCCTCCGATTTCTTCGGGGCCTGGTAGACTACCCGGATGAAGTCGCCGTGGCCGGCCCCGGTCGGGCCGGCCACGAGGAAGAGTGTCAAGGCAGCAACGAAGGGAAGCGCCCGTGGCATCGTCCCGCCTCCAGGGGCTCAGGGCATCGGCAGCGCCAGGGCGGTCTCGCGCGTCCCGCTCCTGGCAAGACCTGCGACCCTGCAGTCGGTCGCTGCGCCAGTAGCCGTTGCTCCACGCTGTTCATCGCAGGCGGGGCAGCGGTGTGGCGGGGAAGCAATCAGCCCTCATTGTCGTCGTCATCGTCGTCCGAGAGATTTCTGCGACGGTCTTCAGCAGCCTCCCGCAATCCCCCGATCACCCGGGTGACGACCACACGCATCCGCGCCTTTTGATCTGGAGTGAGGGTCTGGTAGAGCGGCTGCCACGCATCCGCGAGCTTCTTGAGACCGGCTGCGCGCTGACCCAACGAGTCGGCGCGCTCGCGAATCAGCGCGAGCGGATCGGCGTCGCCGCGCTGCTGGGACCGACCTTCCAGGGCGGACAGCCTGCGGTACCGGGTTTCGGCGCGTGCGCGGATCGCTTCCTCGATGGCAGGCCAGTACTGCTGCTGCTCGGGCGTCAGCTGGAGGGCCGCCTTCACCACTCCGATGCGGGCATCGGTCAGGGCCTTGAAATCGGTTTGACTCAGCTTCCCGCTGTCTTCGAGTGCGCCGGTGGTGGCAACATCCCCTGCCGAGGCCATCGGGCATCCGGCAAGGAATAGGGCGGCGGCCACGCCGATCATGCTTCTCTGCATATTGACCTCCTGTGAGAAAAGAACGCCCTGACGAACAAACAGGGCGGCGGCCTCCGACATGCGGTCTGATTAAGAGGCGACCCTATTCGCGATGATATTCGCGGCGAGCCGCGAATGGCTCAACAGTGTGGCGTGTGCGCCGCCTACTCTGACAGTGCAGGCGTGGCGACGATGCAGAAGCCGGACACAGAAGCACAAGGCATTACCCTCTCCTGTGGTTCGAGACCTGTGCTGGCTCCCTCCGGGAGTTTTTTACGTCAATTAAGCTCCGGCTGATCTCCGGCTCATCACGGCTCGGGCTGGCCGACCCCGGACAGCAAGCGCACCGCCGGCACAGCCGCTGACGGTACGAGCACTGGCCTCAGATGGCGCAGGACTGCAGCCGCTCTCGACATAAAACACCGTTCCGGGCTGGCTGCTTGATCATCTGGGTCTGCGATGCAGGCATTCGCTGCCCCAGGGTCAGGGGTACGCTGAGCGACCGTGCGAGGGCGAGCCGAGAGCCAACCCTCGGCAGCCCTGTGCCGACGAACGGAGTCGAACGCCGCAGGCGCGGACGTGAAGGTTTAGCTCTAAGGCGACGCCGGACCTCCGAAGCGCATCCTCTGCGCAGGCACCCGGTCATCACTTTATGCGTCTTGATTGAAACCGCCTTTCGGACGACCATGACTGCTAAGCTCAAAAGATACTTCGCCCCGAAAACTTTGCGCGCGTCTCAGACGATCAAGCACTCTTGTCTGTAGTGAGGGATATTAGCTGGGGGCGCCGTACCTGCGTCCTTGAACGACACTTCTAGGAGGAGGCTATGCCGAACATCCTCACACACACCACGAGTTGGCTCACCGGAGCCGGCGTTGCCGCGGCCGGTCTCCTGGCAGGCTCACTGGCCCTGGCTCAGCCGCTGGTGCTGCGCGTCAACCCGCAGCTGGCCGACCGGGGCGTTCTGATGAACGGCAACGAGCCCGGCAGCGTGCAGACTTTGTTCGACTCCGGACCGCGCTACAACGAACCGAGCGGTGTGCGCGTCGGGCGCGGCAGTGTGATCCCCGGCTGGCTGCAGATCGGCTCCTTCCAGAACGTGTCGCTCGGGGGGCTGAACCCGACCGGGTACTATGGCTACTACATCTCTCCTGACGACCGCGCGGTCCTGATCGACCTCGACTCACGCAGAGTTGTCCGCGTGATCCCACGCTGACGGTCGTCGGGCGGAGGGGCCTGGCGGCGCGCAGTGGAGGAGCGCCGCCGGACGTTTCAGATCACACTTTTGCTCTGGGGCGTCCTCGCCCACTCAGCAGATGATGGGAACAGCCGAGGACTGGCAGCTTGCCTGCAATCGTGGGCGGCCCGGTACCCTCGGATTGTTCTTCAGGAGGCAAGTCGATGCTTCGCTTCACGACGATCGCCCTCGCCCTCACGGGCCTAGCGGCCGCATCCCCTGGGCAAAGACAGCCCACACCCGCATCTGTGTCATCACAGACCGGACCTGCCGAACCCACGACCTTGGATGCACAGAAAGACAGGGAGATGCAGGACAAAAATGGGAAGGCCGCTGACGCGCGCACCAAGTCCTGGGACGCGAAGATGAAGAAGACGATGGGGGGCGTCTGCAGCGGCTGCTAACCCAACCTTCCCGGCTCCGGCGTTTCTCCCATCCGAGCGCCCTGCCATCGCGGCGGGCCTCAGCTCGTCTTTGGCCAATTTGGCGGACGTTTGAGCGTAGTGAGGTGACGAAGCGAACGTGGTGGCTAGGCCGGTGGCGTCCCTCGCCAAAGACACCACATGCCGCACCTACCCGCCCGGTCGCCAGTACCATCCTCACCTTCGCGCCGCTGTTCGTTCAGCGCTTCTGGCGGCATGCGGAGATCCTTCTCATCGGCGCCAACCTGGCTCCGGGCCGCCGCACCGTCACGAGCGTGTTGCGCATCACTGGTCGCAGCCAAGAGCGGCACTGCGTGAACTTTCATCGTGTGCTCAGCCGGGCGGCCTGGAGGCCGCGACAGGGGGCACGCATCCTGCTGCGCCTGCGTGTCGATGCCTTCGTATCATGCGGCCCCGTGGGGCCGGGGGCTCCACGACACGATCGAGCGGCACTTTGGGCCGGCGCATCCGGGCACACGGAATTGACCGCGACCCAGTCCGCTCGTCGGATGCTCGCTTCGTCGAGACGAGCGGCCTGCGCTGAATGAGCTTGATGGTGCTGGCTCCGGTGCCATGGGCCGGGCGTTGCCGTTCTTGACCGCTCTCGTTTCATCCGAATGTTGACGATTGGCGAAGCCGGGTCGGCGACGGGGGCGGGGATTTTTCCTGAAGCGGCCTGCCTGAGCGGGCGCTTCCCGGGAGGCGATCATGGATGTCACCAGGCGGATCTTCGCCGCAGGCGCCGCCACGTTGCCGTTCGCAGGACCCGTTCTTCCACGGGCCTGGGCACAGCCCGTTGTCCAGGACGCGCCAGTCATCGGCAACCAGGCCGTCGCGGGTCCCCTGGGGATGGCGGTGGACGCCCACATCTGCGGCTATCCGCTCGCTACCATGGACAAGTGCAGCCCGTATCGACAGGCATATGGTTCCGGTGAATGCGGCCTCTGCGCGATTGTCACCGTCGTGGACACGGTCTGTCACAACATCGATGAAGAGACAGCGGGCCCGTTCCTGTCGGCCCTTGCGCAGGCGCTTCCGGCGGAGACGGCGGTCGAGTTAGCACGCATCTTGTACGAGCAAGGGACAGACAGGTCTGAGATGGAACTCATGCTCGTGGCGGCTCAGGCGTGGACGCACGCACGCGGGTGGGATGTTTGGACGTGGCAAGGTGCGCATCCACAAGCGGCTGAGACAGCGGAGCACTTTTGGGATCGTTTGAGCGACGTTCTCGAGCGCTCCTACACGGCTGCGATCGTCGGCTTAGGCGAGGACACGCAACCTGACACCCGCTACAGCGGCCATTGGACCTGCCCTGAACACATCACCGAGCACGAGGTCTATTTGCGTGACAGCGATGTGTATCGCCGCATCCCGCGTGCTGACACAGGTATCCGGCCTGAGCCCCGGTGGGCCATCGAGGACTGCTACATTCTCAGTCGTGTAAGCTGACTGCGGTCTGCCTTGAGAGCGGGGTATGGGGGCGTGCCTGCATAAGGGGGCGAGCCGCAAAACAGCTTGAGTGGGAGCGTGACAAGAATCACTGTAGCGATAGCGGTACTGCTCATCAGCGCAGCACAAGCCACGATGGGCGAAGGTGCATACTTCTGCGCCGAAGGGGCCAAAGCCTCACTCGTCAGCCACGACAGTGCTGGAACGAGCCAAAAGAAGGCTCGCCGCTTCAGCATCGAAATATCAGATGAAATGATGCTTGCTAAAGATCGTTACGTCGGAATTTCAATTATAGCGATATATAATACGGCAAGACAAAATTTCATCCTGCTGGCCGCCCGATAAAACAACAGTATTCTTGCTCAGCCTCACGAACTTGCACTATTCCGTGGCTCGCCTGAGCACCGAGAAAGGTTCCGTTCCTATGGCAGCGAGCGGCGAGTGCTCACCGCAACAACGCGCTGATCCCTGGCACTCATTGTGGAAGCATTGCGGGCAGATGGGAAGCCGCTGTCCCCGGTCGTGAACTATGCTCCGTGTCACGCCACTCAATATAATCTGGGCGGCAGCGTATTCGAACGCTTGTTTAGGTTTGCCGAACTAGGGTTCGCCTCGGCGACCACCGCAGGTGGATGGGTAAGCCTCATGGTCACAAGTTAACCACAGCACTTTGGTAGTAGGGCGGAACTCAAGCATCGGAACGGCGTAGCTTCTTACAGGCTTCGCCATTTGCCGATGCGAGTTCCTATGCGCGCTCTACCACTCCTTGCGCTTGCCAGCTTCGTTGTCTCGGCATCACCCTCGTCTCCCGCACTGGCCGACGTTCGCATAACGATCGACAAGGCAAGCCAGCGAATGTCCGTCGCGGTAAATGGACAGCCTGTCTACTTGTGGCGTGTCTCGACTGGGTTGCCGGCGCACGACACTCCGAGCGGCACATTCAGAGTGCTACGTACTGAACGGGTATACTTCTCGCGAAAATACGACAACGCACCCATGCCGAACGCGATTTTCTTCACGTCGGTCGGACATGCGATTCACGGCACCAACCACGTCAGGCGCCTTGGTCGCGCAGCATCTCATGGGTGTGTACGCCTAGCGCCAGGAAACGCTGCTACCCTCTTCGCGCTCGTGCATGCCGAAGGTCTGGGCAACACGCGCATTACGATCGGTGGCGGTGAGCCTTTGGTCGCGAGAAGCATGGGCCGTGGGTTCCATGCTGTCCGGGCGCATCGCTCGTCCGAGTATGGGTATCCGGTACCGGCCCGCTTACAGCCTGAACGGTACGGGTTCGATGGTGGCGCTTACCCGCCAATCCGACGTTCCTATCCCGATTCATACGGTTATGGACCGGGCGGCTCATTCTTCGATGAGGTCGAGTAGGATCGCATCAATTGCTGGAAATGCCCAGGAGTTGCGGAAAAGCAGAGATGCGCTTCGGGGAATATAATTGTTCGCGATCTTCTGGTCCGTCTTGGCTCAGGCAGCGTTTCTGGCACGCATGAGCGACAAGCCCTCGGAGGACCGAGTGGCATCTTCCCACTGGTTATGCATGGTTTCGTACATTGGCTCTGGCGCAACTGGGAATCTTCAAGCGTCTGCAACAAACGTTATTGTGCAACGCCGCATCTGGTATACCAAGCTCGGTGGCAGGGTGGAGGTATGTGGCCTTGGCACAAGCTCGTTTTGCTCTGTGTCCCTTTCATCTCCGCACTTCCACACGCCAAGCGGACATCCCGTGGAACGAGGATGTCTCACGAACAAATTGACAGGCGGCCAGAATAGCCACTGTCTCGGAAGGGAGATGCGCCACGTGTCAGGAAATACTAAGGTGAACGAGAATCTTCCGCCGCAGATTCAGACAGCTTTGGCTGAGTGCATTTCCGGCGCTCACATCGCTGAACGAAAGGCGGACGACTACCTCAAGCTTTCTCGTGGCGAGGCGGATGACTCGATCTATGAGGCATGCCGCTCGATGCATCGGTTCTATAGCTCCATGCACGAGTTCTTCCGTGAGGAGCAAAGGGCGATCTCTGCGCTCCTGAAGACAGATAGGGGAGCCATGCCCTCTCAAGTGGCCGCGGCTGTTCGATGAGATAGAAATAATTCCGGATCGAGCAGGGAGGGTCCCGATGGAGCGGGTGCGCCTTCTGTTCCCGGCGATCCCGCGGGGCTGCATAACCGTCCCGCTGCCCAGTGAGCGCCACCAACGTGCGCGTGGTTCAACGGCAGGGCGCACCCGAAAATCGCAGTGCAATCCGACACCGACCGTATGTGACCAGCGTTCAGGTCGAGGAAGTCGAGAGCTACGTCTCCGGTGCGCCATCCTGGGCTGGCTCCGGCTGGAGTGCAGCCGGCGGCGACTCTGATAGTTAAGCTATAAAGGTCAAGCTTGTGCCTGGTGCATTTCCGACCAGAGCAGTTGCTGCTGGAACGCTATGTCCGCAATCCAGGCCTGTCGCAAACTTTTCTCGCCTGCTGAGTAAGCTGCGGGACGGCGAGTGGCGGCCCAACTTCCAGTCATTGATCGCGGCACTTATGCGGTCCGATCGCCATGTCGAGTTATGTCTAGGCAGGCTCGGCAGAGCGCAATTCCAGCAGAAATCGCGTCCCAGAAAACTTTGCGACAGGTCTCGTCCTTCTGTGGCAACCATAAATTTGGCCCACCCTGTCACTGCGGAGAGATGCGTCCGGTGAGCGTTCAGAGCGCGCCCAGTAGCCAAGCTCCCAGCGAGCGAGAGAGTGATGTCCTCGAAGGTCGGCGGACTGGCGAGAGCTCAGTCGTCCTCGTTACGCTTGGGACCCGGGGTGACGTGCAGCCCTTCTGTCTCCTGGCTCGCGAGCTGCAACGTCAGGGCTACGTGGTCCGCCTTGTCATAAACAACGATTATCTCCCGCTCGCGCGCTCTTTCGGGCTCGACCCGGTGGTGGTCAACCTCGGCTCCTTCGAAGACCTCTTCTCGCACGAGCGAGCCGCTTCTTTCGACCAGTACTCTGCCGGCGGGCGTAAAATCTGGACCGGATGGCGGCAGCTGCGGTTGGTGCAGGCGCGCTTTGCGGAGCTGCTGCGCGACTGCCTCCATGCGATCCAGCAGGCCGACCTCGTCGTCTACAACGCCCTGGCCTTCTTCGCGGGCGAACTGGCGCACGAGCTCGGCATCCCCGCCGTCCGAATGACATGCCAGCCGCTTCTGCCGAGCCGGCTCGCGTCGCTGAGCCTGCTCGGCGGCCGCGACCGCGGCCCCCTCCTCAACCGAGCGAGCTACGAGATCTTCCGCTTGGTCTCGGCCACGGTTCTCCGGGGGATCTTCCGAACCCGGCTGCGCTCGAGCGGCGCCGGAAAGCGGCTGCGCCCCGGCTGTAACCCGCTCACCCTGGGGCTGGGCGACAGCCATCAGCTTCTCGCCTTCAGCCCGGCTCTCGCGCCCGATCCGGGCGATTGGCCGCGCCCCTACACGCAGACCGGCTTCCTCCTCAGGGAGCCCGAGCCGGGCGAGCGGCTGCCGGACGAGGTGGAGAGCTTCCTAGAGGCGGGGCCACCGCCGGTCTATGTCGGCTTCGGATCCATGCGGATGCACGCCGAGCGCAACACCCGTGTCGTGCTCGACGCGCTCGCCCTGCGAGGCGGACGCGCCATCCTGGCCAAAGGGGCGGGGAGCTTGCGCCCGCCGGCGGACCTCCCGCCGGGGGTCCTGGTGCTGGGAGGGGTCCGGCACGAACTGCTCTTCCCGCGAGTCTCCTGCATCGTGCACCACGGCGGCTCAGGCACAGTCGCGGCTGCTGGGCGGAGCGGACGACCGAGCGTGGTGGTGCCGTTTCTTGGCGACCAGCTCTTCTGGGGACGGCGTTTAGCGGCGGCCGGGGCGACCGAGGAGCCGCTCGGTCTCGGACAAATGACTCCGGCCAAGCTCGCGGATCGGATCGTCCGGGCCGAGACCGACAGTCACTACGCGGCGGCCGCGGCGCGGCTCGGCACTACTCTCGCCCGGGAGCCAGGCCTCGCTGGGGCGGCCGATCTCATCCGCCGGCTCTTGGCCACGACTTCCCGGAGAAATGCCGCGTGACACCCCCTCCCTGCCCGATCACGGGAGAGCCGGCGCGACGCCTCGTCCAATGGGTCAGCGCCAAGCTGCTGGTCGAGCTCTGGCATCGTATTTTGCAGGTCGATGTTCGGCCGAGCTTCGCTGGCACAACTCGCTTTGGCCTATGGGAGTCGCCTACGGGGCTCTATTTCTTCGATCCGATGCTGGAGGGCGACGCATCTTTCTACAACGCCTTCTACCGCGTCCTCGACGATGCCGAGCCGCGCGGGCTGACGGGCCGGCTGCGGCGACTCGCGACCGCTCTCGGCCTGCCTAGCCGCAACACGCCGCGGGCGGAGTTCCGGCTCGCGGCGAACCACCTCTCGCCAGGTGACAGCGTCCTCGATGTGGGCTGCGGCCCTGGCGTGTTCCGGCATCTCGTCCCCGGCGGTCGTTATACCGGCCTCGACCCGCATTTCGGAGCCGACCCGGGACAGCCCTGGGCCAGCCCCGAAACCCTATCTGAGCACCTCCGGTCCGGCGCCCGGGCCTACGACGTCGTCTCGGCCTTCCAGGTGCTGGAGCACGTGGCGCGGCCCGTGGCTTTCTTGTCGGAGATGGCGCAAGCCGTCCGCCCGGGCGGGACCGTGATTGTCGGGGTGCCGCATGTGCCCTCCGCCGCGACACGCATCCCGAACTACCTTGTCAACGCGCTCCCACACCATCTCACTTGGTGGACGGCCGAGGCACTTCGGGCCATCGCCGCACGGGTCGGGCTAGTGGACGCCCAAGTCGAGACCATCCCATGGTCCGAGCTCGACAACTTCATCTACTGGATGGCACGCTGCTCGCCTGTGAAGTGCCAGCAGAGGCATTACGCGCATCGCTGGTCTTGGCACGCCTCTGCCCTGCTGGGCCTCGGGGGAGCGCTCGCCATCCAATGCCTGAGGCGGGCCCCGCCCATCAACGACGAAGGCGTCGGCCTGCTTCTCGTCGCGAGGAAGCCCGGCGGCTGACAGGAGCCCCATCCCGGCCGGCTGTCTTGGTCGATGCTTCTAGTGCACAGACGCAGACGAACGAACCACGCGCTCGTTCGCCAACTGCTTAAAATCGCAGCAAGAAACGCGCTGCTTGCTGTGTCAATGCACTAGGGTTTGGACTCGATCAGCACCAGAAGGTAATGACGGCGGCGATTGCGATGGCTGAGGCGTAGTTGCGGGCGAGCTTATCGTAGCGTGTGGCGATGCGCCGGAAGTCTTTGAGGCGGTTAAAGGTCGCCTCGATACGCCAGCGTTCGCGGTAGCGCCGCCTGTCGTGGCGGATACAGCGCTTGCGGCCACGCTTGCCCGGAATGACCGGCGTGATGCCGCTCTTCCGCAGTTCAGTGCGCAGCCAGTCCGCGTCATAGCCCTTGTCGGCGGCAAGACGCTGTATCCGGCCCGGTGCCTCGGCCAACACCGCCGAGGCGGTCGTCACGTCGCTGGCATTGCCGGGCGTCAGCAGGCGGACGCCGGGGCGGCCGAGGACATCGGTGAGCGCATGGATCTTGGTCGTCTGGCCGCCGCGCGACGGACCGATCCCCTGCGCCTTCGCCCCCCTTTCCCGCCGTGCGCCGAGCGATGCGCTCGCACGTAGGTGCTGTCGATGGCAGCCGCCTCGCCCGACCAGCCGGCGTTGGCCAGGGCCGCCAACATCGCCTTCCAGAAACCACGCCGGGACCATCTGTTGAAGCGATTGTAGACCGTGGTGTGCGGGCCGGAGGCGGCCGGGCAGTCACGCCAGCGGCAGCCCGAGGTGAGCACATGCAGGATGCCGGAGATGATCTGCCGGTCGTCCTTACGCTCCGGTCCGGGCTGGTCCTTGGGCATGAACGGCGCAATCACCGCCCACTGCCCATCCGAGAGCCAGAACAGGTCCGCCATCGCCGCCTCCATGCTGCAAACGGCGGCCCTGAACCACAAAACCATAGGCCATGCAATGCCTTGGTTCGGTTCACACCCTAACCTCCCGGTCGGCCGCGCCCCGCCGCGCGCGCGCGAGGTGGAGGTGTACTTGCGTCGGGTCCCGTGATCGCGTCGACCACGACATCCTGCACCGCCTGGACGTGGCTCATGCTGACATGGCCTTCGTTCTCGATCCCGGGCACGAGTGACCGGACATCGACGTTCTGGATCGAGCCTTCGAAGCCAGGGCTCGGCCTCAGCATCGTGGCCCATCCGGACACGTAATAGTGCACGACCTCGGCCACGTTGGTCGGAACTGGATCGGGGTTCCAGGCTTCCACGATCACGATCTTCCGCACCGGGATACCGGCACGGGCGAGCCACGCGGCTGTCGAGGTCGAAGCGCCCGCGCCCATCGAATAGCCGACTAGGATGATGGGGCCCGGCACGCGTTTCTCGATCAGCCCCCCGGTCACGCTGGGCCAGGTTGCCGGGTCGTGAATCTCCGCGGTCCAGCCGCTCGCGCGTAGCCGCTCGACCAAGCGCTCTACCGAGGAGCCGCGGACGGTGTCGCCCGGCGGGACCCAGCCGCTGAACGCTACCACGGTCGGCACACCGCCTGCGGGCGGCTGCGCCGGCTTCGCGAGCGTGTCCGCCACGGAAGGCACATTGCCTGCTGGCGCCCGCGCCGGCTTCGCGAGCGCCTCCGGCGCGACCGAGACCAGCGCGGCCGCGACGGCGAGGGCCGTGCCGATCGCCCGGGTGGCCACGGCGGCTTTCGTCGCGGTTCGGGCGATCAGACGGAACGAGATGACCATGAGCGAGGAACCTTTCGCGAGGAGGCCAGGGTCGCGTGTAGCCCGAGCTTAGCTAGCGAAGATCAGCTTGACCGGCGACCGCCGTCGGAGCCTTCGCGCCGCGCTGACGTGTTCCGGTAGCGCCTCACCGCCGCCCAAGCCTCGCGACGAAGCGCTCGGCGGTTGGGAAGATCCCGCTGACCACCCGCTCGACCTCTTCGGCTTATGAATGAACAGGCCTGAGGGGTATGTCGCGGCGGACCGCCGCAGGGTCGGCGCGTGAGGTTAACAAATCCTTTCCAGCCTGTTCACAGCGTAGAAATGAAAAGCGCCCCGGAGCATAGCCCCAGGGCGCGGACACGTTGCCTTCCGGGTTGATCGGGCCGAAAACGCTGGGCTTGTAGCGTTTTATCAGTAGCTACCGAACTTGTAGTTGAGGCCGGCGCGGACCACGGCGAACTCGTTGTCGCGACGGGATCTGACGATGGCGCCCGCCACCGAGGTGTTGTAGACCCCAACGAGCCCGCCGGCAGTGTTGAGGCCGCCGACGATCGGGAGGTTGCTGCCCCGACCTTGATCGAGGTTCACGTACAGACCTTCGACCTTGAGCGTCACCGCCGAGGCGCGGAAGAAGTTCAGCCAGCTGTCGTTCGCCAGCGCGTACTCGACGCCGCCGCCGACGGTCCAGCCGGTCAGGAAGTCGTCGCCACGAGCGACGTTGGCGAACTGGGTCAGGCGCGTGTCGCCCGAGGCGTAGGCGAAGCCGCCGGTGCCGTAGAACAACGTCCGATCCCAGGCGTAACCGATCCGGCCGCGAACGGTGCCGAAGAAGTCGAGCGTGCTGAGCACGCCGTTCACCGGGACGAAGTTCGGGTTGATCGTGCCGATCGGCGCGGTCGTGACGAAGCGGTTGTTGCGGCTGGCGCCGAAGTCGAGGTACTGGGCGTCAGCCTCGATGCCGATCACGAAGCCGGAGCCGGGCGTGAACTGGTAGTTGTAGCCGATCTGACCACCGCCCGAGAAGCCGTCACGCTCCGAGTTGCGGTAGGCAAGGGTGGCGCCGAGCGGCAGGATGGAGGTGGTGACCGGCGCGCCGCCGGGACCCGTCAGCGTGACCGGGTTGGTCAGCGTCTGGGTGAAGCCATTGGCGGTGTTGCTGCTGACGTCGAAGGCGTAACCGGCGTTGAAACCGGCGTAGAAGCCCGTCCAGGTGAACACCGGAACCGGCGTGAACACCGGCGGGGGTGTCGGACGCGGCAGGTCAGCGGCCGAGGCGGCGCCGGTCAGCAGGGCGGTAGCCGTGCTGGCGAGAAGAAGTTTTCTGATCATCTGGTCCTTGGTCCCCTCTGTCTGGAGAGAAAGTCAAGGAGAGCGCCTGTTACTGCGGGTGCATAGTGCAGCGGCACAACACCTAGCCGATGGCTGAGTGGGAAGCTGTGCTCCGCTCGCCCGAGGCCGCATTTTGGCCTTAGATGTGGCGCCGGAGCCACATTGAACCGTCAGCTTCTGGACAGAAAAGCCCCGCGAGCCGAGGGCTGGCGGGGCGGAGGTGGATTGTAGTCATTTCCCAGGACCAGCCAGGAAAGCTCGCGGTTCAATGGAGCCGTTCGGGGCGGCACTTGCAAGGTGCCTGAACTCTGGAGGCATCAGATATCCGGGAGCGATGCAGCTGAGCCACACCCGACACAGCCGAGGGGCACGGACGATCGGCGGCAGATCGTTCCTGAACAACACGCTGACCCACGCTCCATAACGCCTCATCCGGGAGCGGCCCTACGGCTCGGGTACGAGAAGGGCATGCCCGAACCGTGCCGACGCGGGCGCATAGCTCTGCGGGCAGAGAGAGCCCCGCTGCGCCAAGGGGGTGGGGCGAGCGGGGCTAAGGGAAGGTTGAGTCGAGGGCTGGGGTCCCCCACGGCCAAGCTTCGCACGAACCGGAGCGTAGCGGCACCTCTGACAGCCGATCTGTCGGAAACCGCACGGCTGCGCTCGAGCCGAGCAAAGAAACACCCCAGCCGAAGCCAGGGCAGCTGCTCTCGTAAGTGTGCCTCAAACCAGGTCTCGCGGGCAGCTTTTACGTCCGCTTGTTCCTGCACTGTTGCGTGCGTCGCCTGTTCGAGCCCCGGCCAGAGGAGATCTTACGCAACGGCGGCAAGCGCCGTTTTCTCAGTCGCAGGGCCGGGCAGCAACGTCGCCGGCTCCGCCCAGCGGCCCTCGTCGATCTCCGCGATCCGGCTATCAAGCTCGCGGATGACGTGGCGTGAGAACGGGTAGAGATGCAGATAGACGACCATGTTCATGATCACGAGGTCGAGCGCGCGCGGATTGTGCCGCGCAATGTCGAGGAACGCGGCGCAGAAGTGACGCGCCAGTTCCGGCCGCTTCACCGTCATGCGCCAGCAGGTACGCCCAAGCAGGCGCAGATCTCGTAGCACCGCCTGCCATCGCGGCTTGGTTCCGAAGGTTGGCCGGTCCAACATCCGTCCGAGCGCGCGGACCCGCCGGAAGAAGGCCGAGGGCTCGTAGATCTGCAGCAGGACCTGGCGATAGTCAGCCAAGATCTCCCGGCGCGGGCGCAGCGTGACGAAGTTCAGCCCGCCCGTGCACTGATCGCCGACCTCGGCTGGCGTGAGATTGTAGCCCTCAAACAACCGCCCCTCTCGGGTCAGGCGCCGCATCAACTGGGTGTTCGGCAAGGCATGCAACAAGCCGACCATGGCGACCGGAATCCTTGTTGCATCGATGCAGTCCACCATGGCGCCGGCCATGCTTCCGCGCTCGGTGTCGAACCCGACGATGAAGCCGGCGGTCACGAACATTCCAGCCTTGTAGATGCGGGCGACGCTCTCGGCGATGCTGCGGCGGGTATTCTGCTTCTTCTGCGTCGCGACCAGCGTTGCCTCGTCAGAACTCTCGATCCCGACAAAGACAACGAAGAAGTTGGCCTCTCGCATCATCTGGAGGAGTTCGGCGTCGTCGGCCAAGTTGAGCGAGGCCTCGGTCGAGAACCGGAACGGATACCCGTTGCGCTCCTGCCAGACCTTGAGCTCGGGTAGAAAGCGTTTGATCGCCTTCTTGTTGCCGATCAGGTTCTCGTCGACGAAATCGACATGGCCGCGGTAGCCGAGTGCTAACAGCCGGTCGAGCTCGGCCAGCATCTGCGCGTTGCTCTTGGTGCGCGGCACTCGACCATAAAGCTCGATGATGTCGCAGAACTCGCAGGTGAAGGGGCAGCCGCGCGAGAATTGAACGCCGACATAGAGGCAGTGGTTGAAGTCGAGCAGATCGAAGCGCGGGATCGGGCTCCTTGTCACGTCCGCCTGGAACTTCGGTGCCTCGAAGCGGCCGCTGCGCGCGCCCGCATTCCAAGCCTCGACGAAGCTGTCGATGATGCCCTCGGCCTCGCCCAGAACGCGGAAATCGGCGTGCGCGTAGACGTCGGGGTTCGAGGTTGGGTCGGGCACACCCACGCAGACAGGTTTGCCCTCCGCTCGGCACATCGCCATCACCGCGAGGGTGTCGATCTGCTGGGGCGGCATGCCGCCGGTCAGGACGAGTTCGGCCCAGGCGATGTCGGCATCTGTAAGGTCCTCAGCATTGCGGTTGACGAGCCTGAGGTCCCAGCTGCTCGGCAGGAGCGCGGCGAGGGTGATCAGGCCGAGCGGTGGTGCCGGGCAGCGCGCGCCGAACAGCTCGCAGGCTTCCTTGAAGCTCCAGAAGGAATTGTGATTGAAGCGCGGGAAGACCAGCAGCACGCGAGGACTTGATCGGCTCACCCCTGACATGCCCCCTCCTGCAGCTATTCTCGTCTGCGGCGGCTTCTGCGCCGCACGTCCGAGCGCTCGACCTTGCTCTCGGCCCAACGCGGCTTTTTGGAGGTGCACATCGCTGCCGCACCCGACAGTGCGGAGCCGATCGAGATTGAATACTCATTGGGCCGTCGGGCGCAGAAAATGCGGTCAGCCGAGTGAACAAAATGCAAGCGAAGGAAATGTACGGTTCCTGTCGCAGTTGACATATTTCGTGCGACTCACCTTCTGTGTTGTTTGCGTTACAGGATGGCTCTGAGACGCGTGTTATAGATCGCCGGCATGAAGGTTTTTCTTGTCGCAATTGGCAGCCACGGCGATGTTCTTCCATTCATCGTGCTCGCGGCCGAGCTGAAACGCCGCGGCCGAACGGTCGCACTCGCAGCTCCCGCGCCATTCGCTGCCATGGCGGCTCGCGCTGGGGTTGCCTTCGAGGCCCTCGGTACATGCGAGGATTTCGACCGCTTCGCGGACGAGCCGGATCTCTGGCGCCCCTGGCGCGGCGTTGAGGTTGCATTTCGCTTCATCTCGTCTCTGACGGAGCCCACCTACCGCTGGCTTGCCGCAAATTGGCGGCCCGGCGAGAGCGTCGTCATCGGGTCGACCCTCAGCCTCGGCGCGCGGGTCGCACAGGACAAGCTCGGGCTGCCGCTGGTGACAGTCCACGTCATGCCAGTGCTGGTGGAAAGCCGCCATGCTCCACCGGTGCTGCTCGGCCTGCCGCTGCCCGCCTATCTACCCAATCAGCTGCGGCACTGGATTGGGCGCGGCGCAGACAAGTACGTCATCGGTCCCGCGGCGCTGCCCGCCTTGAACAGGTTCCGCGGCACCCTTGGCCTGCCGCCTGTGCGCCGGCTACGCCACTGGTGGAACAGCCCGCAGCGGGTGCTGCTCACCTTCGCTGATTGGTACGCTCCACCCCAGCCCGATTGGCCGGCCCAGGCCGTACAGGTCGGCTTCCCGCTCGCCGACCGCTTCGGAGATGCCGACGATCTCAGCCCGGACCTCGCCGCTTTCCTCGATGCGGGCGAACCGCCGCTCGCCTTCACCTACGGCTCGGCCATGCGCCGGGGCCGCGCATTCTTCGAGACCGCCGTGCGGACATGTGCGCGCCTGGGCCGGCGCGGCATCCTCCTTGCTCCGCAGAGCGGGCAAGTGCCGAGTGAGTTGCCAACGCAGGTCTTGCACGTGTCGTATGCGCCGTTCAGTCAGCTGCTGCCGCGCTGCAGGGCCGTTATTCATCACGGTGGAATCGGCACGGTCGCGCAGGCGCTGGCTGCCGGCATCCCGCAGCTCATTGTACCGGTCGCCGTCGACCATTTCGATGAAGCGCAACGCTTGAGGCGACTCGGCCTTGGTTCAGCTCTCAACCATCGCCACTTCACGCCGTCCCGAGCGGCTGCGGAGATCCGCCGGCTGTTGAGCACGCCCGAGATCCTGCAGGCCTGTGCGGCGGCGAGAGCGAGAATGATGGATTCGAACGGCCTGCCAGCCGCATGCGACACCATCGAGTCACTCCAGGCGGTTGCGGCATGAGATGGGATAGGATCGCCAAGCGGCAGATGGCAGGGGCGATTTACACGAGCTGCAGGAGGCAATGTTGATGACACACCGTCCGCGCTGCCCCAGAGCAGGTGCATATACGATGGCTGCGCGGATGAGCTTAGCGGCTGCATTTTTCGCCGCGCTCCTGTGCGTGCGTGGTGAAGCGGTGGCAGCGCAGTGCGGTGACACAGCTGCAGGCTTCGAGGCGTGGAAGAAGGAATTCGCCGACGAGGCACGGGGGCGGGTCAGCGCGTCGAGTCTCGCAGCGCTCATGGCTACATCGTACTCGACGGCCACCATCACGGCAGACCGCGGACAGAGGAGCTTCCGCCTGTCGCTGGATCAATTTCTAGCAAAGCGCGGCGGTTCGGTTATTGCGGCGCGCGGGCGTACGCTCAAGCGCTCCAATGCGGCGCTACTCGCATCGATCGAGCAACGCTACGGCGTTCCACCGGGGCCGCTCATGGCCATTTGGGGCATGGAAACGGGCTTCGGTGCATCGCGCGGCAACGTGAACACGCTGTCAGCCGTGGCGACGCTCGCCTATGATTGCCGCCGCTCAGCCTATTTCACCGATCAGCTCTACGCTGCCCTGACACTGATTGATCGCGGGGTCTTCTCACCGAGCACGCTCGGCTCCATGCACGGCGAGGTTGGCCACACCCAATTCCTTCCCAGGAATGTCTTGAACTACGGAACGGACGGGAATCTCGACAACTCAGCCAACGCACTCAGTGCGACAGCAAATTTCCTCAAAGCGCACGGTTGGCGTGCCGGGGCGGGTTACCAGCCTGGAGAGGCCAATTTTGGAGCTCTCCAAGCCTGGAACGCGGCGTCTGTCTATCAGCAGGCCATTGCGCTGATCGGCCGGCAGATTGACGAGGAATAGCGGCCTCTGCAGAACCTCGGCAGACGCCAGCCGAAGATGGCCATGAAGCTGGCCGGTGTTAAGAGCCTTGCTGGCCGGATACATGGGTTACTACTGGTCTGAGTTAGAAATGTGAGTGCATTTGCGAGCAGGGGTCGCAGACTAACGCCCACCTGCGAAGCTCCTCGCCGATGAGCTGTTAAGGAGCACCCGAGTGAACCCTGGATCTTCTAGGGGCTCAGCATCGTGTGCTCGTCGTCCAGCGGGAGCGACCAGACTAGGGTGTGAACCGAACCAAGCTATTGCGGCGTTTGTGGTTTCATGATTCAGGGCCGCCGTTTGCAGCGTGGAGGCGGCGATGGCGGACCTGTTCTGGCTCTCGGATGAGCAGTGGGCGGTGATGGCCCCGTTCATGCCCAAGGATCAGCCCGGACCGGAGCGTAAGGACGACCGGCAGATCATCTCCGGCATCCTGCATGTGCTCACCTCGGGCTGCCGCTGGCGTGACTGCCCTTCCGCGTATGGGCCTCGCACGACCGTCTACAACCGCTTCAACCGCTGGTCCCGGCGTGGCTTCTGGAAGGCGATGTTGGCGGCCCTGGCCAAGGCCGGCTGGTCGGGCGAGGCGGCTGCCATCGACAGTACCTACGTGCGCGCGCATCGCTCGGCGCACGGCGGGAAAGGGGGGCGACGGCCCAGGCCATCGGCCCGTCGCGCGGCGGCCAGACGACCAAGGTCCACGCGCTCACCGATGTCCTCGGCCGGCCCGGCGTGTTCCTGCTGACGCCCGGCAACGCCAGCGATGTTACCGCCGCTCCGGCCGTCCTGGCCGAGGCGCCCGGCCGGATCCGCCGCCTGAGCGCCGACAAGGGCTACGACGCCGATTGGCTACGGGCTGACCTACGCAGAAGCGGCATCACGCCGATCATCCCGGGCAAGCGCGGCCGCAAGAGAAGGATCCGCCACGACAAGCAGCGCTATCGGGAGCGCTGGCGCATCGAGGCGACGTTCAACCGCCTCAAGGACTTCCGCCGCATCGCCACCCGATACGGCAAGCTTGCCCGCAACTACGCCTCAGCCGTCGCCCTGGCTGCCGTCATCGCCTTCTGGTGCTGATCGAGTCCAAGCCCTAGAGCCCCGCGCTCGTCCGTGAGCCAGGCCAGGTTGGCCCCGTCGCTGATCAGGAAGTCGTCGTCGGCCAGGGCCGCGCTCACGGCCGCGGAGGCGGTGGCGGCCTCAATGGGGTGTACCGCCGTGACGTGGTCGGTGACGAGGCCGTTCGGCTCGCGCCAGCCGCGGTGCAGCCAGAACCGGCTCATCGGGAATCCCGCCGCTCGGGCTGCTCGCACGTCTGCTCGATCACGTTCCTCTCTCCTCCCGCGCCGGAAATCCCTCTCTGCTGGCGAGGGCGGTCACGACTTCGTCCGCATGATTTGAAGCTGCGCTCGGCGGGCGCGCAGCGCTGCGAGATGGGTCTTGATGTTCTGCAACATGCCCCTGGCTCCGGTCGCACACTGCCCGTTCTCGTTCAGCTGCTCGATCCGCGCGACCTGCCCGGCGTGGCGCTTCTCGCCCTCCGCGATGAGGCGGTCGAGGGCATCCAACTGATCGTAGATCGATCGCGTCACGCCTCGCTCCGCACGGCCTGTCTCCCGATACCCGTTTCTATCCAGGGTCAGCAGGAGTGCGAAAGCGGCAAGCGCCGGGTTCGTGCAAAGCGCTTTATGGAGCAGACTGGCTCCCGCTCAAGCTTGAGCAAGGGGAACGCTACGGCGTCCGATGCAGGTGGGCACAGATGCTCAGCCGCTGAGCGTTCGCGTTGATGTCGCCAGCGGACGCGAGGCCGCAACGAGCTCGCGCTCACTCACCTCGTGCGTGCCCGCCTCAACGCCCTTGATCCGATAGCGCGGCACACCGCCCTGATCGGGCAGCACACTCACGATCTCGTAGATGCTGTTTCGCGCTGGCGCACCGATCTGGCCTAGGCGCCGCACGAGTTGGCCAAGTTGGAACCGGCAGTGCGACAGCATCGCCTCCCCAAGTCACTGAGACGGATCGCAGTTTATGCATTCTCTCCTGCAACGTCTCCTCCGAGTGCTGATCGTACACGCGCAGCTTAGGCCGGAGCGGAATGCTGAGCATGAGGCCGTGCGATGTACGCAGCTTAGGCGTTAAGGAGCCGCCCGGCTCATCTAGGCGGGAGGCCACATCTTCGACCTCGATGGCATTGATCCGGCGTGAAACTGCGGCGTCATTGACTTCCAGCGGTTACTGAGCCGCAAGGTCATGCAGCATGTGGCAGAGCTGATGTATTCGGTCGTGTGCGTTGCGTTAGGTCAACCAAAGCTTCGCAGGGCGGCCAACTTAGACATACGCCAATTGGATTAGCGCCGAATTTCTCTTGGTATTAGGTCCGCGTCTGCCGACGAACCTCGACAGCAGCGCTGTAGTTGCCACAAAGAAATAAATTCATACTATTCTCAGTTGAGGCCGATGCTGAGTCGTTCCGCGATCTCTGGTGCCGTGCTCACTCACCCTGAAGGGATTGGTCATGCGCAACTTCCTGATCGCTTCGACCGCCGCTCTCGCTCTGGGCATACTCGTCGTCCCACCGGCAGAGGCACAACGCTTCGGCGGCTATCGCGGAGGCGGCTTCGGCGGAGGATTCGGCGGCTATCGCGGAGGTGGTTTCGGCTATCGCGGTGGCGCGGTTGGTTGGCGCGGCGGCTATGGCGGCTGGCGCGGTGGCGCAGTTGGCTGGCGAGGCGGCTACGGCAGCTATGGCTATCGCGGTGCCGGGCTCGCGGCAGGTGCGGTGGGCTTCGCGACGGGAGCGGCCCTGGCGAGCAGCTATGGTGGCTATGGTTACGGTGGCTACGGCTACGGCTATCCCGCCGCCTACGGTTACAGCTACCCGTCCTATTACGGCTACGGTTGCGACGGCTACTAGCGGATAAGCGAACAGCGCTGGCGGACCACCAGCGCTTTTCATCAAAGGAAATTCTACTCTGTTACTCGTCGTTCGATTCGGCGGGAGCGCTGCGTAGCGCACGCGGCCCATGGCGGAACGAGCAAGGAGCAGCGTCCCGAGGGGGAGTTCCCAGAGGTCCGGCGCAGTCCCGGCGACTTCCTGTTCGCTGGATCTGACCTCGAGCGCTTCGTTCCGCCTAAGATCCAGCGCATCTTGTCGTTCGCACCAGGCGTGTGGACGTTATGGAGCCATCTGGTTCGCTAAAGTGCTCCGCGCAGGCTGCGGTAGGCCGCAGCGCTGCTCCGGACCAAGCGGCTGTAGCCGTAAAAATTGATGCGACCAGTCAGCGCCATCTCGGTACCTATCTGCAAGGTCCTCGACGCCAGGAATTCTGCCGGAGACATGGAGAGTTGGCGATCTCGCCGGCGGCAAGGGTACAGTCGCGAACGCTCAAGCTTGTGGGCTAGGTTTAAAAGCGGAATGGCCGCTGTGGCACACCCCAACGGACAAGATGAGACATGCGCGAGATGCATGCTCGTTCCAGTGGGGTCTTGAGGTCGACCAAGTCCGCATTGCCAGTCGCAGGAGCACCTTCTTGCAACGGGGTCACGCCAATCTGGAGCGTTCTGCTAGAGGCTCTGCTAGAGCAAGCGATATTGAAACGGTCGAAAATCATTCTGATCTGCCGGGCAGCCGTCCCAATCGATCAAGCTGCCTTGTTTTTTCCTTGGTATGTTGTGGTGAGCCGCGATCCGGTGTGGCTCTCGAAGTGCTTGCCCATCAGCCTGTTTCCTGACGAGGCGTGGGGTGACGGCTGGACTGCTGGTCATGGTGAGGGCTCGCTGAGGTGAAATGAAAAAGGCCCTCGTGAACAACGGCTAAGGTTAGCGCGTTGTCATGCTAGGGCCCACCCTGAGGTTGCCGCCATGTTCCGCCATGTTGTGGTTCTCGTGCTCCTTGCTATGCCAGGAGCTGTCTCTGCGCGCCCTGCTCAGGCTCCACCGAAGGTCGCCAAAGTGGTAGCCGCTGCCGCGCCCGCACCCGTCTGTGTGCCTGTGCGGAAGAAGTCCTTTGATCACGCGGAAGGCTGGTCAGTGAGGACGGTTTCGCTCGCCTGCAAGGCAGTGACAGCCGTGATCAGCCGACCAGGGAATAAGAGCTTCACGAGCTTGCAGGCGAAGGCGATCAGCAAAACCAAGTAGTGCCTCCACGTGACAGTCACCTGGCACGAACCACAATGGCACCTCCGCGAGAGGTGCGCTGATTGGACTGGGGCACGCAGTCGATCAAAGGAGACTTTGAGGTTACTGTCCGAGCAGACTTCCGTAACTGTTCTCAGGACTGAACTGGCCGGCTGCCGCGGTCAAGGCCCCGCCTCATACTCGCGCCGCACCTCGGCCAGCTCCCTCGTGCGCTCCTCAACCTTCCTGAGGACGCACTGGTCGGATAGCGGATGCCACATCGTACCCTCAAAGACGCTCATGTAAAGGTCGCACTGGGATGTGCTGTACCTTCGCCACGCCTCCTGGGCGGACCCGACATCCTTCTGCTTGTCGGTTGGGACCGCCTTGAGAAACCGCTGGTACTCTCGGTCCAGCTCCTTCTGAGCCTTAGCGATCTGGCTGATCCAGCAGGCTCTCGTATCAGCGGTTGTTCGCACCTTCTCGGCACAGGCGACGGCCTCTTTGGCGAAGGCGCTCTGCTGCTCCTTGAATGCATTTGATCCACGCGCTTGCGCCTGAGGTTCGTTGACGGCGAGCGATACCAGCTCAAGGCCTGCGATCAGGGCAGCTAAAGGTGTCCATCGTGGCGCTACTGACATCGCAAACCTCATGCCGACCGCTACAGCACGCGCTTCACCTATATCGCTGACCACTCGCTGCCGCGTGCTTCTTGACGTTCCGCACGGTCGATTCAGCCGCGAGATTGCAAAACGTGCCAGAGCCCTGCGCCTGAAGGTTGTTTCTCCCCGAGCCCAAGACGTTCTGCGCCTAGGGAGGCCCAGGCTGCGGCCTCAGTGCTTGGCGTCGGTCGGATTACCGTTGATGCCGGCGGGGCCCACATGCGGCGCGGTGGGTGCCTCCCCGTCGAAGATGCGTTTGATGACCTGGGCGACGCTGGCGCCCACCTCCGGCGGCTGGATCGACTTAGCTCGCTCAACGGCCTCGATCATCAGGGTGTCGTGGTCCACGAGGCCGAGACGCTCCAGCTCGTGCAGCAGAAGCGCGTTCATCACCAATCCCGCGATGGCCTGATGTGCCGTAGCCGTCAGGGCCTTTCCGGTCTGCGCGGAAGTCTGCGCTTGCTTCAGAGCCAGCTCGGTAAGCTGCTCGTTGGTGAAGCAGTCGTCCGTTTTGCTCATGGCAGACCTGCTTAGCAGAGTCACTTGAACCTCAGATGCAACGACCTGCAGCGGATCCGGGATTGACCAGCTACAGATCGCATAGGGCCAATCCGGGAGGCGGCCACAGGAATGATACGAGTTCCTATCTTTTTGGGTATGCGACGTAGAAGATGCCGATCACGTCCTTCTTCAGGGTGCGGATCGGCTCGTAGCGGGTGGTGTAAGTTCTGCCCTGAATGTCGGCCTCACCGGAATAGGCATAGCCCTTCGCGATGGCTGCCATGGCCGGCCCCTGCGGATCCTGAATGGGGCTGCCGGATCGTGAACCATCGGCCCTCTTGACGCTTGTCGCGACGAGGACGAACGCGCCGCTGCTCTTCACGAACAGGGCCGCGGTTCCGCCCAGCTCCGTCTGCACGTCGTCCACGGACGGGAAGGTGCCGTGCATCCTGGTCTCTCCGACGTAGAGATCCGGAACGGGCCTCCCGGCCACGACATATTCGCCTTTCAGCTCGGGAGAGCCCAGCTCGGCAGCCTTCGATTTGAGGCGCTGCAACGCATGTCGCGCGACGAGGCTCGGCGGATCGCCATCCGGATCGCAGACATCCCGGATATGCAGATCGCCATGATGGAGCTGAAGAACGAGCGCGATGAGTCGTCTACTAGCGCTCGAGCGATCGCCGCGTCTCGTCGGATCAAGCAGAGCACGCGGAACCTGCAAGAATGGAACTGCACTGTCGGTCCACCGGGCCGAGACAAGGCATAGGAGATGACAATGCCCTATCTGAGGCTTGCAGGGCTCTCCATCGCTGCGGCGCTTGCGCTCGGTCTGAGCAGCGGCGCAAACGCGGCACCATTGACCTCTTTTCGCCCCGCAGTTGAAGCGTCTGGTGTTGCCTCCGAGCTCGTCGTCAAGACGCAGACCCACGGGATGGATCGTCGGGGAGACCGAAGGACCGATCGGCAGGACCGCAGGAACGACCGGCGCCGCTGATACCGGCCGTTGAACTGCGAAAGCGCGCCGCCGCACACGATCACCGAACGTGTGCGGGGGAGAGGTTCGCACGCAGGCGACGTCGCGCGGCTGTTCGTCCTCTTCCGGCTTGGCGGCAAGGCGCCGGAGGACGATGACCATGAAGCAGCCGCCGACGCTGACGGAAGAGCTTCGCCAGTACCTTCACGCCGCGGTGACCCGGCAGCGCTGCAAAGTCGAGAAGGTGGCGCGCCTGAGACTGGTGAACCGCCGCACCCTGAGCCGTCAGCTGAGAGCCGAAGGCACCAGCTTCAAGCAGCTCAGCAACGAGGCGCAGTTCCGGGTGGCCAAGCACCTCCTGGCTGACACCTGCATGGCCATAGGGCGCATCTCGGTGGCTCTGGGCTTCTCCGAGCCTGCTGCCTTCACGCATGCCTTCCGCCGCTGGTCGGGCATGACGCCCAGCGTGTGGCGGCAGGTGCACCGACTGGAGACCAAGCGCGACGAGAACCACGACGATCCTCGCCCACGCGGGAGCAAGCGCTGAAGCCGGACCTGACGTTCCAGGAGGGCTTGGCCTGGTGAGCCCCCGATGCGCAGTCCGGGTATTCTGGAGGCCAAATTCGCGTCATGACAGCCAAGCCCGGTCCTCCAACACGGCGTCCGGCAGATGCGAAAACTCTAGCCTCTGGCGAGCCGTCTCCAGATCTAGTTTTGAGCCCCCTACAACTGACGGCCTCGCCTTCGACCTCGATCAGGTTTTGCTGTAGGAATTTGAAACCAGGAAACTCACTGGTTTCGGTCAACTGGGCAGGGCCATGGCAGCGAAAATAGACAATCTCCTGCCGCTCTCGGCCGAGCCACCGTCGAACAATCAACGATTGTTTTTACGATATTTTACGGGGGTATTGATTGATCTCGTGGTATTAAACCTCTTCGTGGAATATTCTGGGAAAGTATTTATTAGTTCGTTCAGTATTTCCTTGTTAGCTGCCATTCTATTGCAGTTATTGCTGAAACTGACCATCGCAGTTGAGCATTGGGTGGCGGGCTTTTTCCATGAAAGGCCCGGCGCGCCCATGAAATTTCTGCGCTTCTTCTTTGCTTGGCTGGTGTTGTTCGGATCCAAGTTTGTGATCTTGGAAGCTCTTTCCCAGGTGTTCGGGGACAACGTCCGTTTCCAAGGTGCTTTCCACGGAATAGTGACGCTGATTGCTGTCGTCGTCACGATGCTCGTAGCCGAAGAGGCGATTGTGCGACTCTACCGGAAGCTCAATTGAGAGATCGGCCTAGCCATGGTTCAGGTGTCAAATAGCCGAGAGAGCGACAGCTTCGCGCCTGACTCACCACCGCAAAAGCGAAGCCGCACAAAAAACCCGGTGCGCCGCGTCACTCTGGTGGTCGTCGCGCTCGGCGTTGCTCTCTTCGCCTACGGTATCGCCAGTGATCGCGAGACGCCTTACACCTCACAGGGGCTCGTCCAGGCCTACCTGGTGCGGATTGCCCCAGAAGTCGCGGGCAAGGTGACCCAGGTCGGCGTCCGCACCGACCAGCGCGTGGAGGCCGGCACAGTCCTCTTCCGCATCGATCCGGATCAATACGCGCTCGCCGTTCGGCGCGCCGAGGCGAAGCTCGAAGCCGCCGGGCAATCTATCGGTGCCTCGACGGCGGCCGTCGCATCAGCACAGGCGAAGCTCGCTGAGGCGGTCTCCCATCGGGAGAATGTGCGCGAGCAGTCGGGGCGCGTCTTCGAGCTGGTCAAGAAGGGCGTCTATGCCCAAGCCCGTCAGCAGCAGGCGCAGACGGCGCTCGATTCCGCCGAGGCGCTCGTGTCCCAGGCTGAAGCCGAGGTCGAGAAGGCCCAGCAAACCCTCGGGCCGCAGGGTAAGGACAACCCGCAGATCCGGGAGGCCATGGGCGCGCTGGAGCAGGCGAACTTCGACCTCACACGCACCACGGTCGTTGCCCCCTCCGACGGCGGCGTCACCAATCTCTCGCTTGCGGTCGGTCAGGTGCTCGGCAAGGGCGAGGCCGCCATGACCTACATCGACCTGCGCGAGGTTTGGATCGAGGCTGCCTTCCGGGAGAACAGCCTGGAGATCATCGCGGTCGGCAATCCTGTCGAGATCGTTCTCGACCTTCTCCCGGGCCGGGTGATCCGGGGACAGGTCGCTTCCATCGGCTATGGCGTCGGGAACCGCAGCGTCGATGCGCGCACCGGCTTGCCCAGTCCACACAGCCAGAGCGGCTGGATCAGAACGCCCCAATCCATGCCGGTGCGGATCGAGTTCGACAAGGAGACTCGTCCCCTGCAGCTGCGGGTCGGCTCGCAAGCCAGCGTGATGGTCTATCCCGGCGACAGCCCCGTGATGAACGCCATTGGGCGGTTCCGGATGCGGCTCATGGCGCTCCTGACCTATGTCCACTGATCTGACAAGCGACCTAGAGCCTATCGGGGTGCGCCGCGCAGCGCTCCGTCTCGCCATCGGCGTAACCGCCTGCTTCACGCTGGTCGAGGCGCTCGGTTTGGACGCGACGTTCGTGGCGCCGATGCTGACGGCGCAGCTGCTCACGAAGCTGCGCCAGCCCCTGAGCCTGAGCCAGGGCCTCTCCATCGTCGTCCTGATTGGATTGTCGACGGGAGTGGTCCTCGCGATCACGACGTCACTCCTCAGCCACCCCGCTGTCCTGATCCTCAGCCTCGCACTGCTGCTCTACCTGTCGTTCTACGCCCACCTGAGGGGCGCACCGAACCTCGTGACGCTCCTCGTCCAGATCTCAGCCGTCTCCTTGCCGGTCCTCGCCGTCGCCTCGCCCGCCGCAGCCGTGGGATTTGCTGGTGTGCTCATCTTTGCCGGCTTCGTGGCGGTGCTGACGGCCTGGGCCGCGTTCGCAGCGTTCCCCGCAGACGCGGCTGATACCGCACCTCAGGCGTCGGCAGGCGCCTCGGAAGCTCCTAGCCCGCCTGAGGCGGCACGGGAGGCGCTCCTGAACACGCTCGTCCTGCTGCCGGTCCTGATCGGGTTCGTCCTCGTCGAGACGGAACTCGCCGTCGTCGTGCTGATCGTGATCGTGAACCTGCTCCGTCAGCACGATCCCCAGCAGGGGCAGCGCGCGGCGTTGGGCCTGATCCTCGGCAACCTCATCGGTGGGTTGGCGGCGGCGGCGGCCTACAGCTTGGTCCTGCTGAACGAGACCCTCCCATTCTTCGTCGCGGTGTGTCTCGCGGCGACCCTCACCTTCGCGGGTCGCATCGCAACCGCCGGCCAGCGTGCGCCGATCTACGTCATCGCTCTCGCAACCTTTATCCTCCTGCTGGGCCTCGGGATGACACCGTTGCCGGGCGGTAGCGGCGAGGCCTTCCTCACGCGGCTCGCCAACGTCCTGTTGGCCTCCTCCTATGCCGTTGGGGCGGTCTCGGTCCTGGAGTTCTGGCGCGTCCGACCAACCCACGACACGCCCATCGGGCCCAGCGCGCGATGAGGCCCTTCCTCAAGATCGTTATGGTCGTGGGGGTCCTCTTCGCGGGGATGGCGGCCACTGCCTACACCCTGACGCGCCATCCCTGGCTCATCTCGGCCAAATACACTCTGACCTTGGCAACCGGCCCAATTGGAAGCGACGGGCAGAAGGTGCTCGCCGCCTTCATCCGCGATCTGTCCGCCGAGCATCCCCTCGTCCGCTTGGTCCCCGTCCCGACAGACAATTTGTCCGAAAGCGGAAAGGCGCTCACGGAAGGCCGGGTCGACCTCGCCGTCGTGAGAAGCGACGCTGAGGCGGCTGCGAACGGACGGACGATCTTCGTGCTTCGGCAAGACGGGATCGCGGTCATTCTGCCACCGGAAGCAAAGATCGAAAACGTCAGTGAGCTCGCGGGCAAGAAGCTAGCCGTGGCGAGAGGGGCCGATCCCGGTCTGCTCAAGGCTTTCACGGAGTTCTATGGCCTGCGCGACGCCGATCTCATCGAGATGCCGGCGGCGGAATTTGGACCCATGCTGAAGGCGAAGCGCGTCGTTGCCGCCATCGTCTCCGGCCCGCTCGGTCCAGGGTCGATCACGGATGCCTTCGCCGGCATCCGAAAGAGCTTCAAGGCGAAGCCGTCCTACCTCGACATCCCGGAAGCGGATGCCATTGTCGCCCGCACACCTTCCTACTCGTCGGTCGAGATCAAGCAGGGCACCTATGGGGGAACGCCGAGCGAACCCGACGAGAGCATCCACACCTTCGCGGTCCGCACCCTGCTGGTCTCGCGCGCCTCGCTGCCGGACCGCGTGGCTGGCGAGATCACGCGGCTCATGTTGACGACGAAGGCGAAGCTGGTCGCCACGCTGCCAGCGGCGGGACAGATGGAGGCGCCCGAGACCGAGCGGTCCTTGCTGCTGCCTGTGCATCCTGGAACGCTCGCCTATCTGAACGGAGAACAGGAGAGCCTGCTGGACCAGACGGTCAACTACTACTGGCTGGCCGTCATGGTATTCGCCGTTCTAACACCCATTGCGGGCTGGATTGCCTCCAGACGTCGGCTGCGCCGCAGCCGCCAGGATCGGGCGAAGCTGCTTCGCTTGGTCGAGCTCGTCAGGCTGGCTAAGGTGGGTTCAGCGGCACAGCTCGCCACCGCCGACGAGGAGCTCGAAGGCATGTTGGAATGGCTGTTCGAGCGGCTTGCCGCAGGCGAAATCGAGCGCGACCACTTCCTATTTTTCGAGCGGATGATCGCAGGATTGCGTGGGACCATCGAGAAGCGCCTCGGCGATCTTGCCGCGCTCGAGGCACCTCCGAAGTCTAATCTCACATCACCGCATGATCTCGGTGTTCTCGGTACTGCGCCGCGTCAGGTTAGATGACGGGAGGGGGATACCGATCCAATAGGGCTTGCCTGGGCGGAACATTCCAGACCCACTGAACGCTGAACTCTGCCTTAAAGCTTGGGTGCGAGACGGCTCTGCCGGGCGAAGCTCTCGTGCCAGCGGACGGCTGTCGCCGGGCTGACGCCGAAGTGTTTGGCGGCCTGGCGGCGCGAAGCGCCGCGTTCGATCGCGGCGATGACCCGTTTGCGCAGATCGGCAGACAAAGCTGACGGAATGGCGGCCCTCCTGCGAGAGCCGCCCATCGAATAACATCCTGACCAAGCCAGCGGCCCAGCCCGACTCGGTTCGCTCGGATCTTGCTCTAGCGCCGAATTTTTCTGGTTTTAAACCCGCGTCTGCCGACGAAGCCCGATTGCAGCGTTGTATTTGCCAGAAATAAATAACGGTATACAGTTCTCAGTTGAGGTGGATGCTGGGTCGTTCCGCGATCTCTGGAGCCGTGCTCACTCACCATAAAGGGATTGGTCATGCGCAACTTCCTGATCGCTTCGGCCGCCGCTCTCGCCCTGGGCGTACTCGTCGTCGCGCCTGCAGAGGCACAGCTGCGATAAAGCGAACACTCAGCCATTCTTGCGTCGCCGCTTCCGCGGCTTGATCTCATTGCCTCCTATTGCCGCCCGGCAGGCTGGGCTCAGCCTCTGTCTCTTGCTTAAGAGGCAAGTTTTTACTCGGCCAGCGTCGGGGATGAAGTCACCGCAGAAACTCATGGCGTCCGGCGTGCAAGCCTGTCGCTGCTCCGGGGTTCCCTGTCCAAGAGCAGGTGTCGAGGCTGCGAGCGCGGAGATCGCCAGGCAGGCAAAGAAGGTCCTCACGCCCATGGCTCGTCTCTCCCTCGCCACCCCGATGCCAGCTTAGCAGTAAACGTCGGGAGTTGAAGCAAGAATGCTGAGCCGTCCGGGAAGACTTCCGTGGGTATGGAGGAGGTGGCTCACCTCGCTGACGCTGATCGTACAGATTACCTCGGTCGCGCTCTGATCTTGTGAGATCAGCGCATCGGCCTGCCGCAGCATGTCAACGATCTCCTCAGGCTTGGATCGCTTCGTGATCCCGTCCGTCCACCTGGCTCAGAAGCCATACCAAAGGGCGACCACTTCAACGGCGATGTATCACCCCCGTGAGCACAGTGTCCTTCCGGTCACGGTTCGCGAGCATCAGCGGCCGCTTGGCCACCAAAGATTGTCTCAAGCGATTTGTAAAGGCTACGCTTGCCGTCCAGGTGAGCCGGCATTGCCGTGCCCCTGCAGCACGAGCGAGGCTGACCATGACCATTCGCGCTCTTTCTGCCTACACCGCCGCTCTGACAGTTGCGCTCACCGGTGTCGCGAGTGCACAGGGCACTACAGCCCAACAGAATGCCTGTATTCCGGACGTGATGCGGCTCTGCAGCGCCTACATTCCCGACGCCGGCCGGATTACCACGTGCCTGCGCAGTCAACCGCAGAACCTCAACACGCAATGCCGTGCTGCGGTCACACAGTCGTCCTCGCAGCGTGCAGCACGTGAACGCACGAAGACTTAAGCGCTCGCATTCCCAGATCCGGATAAATCAAAGCGCAGTTGCAGCAGGCGCCTACTACGGCCTGTTATGACTTGAGCCAGTCGAGTGCGGCGGCAAGGCAGAGGACACCGGCGAAGCTGGTGGCGGTCTTCTCGTAGCGGGTCGCGACGGCGCGCCATTCCTTTAACCGCGCCCAGAGACGCTCGACCCGGTTGCGGTTGTTGTAGATCCACTCCGGACAGGCGACAGGCGCCTCGTGCCGCTGCGGCGGGATCGCAGGCCGTGCACCCATGCTCCAGATGTGCTCGCGGAAGCGATGGCTGGTGTAACCCCGGTCGCCCACCACCCACTTGGGCACGCCCTGCAGTTGATCGAGCAGCGGGATAGCCTGGGGCAGCTCATGTGCTTGCCCAGGCGCGATCCGGAACGCGATGGCACGACCCGCGCCGTCAGCGATCACGCAAGCCTTGGTGCCATATCCGCCACGAGAGCGGCCAAGCGCCTCACGATGGTCTCGCTCAGCTTGAGATCTCCCCTTCGCGCAGCCCCCGCCGCCTTCTGGTGAGCGCGCACGCTGGTGCCATCGAGAAACACCATGCCGAGTTGCACGCCGCGCTCTTGGACGAGACTGAGGAGCCGCTCCCAGACACCAGCGCGTGCCCACCGGATGAAGACCTGGGCGGCACGCCACCAGGGTCCGAGTTCAGCTGGCACGGCGCGCCACTTGGCTCCATTCTGATGCCGCCACAGGATGGCCGAGACGGTGCGGCGCAGATCCTGAGGCGGTGTCTTGCCCTTTGGCCGACAGGCCTCAATGAGTGGCTCCAACTCGGCCCATTGTGCGTCCGACAGCATCGCTCCTCCTCGCTCAGGAGAGGCGAAACGCTCACACCATCAGGTGGTTCAAGCGATCACAGGCCGTAGGCGGCACCTCTTCGACTACACCGGCCACGGTGAGCCTATCGCGCCGCTCACGCCTCGACTGTGAGCGGGGGGCTACATCAGCGTCATGGGCACTTGGGAACTGCGGATTGCCGGTAGCCGGGGTTGTATGACCTGGACCAGATGTTCGCCCGAGAGGGGGCGACCCATCTCCCATGCATGAGGCTCGGCACCGGAATTCGGCGCAACCCTCGTCAATCTGCATCATGTGAGACGGGCCGCCGCCTCTCGGGCGAACATCTGGTCTAGGTCCCGGAAGCCGCCCTTGCCCTTCGAGCAGCCGAGACTCTTCAGCTTCCTGCCCCGGATCTCGCGCTTTCGCTCCTTGTCGATGAAGAAGATATGCTCTGGGACCGGCCCTGGCTCGTTCTTGTAGCACCGCAGTGTTGGCGCAAGGCGGTCCGGGCACTGCGCAGACTGGACAGAATGCGGCCGGTGTGAAGCCAACAGACGACATGACCGGACAGAACGCAGGCGCACGCTCCGAAATGACGAGTGGCAAGACGAAGTAAAAGTCGAGCAAGCGGAAGCCGTGACGTAGGGTTAGCCGTGCCTGTGGACCCAGAGAACCTGTGCCGACTGTGCTGAGTTTCCCTTCAGCCCGCCCGGCACTGCTGCGGCGGCTTTTTTGACGCGCCCGCCGGAGAAGCCAACGGCGCGAAACGGGTTCGTTCTCCAACGGCGTCGCCGGCTCAACCTCTATGTCAGTACGATCCTGACCCTCACCGTACTGAGGGCTCAAGCGTGCACTTCCAGTTTGTGCCTCTCGTTTAGGCAGGCGATCGTTTTCGCGAGACATCCCCAGATTACCCACCTTGAGCCCGTCCGATGATCGCCGTCGTCGTGGCGGGCTTTTTCATGCGCCAGCAAGTATCGGCGCCCATCTTCCGATTCGAGGGCGACTCGTAGTCCGCTCTCACCCGAGACCGTCCGGCACATACCCTTCGGCCGCGGCGGGCTCAGTCGTGTTTGGAGCGCTTCCACCTCCGGAATTGCCCCGCTCGGGCTTCTTGCAGCCATGCCGGCCAAGGCTGCAGGCTCGGAGTACGGGGCATCGAGTTCGCGGCCGAGGGGCTCCAGAACGACGGCAAGGAGGACTTGAGCCGGCCCTCGACGTCAGCGGTATCGCCTGCATGCCGCCAGA
This sequence comes from Methylobacterium sp. BE186, assembly GCF_031457035.1. Lineage (NCBI taxonomy): Bacteria > Pseudomonadati > Pseudomonadota > Alphaproteobacteria > Hyphomicrobiales > Methylobacteriaceae > Methylobacterium > Methylobacterium sp. BE186. The sequence goes on from NZ_JAVDVV010000002.1 coordinate 400,263, forward strand.
CGGGCAGGGGCGCCGTCCCTGTCTCGTCGTCAACGATTGGGAGACCTTTGCCCAGCCCGCGACGCTTGATGATCAGGAGCTTCAGGGCGGCGAACTTGTGTCATTGTTTCGCTCCCTTTCGTTCTCCTGACGATGAGGAAACACGAGGCGGAAATAGCAGGTTCCGGTTCGTCTGCCTGATGACGATGAGCATGATGAACTCACCACAAAGAAGCCCGCCAGGGCTAAGCCGGGCGGGCTGAAGTTCATTCATCGGAAACAGAGAAGTACTGCCGCTCGGACAACCGGCGGCGGGGCCAGTGGTTCAATCAGCGCAGCGCATGTTTCGCAGCCTATCGCTGAGGGACAGCACCGCGTCACACATAGCGCGCTGCTCAGCATGGCGCTCTCGGGCGAGATCGTTCTCGTGCGCTCGGCACTCCTTCGCCAGGTGCTTCATCGTCTCCATCTCGGCCTCGCGGGCGAGCGTGCAGCGATCGTGTGAAGCTGCCACACCTCGCAGGGCCTCGATGAAGTCCTGCATCTGCTGCTGACCCAGCACCATGCCGCCGATCTGCGCGAGGCCGCTCGGGGGAACCGCAGGCTGAGCGACAGGCGGCCTCTCGGCCTTCGCCTTCAGCCAGCCGAAGAACGCCAGGAGAATGCCGCCTACTGATCCCACGCCCGAAAACGTGACGAGGTAATCGAGGACCTCCTTAGCTTCCGGCGACATCTCACGCTCGACCGAGAGAGCCGTTCTTCTGCACATCGTAGCCAGCCGCCGCGAGGCACCAGCCCTCGAATACGAAGAACACAGGGTAGAAGTGCACGCCGGCTGGCAGCGTCGCACCCTTCTTGGCGCTGGCTGCAAACATCAGGACGCAGAGCGCCAGCCAGAACAGGCCCGAGAGGAGCGAGCCGACGGCTCGGATCAGCGGCGAGCGGCGCCACCAGCCGTTGATGGCAAGCCCGACCAGGCGCAGGCACGCGATGGAAACGGCGAGCGCCCCCCAGGCGGTCTCGCGCATCAGTTCACCGAACAGACGGTATGCTGGCAACTCGAATACAGCGCTGGGCGAAAGCACGCCATAGCCCCAGGCAATCGCGACGAAAGCCAGCAGCCATTCGGTCGATCGGGTCTTGTTGAGCGAGGTTATGGCGACGTTGTTGTTCGTCATGGCGTCACCTCTTGGCGGCTGCGGTACTCAGGTTCGTGATGGTGTCGTCCTTGCGCTGCGAGGAGCGGTTCGACCCGAGCCAGAACTGTGTGACGAGGCCGACCGCCAGCCAGAGCGCGCCGTAGGCTCCACTCAGCAGGTTGTAGAGGCGCTCCGGGATCTCGGTCTGCACGAAGAACAGCGCGACCGTCAGCAGGATCGCAGAGCCAATGATCAGGTAGCTGATGATCGCAGGCGTGGAGCTCGTCCAATGGCCGGCCTGCGCGAGGCTGACCTGCATGGCGCGGGCGTTCGCCGTGTCTGCGAGTTCGGCCTTGTAGCGCTCGGCCTCGGCGTTGAGGCGGGCGGCGAGCGCGTCGCCGAGCGCCGGGTCAGCCTGCACGCGAGCCTGCGCCTCGGCCGGGTCGGTGGTGCCGAGCACGTCGCGCACCGCCTTGACGGCACCCTCCGCGACTTCGCCGGCCTTGTCACCGGCCAGGAGGCCGATCAGGGCGGGCGCGTGCTGGATCGCGAAGCCGAGGATGGGAACGAGGATCGGGAGCATGCTTAGGAGGCCTTCTCGAAGAGCGCGACGATGGCCGCGAGGAGACCGCCTGTCTTCACGGTCGGCACGGGCTGGGTCCGGGGTGTCACGGCTGGCGGCGGGACTGGGATCGGCCGTGCGGGAGCCGGCGCGGGTCGTGACGGAGAGATGAGCGCCGCGGCCGTCGCCAGCGCCAGCGCCTCGACCCGGACACCCTCGACCCGCTTCGTCCAACCCTTGCCGAAGGTCGGCCAGGTCGATAGGCGGCGCAGGAACACCATGCGGTCGTCGCAGATCCGTTCGATCGTCTGCGTGCTCGAGCGCGAGGCGACATTGGCGAGCGTGATGGGGCCGATCACGCCATCGTCGGCCACGCCGATAGCGCGCTGAAGCGACGGGATCGCGCGTCCCTGGCCTGAGTTCACGGCGAAGTCGAAGACGCAGTAGTCGACGCCGCCAGGCAGGTCGTCGCCGCGCACCGCGTCCCAGTAGTTGCGCCGGTAGATCGGTGCGACCGCGGCCCTGGTGAGTGCCTTCACCTCGGCCTTGGTTGCTGGTCGGCCGAGCCAGCCCGAGAGCGTGCCGATCGTGATGCCGAGGTTCGTCGCGCCGCCTGGGTCGGCGGGATGGTCGACGTAGCCACCCTCGTGCTGCAGGACGAGCGCGAGCGCCCGCTCGAAATTGGCGGCGGCCATAGAGATCTCCACGATGTCAAAGAGCGCCGCCCGCAGGCGGCAATGAGCAGAGGCGTTGGCGGGCGCTACATCGGCGCCCAGGTGCCGTCCGTGCTGGCGGGCGACGTCACCAGAGCGATCTTGAGCGCGGCAAGCACCCGCAGGATCGCCAGGGCGTCGGACGGCGCCGCGTCGATCTCGATGTTGGCCCGCATCCGCAGCTTCTCGATCTGGTCGGACTCTTTCGCCATCTCCAGGATGACATTGGCCCACGCCTCGACCGTTAGGTTCAGGGTCGGGTCCTTGGCGTTGCGGTCAGCGACTTCCTGGGCGATCAGATCGGACGTGCCGCCATTGACGACGCGCCGCGCCTCCTCCGCCTTGCGCACATACATCGCCCGCACCACGTCCGGCACCTGGTCCCGCCGGGCCGCATTGGCGTAGAAGATCATGGTGCTGTACTTCGCGAGCGCCCGGATCTGCTCGGCGTCGGGACCGATGATCTCCTCTGCCGTCTCGATCCCGGCCGTCTCGTCCGCGGGCAGCGCCACGGAGAGGTCGAACAGCTTGCGCTTGTATGGGAACGCCTCGACGATGATCCGGTAGCTACCGGGCAGGGTCAGGCCGAAGCTCGCGTCGATGGTCGGCGCCCCTTCCGCATCCCACCCCGTCGTGGCCGAGACCGGCCCCTGGATGATGATCTTGGACTTGTCCGGCAAGGCCGGGAACGTGACCTTCTCGCCCGGCGCGACGCTCGTCTTGTCGAAGGCGCCCGGCAGCTCACCGCGGGGCCAGATCGCCCAGCCTCCGCCCTCCAGCCGCTCGATCCAGCCCGACTGCTCATCGAGCGGCATGATGAGATGCGGCACCCCCTTGGCGTCGAGAAAGGCCGAGTGCGCCGCCTCGTCGGCCGGGGTCTGGGTCGCCTGCGCGACGTAGCCGGTCTCCGTGACCTGCTTCAGGGTGAGAAACATGCCGACCATCAGTACAGTCCTCTGCCAATCAAGAACATCCGCAGCACCCCGGACGCGAACTCCCGGTAGTTGATCTGCTGGATGGTACAGTTCGCGTTGAACATATTGCCGCCGCGGTGCACGACATCGACCGTGAACCGGGCCATGCCGTCGAGCGAGTAGGTGGTGCTGGTCTGGGTCGGCCGGTTGTTGAGGGAGCGCACGAACGGGTAGACGATGATGCCGTCGTCCCGGAATAGGGCCGCGTGCACGTTCGGATAGGTGCCGAACTGACGGGTCGATGCCCAGGACGGCTGCCAGAGAATGTCGGCCTGCGCGTTCATGTCGAGCCGCCAGGAGACCTGGTCGTAGAGCATGCACGGCCACAGGCCGGAGAACAGCACCTCGGGGCTGAGGTCGTTCCACTGGAAGCCGGCATGGGTCAGCACGCGCATCGGGTCGCGCCGGGCCGCGCCGCCGTCAACCGGCTGGTTGAAGCGCACGGACATACTCATCAGAGTTTCGGTCTCCGATGCACGGTGAAGATCATGCCAGTCGGCTCGGGCGGGGCGCCCGCGATGTTGGAGGAGATCGGCACGGTGCCGGTCCAGGCGTTGGGTGCCATCGTCACGTTCACGGCGTCGGCGAGCACGAACTGCTTGGCCGCGTCGAACCACTTGGCGGGCGGGATCGAGACGTGGTCGCCGTAGAACATCTGGAACCAGACGTCCGGGGTCTCGCCGAAGCCCTCCGGGTAGGCGATCCAGAAGTTGCGGTTGCTGTCGAGCGGCGCGTGGGCGTGCTGGAGGATCGCCTCCGTCTTCCTGGAGATTTCCAAGAGGTAATGGTCGCTGCGGGCCGCGAAGACGTCGACCCCCGGCTTGGTCACTGCGATCTGCCCCGCGGTCATGTAGACGCGACACGCCATCTCAACCTGCCACCGGGATCGTGTAAGCGAGCCAGCGGAAGGTCGGGGAGACCGCGCCGGAATCCGTGTTGGGGTCGCGCTTGAAGATGGCGAACCCGTCCGCGTACTGGTCCATGCGGTAGCGGGTCCAGTCGGCCCGGTAGAAGCGGCCGTTGGCCGAGAACGGGAAGCCGAAGTTGGGGTAGGTCACGATGCCGTCGTTGACCACCTGCTCGAAGCGCAGGAGCGGGTAGTAGCCCGGGTTGGCGTAGTAGACGCGCTGGCCGTGCCCGCAGGTGCCCCGATCGTGGATGCGGGCGACCTGACCGAACTGCGTCGAGAACCAGAGGTTGTTGTAGTCGGCCGAGCCGACGCCGCCGACATCGACGCCGGGGCGGGAGATGAAGAGGCCGCAGGCACCGTCCGGGTGCCGGCCGATGAGGATGCGCTGGGGCATCACTCGGCCCAGTCGCGGCGAGGGCGCAAAAGCAAGGCTTTCTCCCTAGTCGTAGATCAGGATCTGGCCCGCATCCAGGTTGACTTGGAAGCGGTTGTCCTTCGAGCGCAGCATCCCGCCCGTGATCGTGCCGGCCTCCGTGTTGAGGGCCTGGAGGTTGCCGACCGCGATCTTGGCGGCGGTGAGCTGGTTGATCTGGGCGTCGCCGATGATGGCGCCCCGGATGTAGGTGGTCAGGTTGGCCGCGTCGATCGCCACGCCGCCGTTGCCCGGGTTGTAGGGCGACAGCTCGGTCTGACCCTCTCGGGCCGGGCCGAACATCGGCTGCGTCACGAACAGGATCGGGTTGACCTCGTTGCGGCAGTAGCCGCGGACGAAGGGCAGGGCGTAGTAGGTGTCGCCCGGCGCCCTGAACACCCCGCCGACCCGCTGGTAGTGGTTGAGCACGTAGGCGGCGTGATCCATGTCGGTCGTGGTCGACCACACGGCGGTCCCGGTGTTCTGACGGTTGGCGTTGTAGAACTCGATGATGACCTGGATCACGCTCAGCCGGTGCCCGTGCACGTAGGCCGAGAACTCGTAGTTCTTGCCCGCCTCGACCGTGTGCCGGTCCCAGGAGTTGCCGTTCTCCGGAGCCGGGCCGGCGACCTGCGAGGTCGGCGCGAACATGTAAATGTCGAGGAAGTCGCCCGAGCTGATCGGGGTCGAGTTGGTGGCCGCCACGCTGAGCGTGTTGCCGCCCCAGAGGGAGTAGCTCTGTCCGTAGATGTTGCGCCCGAACTGGAACGTGACGAAGGGGTTGCTGGACCCGTAGCTGTAATACTGCGTGCCCAGGAACATGGCGGCGTTGGGCAGGATGTTGGAGCCGACGCCGGACGGCACCGAGCTTCCGGGCACGGGCCCGTTCAGCATGGCGGCGTTGACGCGGGCGGCGGCGCCGTTCGAGCCCGAGTTCAGGATCTCGTTGCCGTCCTTGTCCCACAGGACCAGCCCGAAATCGTCGTTGGCGTAGCCCCAGTCCCGCAGGGCGCCCAGGGCGACGCGCCAGCGGTCGGCGCGGCCGTAGAGGGCGCCATTGTCCTTGACGCCGATGGCGCCGCCGTAGCGGGCGATCGAGCCGTCCGGGTGGTAGGCGGCGCCACGCGCCCGCAGCTCGAAGCGGTCGTTGCCGACGTAGATGCCCACTCCCGCCGTGATGGTGCCGCCGTTGATGGTGTCGGCACTCAGCGTGCCGGCCGAGATGCGGTCGCCGTTGATCGATTTGGCCGTCATGTGGCGGGTCTGGATCGCGTCCGAGGCGATCATCTCCGCGGCGATCGACCGGGTGGTGATCTTGGTGCCGTCGATGATCGTGCCGCCGTAGATCGGCATGAGCCCCGTGGTGCCCGAGGACACGCACAGGATGATGTTGTCAGTGTCGCTGTTGATCGTCGCGGCGACGGACGGCGTGCTCGTGTCGTTGGCGAATTGCAGGGCCGTGTTCACGCCGGCCCGCCGGCACCACCACACGTAGGAGCGGATACCGTTGATCGCGCCCGCGCCTGCCGCGATGTCGGACGAGACGGTCGCGCCCGTGTCGTCCACGTAGACGATCTTGCCGGCGGTCCAGGTCAGGTTGCCGGTCAGCGCGCCGGCCGCGTTGCGCTCCATCGCGAACTCGATCCCCGAGACCGTGATGCCGCGGACGCCGATTTTCAGGAGGTTCGCGCCGATCGTGTTGGCGAGAATTGCTCCCCCGTTGATCTTGGTGGAATTGCTCCCGGCGAAGACGCTCGACAGCGTGCCATCGCCGACCAGGATGCCGTCCGGCCCCAGCTTGATGGTCGCCATGTTGATCTGGTCGGCGGTGATCGTGCCGGTCTTGATCTCGGCGGCCGTGATGGTCTGAGAGGCGATCTGATCGGCGGTGATCGTCTTGCCGGCGATCTGGGTCGCGGTGATCGTGTCGTCGCCGATGTAGACGCCGTCGATCTTGATGGTGGTCAGCGCGAGCGGGCCCGTGAAGCTCGCGGCCGCGAAGCCGGACGTGTTGACCGGACGGACCCAGTAGTAGCGCGTGCTGGCCGGGGTCAGGCCCGAGCCCACGAAATAGTCCCGCGTCGCGGAGCCGATCTGCGCCGCGTTGGCGAGGACGTCCGTCGCCCCCTCCCACACCTCGATGTAGGCGAGATCCTTGGCCGCCGGGTTCATCCAGCGCAGCGTTGCGGTCTGCGAGGCCGCGCTGCCGGTGAGGTTCGTCGCCGGCCCGGGCGGCGTCGTGTTGAGCGCCACCGTGATGGTCTGGACCGTCGACCAGCCGGAGATGCCGAAGCCGTTCTCCGAGATCGAGCGCACGCGCACGCTGATCGAGCTGCCCGGGACCAGGCCGCGGCGGTTGAATTCCTGGACTCCCTTCTCGACGGATCCCACCGTGATCCAGCCGCCGGTACCCTCCCGCATGGCGACTTCGTAGAGGCCGAGGTTCTCCGTCGTGATCGCGTCCCAGGTGCCCTTGACCCAGCCCGTCACGGTGCCGTCCGGGGCGACGTCGACTCCCGTGGTGAGCGCGAGCCCCTGCGGGATGCCCGGGTCGGTCGGATCGAACGCCACGTCCGAGATCGTGACCGGCTCCTCCGCGGAGATGTTCAGCTCGCCCGGCGTCTTGCCGAACGCATCGTAGGCGGCCGAGCGCACGTAGTAGGTGCCGCTGCTGCGCGGTACGCTCGTGAAGTTGCTCCCGACGTCGAGCGTCGGCGGCGTCACGAGCGGATCGAACCCGGAGGTCTCCGAGATCCAGTGCAGGTAGCCGACCCAGTCCTTGTCGGAGGGCTGGTCAATCGCGATGAAGAGGAAGCCCGGCGCGGAGTCGAGGTCCGAGTTCACCAGGGCCGGCGGCGGGTTGTTCACGAGCAGCGAGGTCTGGTTGCCCTCCGCCCCCGCCGGGTCCGTGGCGGAGACGGCCACGCGGAACTGCCGGCGCGGGCCGCCCTCGTTCACGTTCGTGTCGTAGGCATAGGTCCACTGATCCACGCCCTGCGCAAGGATCTCGCGGTGCAGGAGCGCGCCCGAGCTGGCGTCGTAGACGTAGGCCACCGGCCGGATCGGATAGGCGTCGTAGCCGCCCGGGAACTCGTAGTCCCACTCAACGGTGCAGGCGCGGCCCACGAAGGTCTGCCCGCCGCCGAGCACCCGGAGGTTGACCACCTTCGCGATCTGGCGACCGCCCCAGCCGACCACGTCATAGGTGATCTGCGCCGGCGCCGAGACCGCGCGGGTCAGGCCGATCGCCGTGACGATGAAGGTCCAGGTGCCGGCCGCCACGTCCGTGAAGTCGGCCGACGCCGAGGCGCGCTGCGGCAGCGTGACGATCGCGCCATCGGGCTTGATGGCGGTCACGTAGTAGCCGACCGAGTTGAACGGCTGGCCCGCGGTCCAGGAGAGCGTGAGCGCCTGCTTGGCCTGCCCCAGCTCGTAATAGACCGACTCCATCACCGACAGGTTCGTGGGCGGCAGAACCGTTGACGGGAAATTCGAGATCGGCAGCTCCTCGAAGGGAGCGCCGGTGTCGACGGTCGCGTACTTACCGGGCTCGTGCTGGAGGGCCTGCACGGAGTAGATGTGCGGCTCGTCCTCCTTGATCGAGATGACGCGGAAGAGCTGCGGCTTGAGCGTTGTCGCGACCACCCACACGGCGGCCGGGTCCGGGGCCGCCGGCAGCGCGCCGGTAAGGCTGATCTCCGTCGCCGCGGTCGCCGGCTGCACGCCGCGCTCAGCCACGGTGCCGTCCGGCATCGTCACGGAAACCGTTGCCTCAGAGCCGACCGTCACTGGGCGGTCGAGCCGCAGCACGGTCTGGGTGGATCCGGCGAGCAGGCGGCCGGACAGGTCGACGGCCGCGATCTGCGGGTCCTGCACGGCGATCAGGTCGCCCGGGCGCACCACCGCGTGGTCGAGGCCGGCGTGGTAGGTGAGGACCTGCGTCTCCTGCAGTTCGGTCAAGAGTGTCCAGAGGCCGGCGCGATGCGCCTGGCCGCGCGAGGTGCAACCGAGGAGATCGACCTTCGTCGGGTTGTAGCCGTAGCGCGCGACGCCGGCGGGATCCTCCACCACCTCGTAGTTCGTCCGGTAGAGGTCGGTTGGGTCGTTCCAGGCGACGATCGCAACGGTATGCCGCGCCTGCCGCCCGGAGGAGGCGTAGGAGAACTCGCCTTCGATGACGTTCGCCTCGGTCACGAGGAGCCTGACGTCGCCGGGCCGGTCCTGGGTCGCCGTCACCGTACCGGACGACCAGTAGGTCATGCCGCGGAAGACCTGCGCGACGAGCTCCAGCAGGTCGAAGGCGTCCTGCTGCTCGGCGATCACCCCGTTGAAGGTGAACCGCGGCTCCTGCCCGCCCCGGCCGTCCGGCACGGGCCCGTCGCAGTAGGCAGCGATCTGGTAGAGCGACCACTTGTCGATGGCCGAGACGTCGATCAGCTGGCCGAGACCGAAGCGATCGTTCTCGAGCAGCATGTACAGGACCCAGGCCGGGTTGTTGCACCAAGCCTCCTTGAAGGTCCCGTCCCAGATGCCGGCATAGGTCCGGGCGACCGGGTCGTAGTTCGCCGGGACGCGCATCCTGATGCCGTCCACGAGGTACTGCCGCTGGGGCAGGCTCGAGCCGAACTGGCTGGCATCCGCCGTGATGCCGACAATCGCCGAGTTCGGGTAGGTGAACTTCGCGTCCACGATCGTGGTGAGCGACTGATAGATCAGGTCGCTCGCGAACTGCATGTTCGGGAACTGCGTGTTCGAGGTCTCGGTGTCATCCGAGAGGCGCACCACCTGGATCTGCCAGGGCGCCGACGCGCCGCTGGGGTTTCGGGGAAGGTCGATCTCGTAGCTCGGGAAGAAGGCCGAGGATGCCTTGCCCTGGACGGCCAGGGCGCCGAGCTGGTTGACCCAGGGGCCGCCCGAGTACCGGGCCTGGATCAGGAAATCGATGCGCCACGCGTTCACGTTCCCCTTGCTGTCCGCGTAGAGCAGCGAGGGGATCTGCAGCGTGATGCGCGCCCGGTTGGCGCTCGGGTCGGTCACCGTGGCGGTGACGGGAAGCGCCTTCTTGACCTGTACGCCGACGTCGAGCGGCGTCTCCACGTCCGGATAGCCGGGCATGTAGGTCTGGCCCGGCGTACCGGACCGCGAGTCGACGGAGATGCCCTGGAAATTGCGCGAGCCGTCGGCGTTCTCGATGGGCGTGTTGTTGAGGTAGACACCTTTCAGGCCACCGACGATGCCGTTGATCTCGCCCTCGCCGATCAGGTCGACGAGCCGCACCGTCGCGTTGGTGAAGAGCGTGTCCCTCGCGACGCTGGCACCGCCGCCGGTCTTCGAGCCGGATGACTTAGCGGCCTCGACGAGCGCGCGCGAGTCCTCAGCCGGGACCGGGGTCCCGTCTTCGTCTCGGTTGAAGCTGCCCATGGTTTCCCTGGCGCGAGCGATCAGATGCGGGCGGTGGGAAGGCCGTTGCCGTAGTCGGTGGTGACGCCGGCCGAGATCGTGATGCCGGTCAGCATGCAGCGCCCGATCGGCACCGGCACGCAGCCGCCCTGATCCGAGGTGTTGTTGCCGCCGTCGAACATGTAGCTGCGGCGCTCCTTCTCGGTCTTCTTCTTGGGCGTCAGCAGGCTGGCGACACCGGTGAGGGCGAGCGAGGCGCCCATGCCGACGAGCCACATGGGCCCTCCGACGAACCACGTGGCGGCCGCGATCAGCGTGCCGACGATGATCTTGCCGATGCCGCCCGACTTCGCGGCCGAGGCGACGGGCACGATGTGCAGATCGCCCTTCGGCAGCCCGAAGGTGATCTGGTCCTCGCCGAGCCGCAGCCCCTTGCCGCGGGAGGCGCCGCAGGTGACCCGGAAACGGCCCTCCTCGATCGCCCTGCGAAAGCCAGGAATCTGGCTGCCGAGGGCGAGGCAGGCCTCGGCCAGCGAGCGCACGTCGAGCTTGAACGACGGTCCGAAGTCGCGCGCGAGCGAGCCGTAGAGCCTCACAGTTCGGAGCATGTGAAGTCCTCCGGGAGATCGCGGTGCCGGACGAGGAAGTCGAGCTTCGGCCGCCACACCGCTGCGGGGTCGCGGCCTGAGCACATGCCGGCGAGGTGGTGCAGGATCAGCCCGCCACCGATGTAGACGCCAGCATGGTTGAGCACAGGCGAGCGCACCGAGCAGATGAAGCAGTCGCCCGGCAGGATGCTGCCGCGGCTGCGCTCGACGCAAACGAACCCGGCCTGCTCGAAGCCTTGAGCGTAGAGGTCGAGCGGCGGCTCGCCCTCATGGGGCGCCCACCAGTCGGGATCGCGCACGAAGTCGGGGATCTCGATGCCCGCCACCTGGCGGTGCCAGTCCCGCACGAGGCTGTAGCAGTCATCGACGCCGTGGCGGAACGGGCGGCCGAGCAGCGGAGGGCGCTCGACCTGGTCGCCGAACCAGAACGGGTCCGTGGCGCCGCCCTCGGTCACGAGCGAGATGCCCCAGGGCACCGCCCAGTCCATCTGCGAGCGCATGTCCTGCGCCGAGGGGCAATCCTGGGGCGGGACGATCTTCCCCTGCTCGTCCTCGCTCGAGCAGTGCGAGTGCAGGATGGCGGCCGGCCGGTGCCCGCACACCGCTTCCATCTCGTCCTCGTGGATCTCGAAGTGCGCGATCTTGTCCGCCGCGATGCTCGTGCAGGCGTGATAGCGCCCATCTTGGTCGATCACACCGCCGGCCTCGTGCGGCCACTCGCGCGCGACGTGCGCCTTGTGAGCGTCGACCGCCTGGCGCCAGCGGTCGTTCAGTCCGTTGTCAAACTCGAACGCGGCCAACACCTGGGAATCCTCCGAAGGGCAGCTGCGCGGCCGCACCGAAGCGGACTTTGCAGCAGGTGTTGATGTGACGGCTGGGCGTGTCCTTGTCTGGCGTCGTCGGATTGCCGTCGGCGTCGTAGGCCTGCCCGCCGGTGTAGGGGCATTTCACGTGGCTGTAGTCGAACGCCCCGGCCGCCGCGTCCCAGCGCCGGTAGCGCCACAGGCAGATCTCGCGCACGATCAGGCGACCGGGCAGCGCGCGGCCCTCCTGGTCCATCGCGGAGGCGAGCTCCCACTCGATCAGCCGCTTCGTGTGCCGGGTCTTCTGATCGAAGAAGAAGATGTCCTGCGCGTAGGCCGCCTCGGCATCAGGTGTCGCGCCGTTGTCCAGGAACTGCGTGTAGGTGCGCGTGCGGATGAGCTTCGCGCCGATCAGGTCGTCGTAGAGCAGCGAGGCCGAGGACATCAGCCGCGTGGCGTTCGAGACGCTGATCTTCGGCCGGGGCATCGCGCCCTTGCCGGTGTACTCGAAGCCCTCGCACCGCACGTCGACCGGCTGGTACTGGATGCCCTGGAACGGCAGGGCGGACGTCTTCTTCGTCGAGGGCGTGAAGGCGAACTGCTGGGGCACGCCAAGCGGCGACAGGTCGATCACGTAGAGCGCGACGAGGGCGCCGGGCGTGAGCGACTGCCCCGCCCGGCGGAGGGCGGCGTTGGGTTGCGTCACGGGTCGAAGTTCTCCTTGAACGTCGCCGTGAGCGTCCAGAACAGGGCGCTCGTGTAGTCGACGCTCCACTCCTCGCAGGTGAACTGGCGCGCGGCCGCCTCGCCCGGGGGCAGGAAGGTGAAGGGCTTGTAGCCGGCCCGCTCGCCGAGGAAGTCCTCGAGGGTCTGGATGTCGGCGGACGGCAGGATCGCGGAGCGGTAGGTGAAGTCGCGCGGCAGCGGGTTGATGCCGTCGCCGGCACGCTGCGAGTACCGTCCCCCGAAGTTCGCGGTCAGGATGGCCGGCGCGACCTGCTTGCTCGACCCGGGCGCGACCGGGCCGAACGTGCCCCTGCCGAGCGTCGGGAAGGCCGGATAGGGCATCGGGCGTCAGGCGCCCGGCGCCGCGGGCGCGGGCAACTGCACGATCACCACGGTGTAGGGCTCGGTCACGGCGAGCGCCGCCAGGTCGCTCTCGTCTTCGAGCGCATCGAAGAGCGCCGTGGCGCCGTTGGCGCCGCCGACCACCATGCCCGGTGTGTAGGCTCCGGTGTAGCCGGCAACCGGAGCGGGACCGGCCTGCGCGTACACGCTCTGCCCGGCGTAGCGGTTGGCGAGGTCGAAGAGGCGGCCGGCCTCGGCGTTCACGACGCGAGCCTCGACCTTCTCGCCGTCCGAGCCCTCGATCTCGATGGTGCCACGGGCGTCGGCGAAGCGGTCGACCCCGCGGAAGAACAGCGCGGTCGGCGTGCCGCGCGGAATCAGGCCCGCGGCCATCCCGGCCACGACGAACTTCTTGGAACGTGCCATGCGTGCGGTCTCCTTACGCGACGGGCTTCAGGAACTGCCGCGCGCTCGGCGAGAGCTGCGCGACGCGCGTGGCCGACATCGCCACGTCGCGGAGCCCGCCGGGGGGCGGGTTGTAGGGGCTGCCGCTCATGTCGAGCAGGAACATGAGGGTGATCTCGGCCACGTCCGCGGCTCCGATGCCCGGCCCGGGGCGGAACAGGCACAGAGGCTCGTTCTCGGCGGTCGGCATCGGCACGTCACCGGTCTGCGCGAGTTCGGCGCTGCGATCGATCGGAGGCTTCGAATCCATGGGTGCTGAGGTCTCCGGTTAGAAGCGACGCGCGCCGGCCTGATGCAGCATTCCGCCCGGGCGCATCTCGCGCTGAGCCCAGCCCGCGAAGGCGCCTTCCATCTCGCGGCGCATAGTCTTGGCGGTCTGCTCTGCGTGGGCCTGATCCTGGGCAGCGTTGCCCGACGAGCCCTGCATGGTGACGGAGACCGGCATCGAGACCTTGACCCCGCCGTTCCCGGCACCTGCGCCAGCCGCCGCGATGTCTTGCGCGGTCCAACCGCCGACCGGCCCGCCCACGTCGTAGCCGCGCAGGCCCGCCCGCATCGCCTCGAGCGGCGCGAGGCCGATCCGGCGCACGGCGGCAGCATCGAAGACGTACTCGCCCCGGTGAACCACGCCGGCCGGCTCCAAGCGCCCGCCCGGGCCCGTGTAGCCACCGACCGCGAACTTCGGGAAGAAGTTGCCCGAGATGAAGTCCAGGAAGCTCGGGCTGCCACTCCCGGAGCCACCGCCGAGCAGGTTGCCCAGCAGGCCGCCGTTCGCGGAGCCGCGCGCGCTGAACAGCGAGGAGAAGATCTGGTCCGACGCGAGGTCGAGCAGGCGGTCGGCCATGCGGTTGACCGCGTTCGCCATCGCATCGGCTGCCGTCGCGCCCTGGCGGATGTCGCGCAGGAAGCCGCCGAGCCCATCCCGGCCGGCGCCGCGCACGGCGTCGTCGAAGCGCATCTTCTCGCGCAGGTCGTCCATCCGCTCGGCCGCGGCCGCCGCCTGATCGGCGTAGCCCCGGATCTGCGCAGAGAGCTCCGGCGTGATCTCGCGGTCCGCACGCTTGGCGGCGGTCAGCAACTCCTGCTCGACTCGGTACCGGGCGACGGCGGCGGCGCCCAGGCCGAAGGTCTCAGCCTCCTGCTGCTGTCGGCGGATGCGATCTTCCTGCGAGCGCACTGCGCGGTCGAAGTCGTCGCGGCTGTCGCTATCGGATTTGCCGCCGCCCTTGCCTGCCTCGGCGGCCGCAGCGAGCGTCCCGGCCCGCTGGATCTGCCCGCGGGCGTCGCCCGGCGTGATGGTCTTGCCGATCAGGTCGAACGCCTTCTGCCGCTCGGCCACAGAGCGCTTCTCGGCCTCGGTCTTCGCGTTGATGGCGTCGAGCCGCAGCTGGTCCTGTCGACGCGCCATCTCCTCCTGACTAATCAGCTTGCCGGCGGAGTCGGTCAGCGTTTCGATCGCCCGGTTGACGCCGAGGTACGCGGTCTCGGTCTGGCTAAAGTCGGAGAGCTTGCTGCGTGCCAGCGGGTCGGCAAGAGCGGCGCTCAGGTCGGTCTGCTGCTTCCGAAGCTCGGAGAGCCGGGCGAAATTGGGGTCGGTCTGCCGCGCGATATCGCCCGCTAGGCGGCTTGCGGTATTGGCACGTTCCTCTGCCGCCCTTGCATCCGCCTGACGCTTCTCCGTATCGGCAACCAACGCTGCGGTGTCGCGCTCCCGCACGAGACGATCACCCAAGCCAAGCGGCTCCATGCCAAGCGCCTTGCGTCGCTCGTTGATGTCGTCGACCCGCTTGTTCAGCCGGTCGGCCGCCTCCTGAGCGCCCTCCGGGATGAGCCCGAGTTTGATCCCGGCGATCTTCTTCGCCGCTTCCCAATACCGGTCTGCCGCAGCCGTCGCGATGTCCCACGCCGCGCCCCAGCGACTAGTACTGCTCGCGTTCGCATCAATCGACGCCTTCAAGGTGTCGGCCAGCGTCTGCTGCGCGGCAGAGCGATCGCCCTGCTCAACTTGCGTCTGGATCAGCTGCCGGGTGCGATCGTCGAGCCCACCGATCTTCGTCGCTAGGTCGTCCGCACCCTTGGCCGGCTCGGAGAACATCCGCGCGAGTTCGGCCGTGGCCGCGGGCACCTCTTGCGAGGTCAGGCGTGCGTACTCCGACGTCGCCCGGGTGAGCTCGCTAATCACAGGCAGGGCCAACTGCCCCGTAGCGACGTAGCCGGACACTAACTCCCGAGCTGCACTGGTCGAAAGCTTGCCGCCCTCCGAACTGGCCCGAGCCAGCGCGTCGATCTGCGAGACCGTGGCTCCCGTAGCCGCGCCGACCCCGCGCGTCGCCTTCTCCATTGCGTCCTGGTCGCGCGAGGCAGCCACAGCAGCGGCCGTGAAGGCTGCGCCGATCCCAATCACTGCCGCCGTACCCACGGTGAAGGGCGTCACTAGGCCAAGGGCGCTCTCGCCCAGCGCCTTCAGCCCGCCGCGCAGACCGCCTTCGCCGGCGGCGAGCCCCTGGATGATCTGTGGCCCCTGCTGGAACGCGACGGTGCCGAGGCCGGCACCGGAGCCGAGCGAGGCAACCACGTCGCCGCCCTGGTACATCAGGTCCCGGCGCTGATTGGTGTCCAGGCCGCGCCGCCCAGGCTGGTTGTCGTTCTCGCTGGCGGCTGATGGCATGAACCGAGCGCGGGCCATAGCCAGCGCCCGCTCACGCTCCGCTGCGTCGATCAGCCCCTGGTTGAAGGTGCGATCGATCACGCCGCTCGCGCGGTCGAGCCGCTGCTGCGCGCGGTAGGTCTCGTCGATCTGCTGCCGGAGACGATCGTAGGCAGTCGCGGCCGACAGCTGCCGGCGGGCGGACTGCTCCGTGACGGTCGCGGTCTGGTTGGCCGCTTGGCCCACCCGCTCCTGCGACGTTGTCACCGCATCCGCGTCGCTCCGCATCTTCTCCGCGCCCTCGGAGATGTAGCGGACCGTCATCGTGCGGATCGTGTTGAGGCTGACCATGGCACGACCTCGCGGGCCCGGCCGTCGCCGACGGGCCTCTCGGATTTCAGCGGTGCGGGATCGAAGCCGGCTGGCCTAGGGGTTGCCGGCCGTCTTCATGTCCTCGCGCATCCGCTCGCGCCACACGGTGTCCATGGCGCGGATCAAGCGGGAGAGGCGCTCGAACTCCTCAGGGTCCGAGACGCCAACGCGCCCGGCATAGCGGTCGATCGACGACCACGGGATGGGGCCGACGACGCCGAAGCCGAGCGCGCGATCGTTCGACAGGTCCCAGAACGCGTCCCACACGAAGGTGAGATGCTCGGGCAGGTCCGGCCGCGCGAGCAGCGCTGCCGGCACCGCGCCCTCTTCCTCCGCGAGGTCCGCCAGCCACTCGGCGCGCTCGGCCCATTCGAGGTGCCAGCGGAGCACGTCTGTCAGTTTCCCCGGTCGGCCTCGTCGTTGCCGGCGACCTCGTCGGCCGCCACCGTCGCTGCCCAGGACACCGCCTGCCGAAACCGGGCGTAGTCCGGGTCGGTGAGCAGCTGCTCGGCGACGTCCCGCGAGTAGGGCAGGGTGGCGCCGCTGTCATCGGTGAGGCCTTCCCAGTCGAGCAGCACGGTATCGAGAAGGCACTGTGCCGTGATGCGGTCGACCTCGTCGGGGTCGATGCGGCCGTGCACCCGCTTCGAGCGCGGCACGGCGTCGAACAGCTTTGATTGCAGCCGGCGGTACTCGGTGTTGCCGATGCCGCGGACCTTCAGGCGGAGATCGCCCATCTCGGGGATCTCGCCGATCCAGCGGCCCTGTCCGAGCCGCGCGGAATCGACCTTGATGGCGGAGAGCTTCACGCGTCCGTGTCCTTCTTCTTGGAGGCGGGCTGGCGGGCGGCCGGCGCGAGATCTTCGGCCAGGCCTTTTGCGATGAGCAGGTCGGCATGCTCGTTCGACAGCTCCGGCTCCTCGCCCTTGGTGAAGGTCCGCCGATCCTTCCCGTTGGGGTAGCTGTCGAAGTCGGCCGTGATGCGAACCGTCTTCACGACACGGCCCTCGTGATCTGAAGGCTGCAGGCCGCGGTGCTGTCGTAGACGCCGCGGAACGGGATCGAGACCATCACGTCGTCGGTGTTCCCGCCCGGCCGACGTTCGGCGTTGCCGAGGATCAGCTTCGGCACCAGGACGGTGTACTTCTTGTTCGCGGCGTTCCCGACCGTGAAGGACAGGGCGCCACCGCCGGAGTGCGCAAGAGCGGCCGCATAGAGCGTGTTGCTCTCGAAGTAGCATTCGAGGGTGCCGGTCACGTCGCACATCCCGTAGCCGAAGCTCTCGGTGTAGAGGTTGCCGACGAGCGGACGGGTCCGAAGGTTGTTGTTCACCTCCAGGGTGAGGCTGCGGACCTTCGGGTTCGGCGTCACGCCCGAGAGCGTGAGGTTCGCCACGTTCGCCGAGGCAGTCGAGATCGGGTCGGTACCAGGCGCGGCGTAGGTGGCGCCCGAGACGATCGCGGTGTCGAGCGTCTCCTTCTGCGCCATGATACCGACGGCGCCCGTCACCTTGGCGCGCGCGCCGATGCTCAGCGAGAGCGTGTTCACCACCGCGCCGAGGAAGCGCGAGTAGGAGGAGGCGCCCTGCAGGTCGAGCGTCTCCTCGAGGGTGAAGCTCTTCAGGTTCGAGCCGTTCTTGAGGACGTTCGTCGCCCAGGCCGAGAACAGCGCGCCCTCCAGGAGGTCATCGAGGTTCCCGTAGGCGAGCTCGAAGTTGTAGTCCCCGGCCACGTCCTGGCCGAGCTGGAACTCGTCTCGCACGTTGCGGTCGGGCTGGATCTCGTCGGAGGTGCCCGTCGTCTTGTTCGTGCGCGGGCCACCGCCGGTCGAGCGGAAGGTCTTGAACGACGGGGTGTCCGGCGTGGTGCCGAACACCGTCTCGGCGACATAGGCGATCCGACGCCCACTGCCCGAAGCAATAGCCATGGTGGTCTCCTGGTTTCGAGGTCAGTGCGCTCGGCGTCAGCCGATGATGTCCGCCTGGTACGGGACGCTGAGCGAGAGGACGAAGTACATCCCCTCCTCGTTACGGTCGTCGATGACCGGCGAAGACGGCGCGAAGGTCTGCACGCCGCCGAAGTCCTTGCCGCGGAATAGGGCGGCGAGCTCGTCGGCCCAGGTCAGGCCCTCGATCACGCCGCGGCCGCGCCGGCTGTTGATCACGAGACGGAAGGTACCGGTCTCCCGCCAGATGTTCTCGCCGGGCGCACCGACGGTGAGCTGCTCGCCGTTCGCCACCGGGTACGAGACCTGCACGAACGGGTCGCCGCCTTTCGGCGTCTCGCCCTGCTTGTTGATCCCGTAGATCGGGCACTTGTCCCAGCCGTCGGCCAGGCGGGCCTCGACAGCGTCGACGACGAGCTTCAGCGGCATGTCAGCGGCCCTGGTCGATCAGGATGGCGGGCTGACGCGTCAGCCAGTCCTGGCGTGCGCCGACGCGCCCACCACGGACATTCTTCGCCAGCGCCGCGGCGCTCGCTGTCTGCGCCCACCGGCCCACCGCGCCGCCCGGGAACGAGCGGTAGCTGAAGCCGACATAGGCCACGTTGCCGAACCGCCGCTTCGCCAGCGTCGCCACGCCCTCGTAGACGCCGTCGGGCGCTTGCGAAGACTGGCCGCGCTCGATCTTGCGGGCGTAGGGCTGGGCGTTGAGCACGACGTACTGCTCGGCCGCGGGCAGCGTCCGGGAAGCTTCGAACTCCACATCGTCCGCGAACCAGACATGGCTGCGGGCGTAGCGCTCGGTCCGCACGGGCGAGTGGATGATCAGCTGCTCGTCGATCCAGCCGACGATGTCGGTGAGCAGCTTGAACTCGAAGGTCACCGTGCTGCGAGGCGTCAGGTTCGCGAGATCGTCGCGCCGCGAGCCGTCGACGAAGGTCTCGTGCTCCGGCACGTAGCCGAGGGCCTGCCGGTTCGTGTCCTGTGCCTCGCCGAGCGCCTCGCGTGCGGCCTCCGCGAGCAACGCTGCCTGAGCATGCGACGACAGGGTGTCGTCGAGCATCAGGGCGACGTCGCGCGCAACCGGGTCGATGCGGACGGAGGTACGGGTCGCCATCAGCCGCGCACCGTGCACTCGATCCGGACCACGACGTCGTTCAGCACGACCGGGTTGGCGACCTCGACGTAGCGGGCGCGGCCGGCGACGGTAACTCCGTCGCCGCGCTCAATCGTCTCCACCGCTGCAAGATGCGTGGGCGAGAGGATCATCAGCGTGTCGCCTTGCTGGACACCGCCCCCGAGCTCCTCCGGTCGGTAGCCGCGCACGAACGCGCGCACCGTCGCGCCAGCCGCATCCGGATCAGCCGCAGCGGCGCGCAGCTGCACGTCCTGGCCGTGCTGCGCGATCTGGCGGTCGAGCGCCGCGATGGACTGAGCAGGCGTCATGCGAAGAGCAGCCGCCGATAGCCGGCAAGTGCCGCCTCGGCCTCCGGATGCGGCAGGGCGGCGGTGGCGCCCTGCACGTACCAGGAGGTCGAGCCGATCCCCTCGACGTCCTCGCTCTTGATCATCGTGTCGCGTCCGTTCGCGGAGATCGCGGCGGCAACGAGCTTGATCACCGCCGCCTCGACGTCGGCGGGCAGGTCGGGCGCGGTGGTGGTCGGTGGATCGCCGCGAGTCTCGCTGGGCAGGAGCCAGCCGGCCTCGTAGTCCACGACCGCGATCCGGCCGCTCCAGCCCTCCTGCTGGCCGTCCTGCAGCAGAAACACCGAGCTCGCGTCCGTCTCATAGGCTCCCTGCGACAGAGTTGCGCTGTCTACGGTCACCCCAAGGATGCGCACCACCGGCCAGCGGTCGAGCAAGAGGCCGGCTCCGCCGTCGGCGGCGCTCGACAGGCAGAGCGCAATCCGCTCGCGCACCGTCTCTCGGCCGAACGGCCGACGGCAGTAGCTCGCCACGCGCGCCGAGGCTTGGTCGATCCAGCGATTGAGCTGGGCGTCAGGCGGCACGGTCGCAGCGAGACCGAGATCGCCACGCACGTTGGCGGGCGTCGTGAGACGTTTGGCCGTGGCGGGTGTGATAATGCTGACGCTCATCGAATGCTGACGCTCATCGCCACTTCGCTCCGTCGGCGCCGATCTGCGTCAAGTCTCGGCCGGCCTCGCCCTGTCTGCCCTGTGGCCCACGCTCGCCGTCCTTGCCATCCCGGCCATCGCGCCCGCGCTTCACAGCGAGGCGCCAATCGTCGCTCTCGCCAGGCCGGGCGCTGGTCTCCTTCTGCGCGAGCCACCATGAGCCGCCCCAGGTGACGCCGTCGCCTGGCTTGTATGTCTCTCCCGCCTTGTAGACGCCCCGGTCGAGCGGGACGCTCAGGGCGTGCCGGAACTCCTTGACCTCGTCTCCGCGGCGATAGCGGCGGACGATGGTGCGCCCGCCGTCCTCAAGGGTCTCGTCCATGTCCTCGAAGCCGAGACCGTCAGCGCCGCGTTCGCCGTCT
Organism: Methylobacterium sp. BE186; assembly: GCF_031457035.1. NCBI lineage: Bacteria > Pseudomonadati > Pseudomonadota > Alphaproteobacteria > Hyphomicrobiales > Methylobacteriaceae > Methylobacterium > Methylobacterium sp. BE186. Next base: position 420,753 of record NZ_JAVDVV010000002.1, read on the forward strand.
CGGCCGGGAGCGCCATCGACGCCATCGCGACCATCCCGCCCGTCACGTCCGACAACAGCGCCAAGCTCCCGGGTCTCGCCGTTCGTGAGCGTCACCACCAGCTCTCCGGAACGGTCAATCAGCGCGGAGGCAAGGCCGACACCGTCGCGACCATCCTGACCGTCCTTCCCATCCACGCCGTCACGGCCCGGAGCCCCATGCGCTCCGTCCTTCCCGTCCACGCCATCGCGACCATCCTGACCGTCCTTCCCATCCACGCCGTCACGGCCCGGAGCCCCATGCGCTCCGTCCTTCCCATCCACGCCGTCACGGCCCGGAGCCCCATGCGCTCCGTCCTTCCCGTCCACGCCATCTCGGCCGTCGGCGCCGTCCTTCCCAGGCGGGCCCTGCTCCCCCGGCTCGCCGTCGCGACCGTCCTTGCCCGGCTCGCCCGGCCGGCCATCGACGCCATCGCGGCCGTCGGCACCGTCCTTTCCAGGCGGCCCTTGCTCCCCCGGCTCGCCGTCGCGGCCATCCTTGCCCGGCTCTCCCGGCCGACCATCGAGGCCATCGCGGCCGTCGGCACCGTCCTTCCCGGGCGGACCTTGCTCCCCCGGCTCGCCGTCGCGACCGTCCTTGCCCGGCTCTCCCGGCCGACCATCGACGCCGTCGCGGCCGTCGGCACCGTCCTTCCCAGGCGGACCTTGCTCCCCCGGCTCGCCGTCGCGGCCCGGAACTCCCTGCGCTCCGTCCTTCCCGTCCACGCCATCTCGGCCGTCGGCGCCGTCCTTCCCAGGCGGGCCCTGCTCCCCCGGCTCGCCGTCGCGACCGTCCTT